>DATDCV010000678.1:0-4089 GCA_036524155.1 Verrucomicrobiia bacterium
TGGGCACTCGACGATTTCAGAGCTGGTGTGGAAAGACCCCCGGGCCCGGTTTATGGCAGGGAAATATCTGTCGCGATTTGCTGGGCGGCAGAACGAAATTCTCACGCCCGGAGAAACGTTGAAGCTGGTCGAAGCTGGCAACCACGCTCAGGGCTGCATCTTTCGGGACGGCATGCATCTTTACTCGTCAGCGCTATTGGAGCGCATCGACGCTATCTCGTGTAAAATCCCCGGTTTCTACATCGGCCGTTACGACATCCGCTACACCAGCGAGGAGGGATTTCAGGCCGGAGAGGATTTCCAGATTATCGAGCTCAACGGCGCAGCCTCGGAAGCCACCAGCGTTTACGACGCCCGCAATTCCGTGTTCATGGCCTATCGGACGCTTTTTCGGCAATGGGACTTGGTTTTTGCCATCGGCGCGGCGAATCGTCGACGCGGCTCAAAACCCACGCAGCTTTCGCTCCTGTGGAAGAAGTGGCGCGAATTCTCCAGGCACGCCGCGAGCTATCCTGTGGCAGATTAACCATGAGTTGAAGTCGCAGGTCACTAGTTGCAGGTTGGCGGGCTACGGACGCTGGCCTGCCAACCTGCAACCTGTAACTTTCAACCTGCAACTTAGAAGATGTGCACAGTCACTTTCATACCGCGGCGGACGGGCTATTATCTCGCGATGAACAGGGACGAGAAACGAGTCCGTTCGGTGGGCTTGCCTCCCTCTGAAAGTCGAGTGGACGGCCGCATGGTGGTGTGCCCCTCGGAACCGGGTGGTGGAACCTGGATCGCCCTGAATGATCTGGGAGGGTGTTTCGCGCTTGTTAACTGGTATTCCGTGCCGGAGCGAGTGACAGGCAAACCGGTGAGTCGTGGGGATGTGATTCCGTCCGTGATCACTGCCAACTCGGCGTGCTCCGCTGAGACAGCGCTCGCCACGCTCCCTCTGGATCGGTTCAACCCTTTTCGCCTCATTGGCGTATTCCCCGTGTCGGAGGAGGTCCTGGAATGGCGCTGGAACGTGAGGCAACTCGTCCGCAGGAAGCACCGTTGGTTGGCCCAGCAATGGATCTCATCCGGTTTCGATGAACCGAGGGCTCAAGCTGAACGGGGAAGCTGTTTCCAACAGGCCCGGTCTCAGAGGTCATCAGAGACTCTTGCCTGGCTGCGGCGCTTGCATCGGTCACATTTGCCAGCAGCAGGTCCATTCTCCACGTGCATGCATCGCGAGGATGCCTGCACGGTCAGTTACACTGAAATCGTCCTGCAGCGGCGAAAGGCGGCCCTGCGGTACCACCCCAGTCCACCTTGCCGGCCGGTGCAGCCATCTATTCATCTCCTCCTCTCTGCCCCGAGATAGCTTTACGGTGAAAGGTCAAGTCAGCGCACCTTGGATAGTGCTCGGGCTGATTCGTCAGCCGGCATTCGTAACCAGTCGACGGTTTGTGACCTGGAATATCCTGGGGATCGTTGACCTCGTTGTCGCCGTCTCAATGGGGACATTATGCTCGGGCTTCATCCCTGGACTCACCGGGACCGTCACGACGGCCCCGAGGGCACAGTTGCCCCTGGTGCTTATCCCGGCGTATTTCGTGCCCCTTTTCATCATGTTGCACGTCGCCGCTCATGCCCAGGCGCGACGATCACCACGCTCGAATACGAACTCCGTTCAGGTTGCGCGAGGTGCCTCTTGAGCTTAGGTTCCAGCCATGCCCGGAACAGAAGCCGCAATTCTGGAGGACTTTCAGGCCTTTGTTGGTTTTGTGCGGGAGCGTGTAGGCGATCCGCACCACGCCGAGGACATTGTGCAGGACAGCTTGCCTGGATTGCACCTGCGGGGAACCAAGAGGGAAAACCGCTGAGGATTAGAATGTCGCGGCTTCTCCTGGCTGCTGCTCTGGTCCTGATTTCGTGGCTCTTCACCGGCTGCGGGGTCCATGGCGGCCAAACCGGCTCGCTCGGGCGGAAGACCGCGGCATTCACAAGGCGGCGGTGCCGATTGCCGTGGCGGGTGCCACAACCCTCGATCATTATTGGGAGGATGGCCCGCAACTCACCGGTTGGGGGACCGTTGTCGGCAAGTATCCGGACGGGACCCCGGCCATCGTGCAGGGAACATGTGGCACCGGGTGCGTAATCCTCTGTGGAGTCCACCCCGAGGCTCCTGCCAGTTGGCGGCGCGGAATGGCTTTTACCACGCCGGCCAGTGCGGACACTGCCTGCGCATGGACGCTGATCCACGCCGCTTTGAATCGCGAATCGCTACCACGAGGTGAATCTGCCAGTGCCGACGGGACCGAGATTCTATCGCTTGGCCTCGCGGGAGTAGCACAATGAGGACGGCGCTTATCAACCGCAGCCAGCGGACCCCGCGATTCCGTTTTGTGTGTATATCACGCCAACGGCGCGGGGCTGCTGCTGCGGAGCATTTGGCATTTACCGGATGCGGAGCTAAGATGATTTATGGGGCTGCGCGATAGAGACTACATGCAGGATGAAGGCGGCGAGGAGCGAGGGCGCCGTTACGATCACGCCGCGCACGAGGCCAAGTACGGAGATTTCCTCACGAAGCGTCAAAGGGGGAACCGGAAACTCATTGTTGTTTTCCTGGTTGTCATCGCAGCCATTGTGGCGCTCGCAATTCTCACCTCGAGCAAATAGACGGCCTTGGCACAGCCCAACTGTTGGCTTGAGCAGATGCGCCGATTGCGCGCCTGTGTGCAATCGTGCATCACGGGCGGCCTACCGCCCAGCGTCCCCCGTTGTGGCGCGTTGGCGTCTTGCGGCCTGTCCTGCGAGAGCGTAATTTCATTTTATGACTGACAAGCAAGCCGTGATGGATGCTCTCCAGAGGTTACCTGAAAACGCTTCCCTCGAGGAAATCACTGAGGAACTGCACGTCATGGCAGCGGTTCGACGAGGGCGCGCTGATATTGAAGCCGGCCACACCAAGACGCAGCAGGAGGTTCGCGATTTACTGCACTCTTGGGCGACAGCATGGACTTCAAAGTCACGCCAGGTGGACATCTTGCACGTTCGGCACGGAGCCCGTGACGAACCAGTATTCTGAAAGGCCCGACTTTTCGCCTCGCCTTGTCCGCATTCGGGCGACGCACCGTCGCCCTTCTCTGCACGCGATGCCGTGCATACTCGGCCCGGGACCAAGGCCAGAAACCCGCCCCCCAATCCGAAGGATTGACAGCGAGTAGCCGGAGGTCGCCAGGGTGTTCGGAGGGGGCGGCGACCTCCGGTCAGGCGGCAAAATGATCCGGCCACCCCCAGGGCGGTGGCAGAGAGGCGCGCACCGACCCGGGCGAACCCAACCAAAATTGCGGTCGTGAGACGCTGGTTGCTCTATGCTGGCATCCCTTCAGGATGCGTCGGCCTGCGGGCGTTGTTCCCGGTGGCCGTGCGCCCCTGCGCCCCCCGAACGACGCACCGGCTACTGTCTGCCAACCCTGCGGGTTGTCTGACCTCGACACAACCGTCCGGTTGTTTCACAAGCCCACGGGGATCAAGGTGACGTGCAGCCAGTTCCCTACTCAGATTGAAAACTATGCCGTTGCGGCTATCCGGTTGAAGATTGCCTGTGAGAAACGGACACACTAAGCTTTCGGCCGAGCGAGTGGCTGGCCCGGTCTGGTCTTGGCGATTCGAAAGTCTCGACAGAGCCAGCCATCGCTCACTTTCGTCGTTCGGAGTAAAGAACGTGAAAATCGCAACTTGCCATAGACTCGGGTGGATTCTTATCGCGCTTTCCGTAACGGCGGCGGTCACGCTGCCCATTTTGAATGGACAACCAGTTCATGAAACCACTTTGAATGAGCGGGAGGTGGCGGTCGGTCCCGTTCACGTCATCATCACTCCAACAATCGTTTGGGGCCTGGCACTCCAGTTGAGCATTCCCGTAATTCTATGCGCGATAGCCGGATTGGTCTGCTTGGTTTGGCCGCCGCGGCGACCACAGCCATGACTCCTTGGGCAGCCGGATTGCCGAACCTTAGCACTCCACCGAATGGCAGCCCAGCAGAGCCGCGCGGCAATGCCGACGTCAAGAGCGGGCCGCCACCGGTGAGCTACAAGCGTCGGACCACC
>DATDCV010000679.1:0-3367 GCA_036524155.1 Verrucomicrobiia bacterium
GGGAGGACGGTTTCGTGATTGTAGGCCGCGTGCCCTCACGCGGCGGGCTGTCGTGCTTTCGATCGGAGTGTAAAATATGCGGGCCAAGGCCCTCAGCCTTGGTCGCGACAAAGTCGCCGGCTGGTCACGGAAATACCGCTGGCGCGGCAGGCTCACCGCCACCCACGCCTGCCGCAGCCCTGGCCTCATCAATTATCAATCCCCTTACATGTAATGATACTTGATGAAGCACCATGGCAACCTGGGAAGGGTCCACCTCGTTGGCGTTCGGTTGGCCCTTCCCCTCGCACTTCCCCTCCCGCCGCCACCAGCGAAGTGGCGGTGGCGGCGGCCCCCACTGGCGGGTCCGAGCCCCCGAGGCGGCGGTGGCGTAGCCGCTTGTGCGGAAATTCATCATTGCGCCCCGGCCATCCCTCCACCTTAACATTCGGGCATGAGTAAACGCCCAAATACCCTGTGGCTATTGCTGGTTTGCCTGCTCGGTCCTGGTCAACCGTTGAAGGCAGCCGACCCCTCGGATGAACCCGACCCCTGGCTCAAACAGCGACTCGAATGGTTCCAGGATATGAAGTTCGGCTTCATGATGCATTGGGGGGCCTACAGCCAGTGGGGCTGCATCGAATCATGGCCGTTGGTCGAGGAGGACAAGTGGGCACGACCGGACAACCTTCAAGCCTGGGTCGAGCGCGGCAAGGATATCGAGCAGTTTAAGCGCGATTACTGGGCCCTGCCCCGCACTTTTGATCCCGACAAATTCGATCCGCGAAAATGGGCTGCCGCGGCGAAAGCCGCCGGGATGAAATACGTCGTGTTTACCACCAAGCATCACGACGGGTTCTGCATGTTTGACACCAAACTGACGGACTACCGGATCACAGCCCCTGACGTGCCGTTTCACACGAACGCACGCTCCAACGTCGTGCGCGAGGTGTTCAACGCGTTCCGGAAACAGGGCTTCGGCATCGGCGCGTATTTTTCCAAGGCGGATTGGCACTGCCCCGATTACTGGAGCCCGGACGCCCCGGCGCGCACGCGTAATCCAAACTATAATACCCTGGCGGAGCCGCAAAAATGGTCGCGTTTCGTCGAGTTCACCCACGGCCAGATTCGGGAGTTGATGACCGGTTACGGACACATCGACGTGCTTTGGCTCGATGCCGGCCAGGTTCGGCCGCCCGCTCAGGACATCCAAATGGACCGCCTGGCGGCAATGGCTCGGTCGCTGCAGCCGGAACTGATCATCGTGGACCGCACCGTCGGCGGTCGGTACGAGAATTACCGCACACCCGAACAGGAAGTGCCGGACAAGCCCCTGCCCTTTGTCTGGGAGACGTGCATGACAATGGGGGACCAGTGGTCATTCAAACCCAATGACAACTACAAGTCCACGCACCGGCTGGTGTCGCTGCTGGTGGATGTGGTGGGGAAAGGCGGCAATTTTCTGCTCAATGTCGGCCCGCAACCCAACGGCGAGTTGCCCGCGCTCGCGCAGCAGCGGATGAAGGAAATCGGCGAGTGGTTGCGCGTAAACGGCGAGGCAATCTACGGAACACGCCCGGTCGCGCCCTACAAAGAGGGCCGCGTCGTCTTCACGCAAAAACGCAACCGGACCTACGCGATTTACCTGACCGCGACTGAAAACGAGAACTTTCCAGCTCAAATCACCTTCTCAACCCTCAAGCCCAAGCCCGGCTCAAAAGTGACGATGCTCGGCGTCAGCAAGGCACTCGCCTGGGAAACAGCCGGCGACGGCGTTGTTCGAGTCAGCATACCGCAGAAGGTGCAAGACCGTCCGCCGTGCCGCAATGGCGTCGCATTAGTCTTCCAAAAGTGATCGAGCAGTGACATGCCCGGGGTGCGCCCGTCCCGGAGCGCTGCAGTCTCCGAACTCACGATGCCACCAGCAAGCTCTCTGCTCCTTCCTGTCTCCAGCCGCCCTGCGCCCCTGGACAGGCTCACTCCGCCCTACAAAACGAAAGCCGCCCTACCCCCGCCACCGCTGGCAACCGCTTCCCCGGCGCGCCAACGATCACCGAAGCTGAACTCTTCGCCTTGCTCGTTGCCCGCAACGGCCTCTACCAGTACCGCGGCTTCCCCTTCGAACAGTCCCTGCAGGCCGCACTCCAGAAACCCCTCGGCTGCCGGGAAGAAATTGAGCGCTGGGTCCTGAGCTGGGGCACCCACGCCACCGTCCTGTCACCCAAACTCCTCCGCAACCGCATCCGCAACGTGGACGGCCACCCGGCCTACCTGATCTGTGCCCAGGTAATATCTATCTCAAGGGCTCCCGCGACTCATTCGAGGCATCCGGTAGTCCGGGCAGCAATTGGCGGGCTTTGCCGGCGGCGGGGGTCGAGGGATATTCGTCCAGGATCTGCCGCAAGTACTGACGAGCCTTGTCCCCGTTCGAGGTTCGGTGTCTTTCTTGTGCGGCCTTATCGAAGTCAGGCGGGGGTTTCCGTTCGAGGACGAGCTGCGCGGTGGCCAGGAGCCGTTGAGCCTGGCCGGCCGTCCCCAATAAGCATTCCTTTGCGACCATTCCCCTGCCCCCATGCCTTTGCCTGCGCCGGGTCTCGGGGCCACACTTCGGCCAAGACCTCCGAACGGGAAAATCCCACTCAGACCGTGCGTCTTTCTCCACCCCCCCTTTTCCCTATGCAAAGCTCGATCCACTAACAACGCGCTCACTCACAGGTCTCCCCGGGTGAACACCGTCACTTTCGCCCGCGGAGTGGGCCCTTTACCGGCCGCGCAAGCGAACTGCACTTCGTTGCGCCCCTCCCGCACCAGCGGCGCCCTGCCCGAAGGAGATGCCTTGCCCAGGACTTCTCCCTTCGGTCCGTAAAGAGTGCAGTCCTCAGGCCCGTTGCATTCAAGCCAACTGCCTGAGGTCAGTTCGCCCGGGAACACTATGGTTGCTCCGTTGATGGTCAGAGCCGGGTCCTTGAACGCGGCCGGCAACATCGGCAGCGCTTTGACCGAGCCGATGCCGCACTTGACGGCCTTCCCCGGCGGGAGGTTCTGACACCAGATTGCCACCGACTCGACGGCGCCGAAATCGATGGTCTCGCGATACACATTGTACAGTCCCTTGCCGTCGTTCCAGGTGTAGTCGCTCCAGCGCGTGGATTCGGTCTCCACCGGCGTGAGCCACCGTCTGCCCGTGAAGTCCACCGTGACGTAGCGATCGGCGACCGCGCCGAACGCCAGGTGCTGCGGGCTTTCGAGGCGAACCCCGATGATTTCACCCAAGCCATCCCCTTCTACCCACAATCCAAGCGCCTGGACTTGCTTGAGGTCATGTCAATATTATCGTGGTGTAGATAAAGAAATAACCGGATGTGAGCATAAGCCCTGCAGGTGAAAG
>DATDCV010000680.1:0-26505 GCA_036524155.1 Verrucomicrobiia bacterium
GAACCTTCCATTGGCGGCGGCGGCGGCGGCGGCAGAATTGCGCTCTATTTCGACACCAATAACTTTGTCGGTGTTCTCCAGGCGCATGGGGGTGTTGGCGCCACTGGCGGAGGAGCGGGCACCGTTTATTCGAAGGCCAACGCTACCGCCGTCGGCAACCTGCTGGTCGAAAACGGCGGCCGGGCAGGAGCGACGACACCCCTTTCCGGCTCCGTTGTTTACTCAGTCTCGGTTCAAAACGGGGCCGTGCTGAACCCGGCTAAAGGAATCACGTTCGAAAGCTTGCTGGTCGGTTCCAACGCGTGGGTGAGTTTCTCGTCCCCAGGCCAAATCACGGTCAATGGTGATCTCCGGGTCCAACCTGGCGGGGCGATGGTTGCCGACGGTGCGGGCTATCCTGGCGGTCAGGGTCCGGGCGCGGGCGGTAGCGCGTTTGGAACCCAACTTGGCGGCGGAGGCGGCTACGGAGGCTTCGGTTCCTCCAGGGTGTCCGACGGCCCCGTGGGGGGAAGGACCTATGGCTCGTTTTCTCAGCCGTCCGATCCCGGCAGCGGCGGAGGCAATTCTCTTGGCTCAGTTTATGGTTCGGGCGGCCCGGGCGGCGGCGCGATTCAACTGCTCGTTAACGGCGCGTTCGTCGTTGACGGCAAGATTTCCGCCGACGGTATGACTGGCATTGGAGCCGGCAGCGGCGGCGGTTCGGGTGGCAGCATCTGGCTCTCGGCAGCCTCGCTTTCCGGCATGGGTGCAATCTCCGCCTCGGGCGCTCCCGGCAACGGCTACGGAGGCGGTGGTGGTGGGGGCCGGATCGCTCTCTACCTTGGAACGAACGATTTTGCGGGCGCCATTAAGGCCTGGGGCAGCGGGACGGGACAGACCTTTGGCGGCCCTGGCACTATTTATACTAAAATCGTTAGCGAAACCGTCGGCCGTGTCGTTTTCGACAACGGTGGCAACCCCGGAGCCAGCGTCTTCGCTCCTTCATCTCCGCCGGTTGACCTGGTGCTGCGCCGTGGTGTCACCGTCGCTCCCTACCTTTCCGCGACTGTCAGGAGCCTTGCGATTGCGTCTAACGCCTGGCTGTTAGTTACGAACGCTCCATTCACCGTCACCGACAGCGCCATCATTGACGAAGGGGGCGGCATAACTGCCGACGGCACCGGCATGCCGCCCGGCACCGGTCAGGGCGCAGGTCGTACTCTTCCTCTCATCCCGCCCGGGGGTGGCACCTCGATCATCACAGGTGGCGGCGCCGGTCACGGCGGCTATGGCGCCTCCAGTTCTCTCGGTGCCTCCGGAGGTCTTACCTACGCGACTCCCAATTTGGCCGCGATGCAAGGCAGCGGCGGTGGTGGCGGCAACGACCCCGCGCCGAGGAACACGGGCGGAGCAGGCGGAGGCGTCGTCCGCCTCATTGTATCCAACGTGCTCACGCTTAACGGCCGCATTACCGCCAACGGCATCTCGGCTACGAATAGTAACAGCGGCGGTGGGTCGGGCGGCAGCGTTTGGATCGATGTGGCCACGTTCCTGGGAACTGGCGCCATTTCCGCCGACGGCGGTGGCGGAAACGGATTTGGCGGGGGTGGGGGCGGAGGGCGCGTCGCTATCAACCCCGCCACCAATCTTTTCGGCGGAACCATCACGGCTTACGGTGGCGCAGCCAATACACAGGTCGGCGGCGCCGGCACCGTCTTCTTCCTCCGACCCGACATCCTCACGCCGGCATCGGCCCCGGCTGAGCTCGTTCTCGACAACGGAGGAAGGTCAGGCACAAACTCCGGCCTCCTCGGGCCCCTCCCCCTTAGCCTGTACCGCATCACGTTCCGTGGCGCCGCATCGGCAGGCCTCGCTTCGACCATGGTTGTTGGGAACCTGGAGATCGGCCCCAACTGCTGGGTGTTCGTCAGCAATCGGAACTCCGGTTTTTCCGTCACAGGGGACGCCACAATTCAGGCCGGCGGTGGCATGCGGGCCGATGGCAGCGGCTACTCTTACGGCCAGGGCCCAGGTGCGGGCAGGAGTTACTCGTCGATGGGTGTCGCGACTGGCGGCGGTGGCGGTTATGGCGGTTTTGGCGCCCGCGGCAGCGTTTCTCTCGCTTACGGTGGGAACTGCTATGGAACATTAGCGCACCTGACTGAGATGGGCAGCGGCGGCGCTATGGGCGGCGGTACCAACTATGGCGGATCCGGCGGCGGTTACCTCGGTCTGAGGGTCGACGGCCGGTTGCTCCTCGATGGGACCCTCTCGGCCAACGGCAGTTCCGGGCTCGGGCAGAACAGCGGCGGCGGTTCGGGCGGAACCCTGGTGGTTTTAGCCATGAGGTTCGAAGGCACCGGCAGCATCTCCGCCAACGGCGGCACGGGTCCCGGCTTGGGCGGCGGAGGTGGCGGCGGCCGCATCAATATCTACATTCTCCCCGGCGGATCGAACCTGTTTGCCGGCAACCTGACCGCGTTCGGTGGGCCCGGCTTTAATCGGGGGGGAGCTGGCACCGTCCAAACCGTGTTCAACGATAGGCCGTCGATCACGTCGCTGCTGATTGACAACGGCGGCTCTCGTGGAACCAACACCGTCATTACGGGTGCATACACTACCGATGTCATAGTGCAAGGAGGCGGTGTCCTGTCAAAGGGCTTTGATTTGCCGATACCGAGTCTTCACAATCTCCTGATCCGCTCCAATTCCGCCCTCATCCTTTCGGACCAGCCATTGACGATAAGCGGAAACGTAACAGTCCAGGCAGGCGGTGAAATCATTGCTGATGGAACGGGTTATCCCGCGGACCAGGGGCCCGGCGGTGGCCGCGGTATTTACCAAGGCGCCAAGGGCGGCGGCGGCTACGGAGGAATGGGCGGCGCCAATGCTTCGGGTGGGGGACAAACATACGGAGCGTTTATGCCTGGACCGCTGCAGATGGGCAGCGGCGGCGCCAGCGGCAGTGGCAGCAGCTTTGCCCCGCTTGGCGGGGCAGGCGGCGGGATGATCCGCCTGGCAATGTCAACCGTAAGCACTCTGCTCCTCGATGGCCGGATCTCCGCCAATGGCGGACCCGGCGATCAGAACAGCGGAGGCGGTTCCGGCGGTAGCGTGTGGATCACCACAGGCACCTTGGTCGGCGCGGGCTTCATTTCCGCCGATGGGGGCGCCGGCAGCGGAATTGGTGGTGGCGGCGGCGGCGGCAGAATCGCCATTGAATCCAGAAGCAACCTCCTCACCGGCCCTATTACCGCCGTCGGCGGTACCGGCTCTGCCCGTGGCGGCGCCGGCACTGTCTATCTTCGCCCTTTGCCTCAGAACATAGGACAAGTAGTCATCGATAACGGCGGCTTTCCCGGACGAAACTCCAGCCTTGGGCTCTCTGGCTCATTTCCCGTCGACTTGACCGTCAGAAACGGCGCCTCCTTGAGTCCCGCGGGACAGGTAACAGTCCAGAACCTCTCGCTCATGGCGGGCGGGTGGATCACGTTCTCCAACCGCGCCTCCGACTCGCTTGCGGTTTCTCGCGATGCTCTCATCGACACGACTTCCGGGATTTCTGCCGATGGCACAGGCTATGCGGCTGCCCAAGGGCCCGGACGGGGGACGACTCTTGGTTCACCTTACGGCAACGCGGGAAGTGGAGGTGGTCACGCGGGCTTCGGTGGTGTCAGCATCGCGGGAAACCCCGGAGGGACCGCCTACGACACCGTTGCCGCACCGTCGATGGGAGGTAGTGGCGGCGGGACCGGCCAGGGCACAACGCCCAGCAATCTCGGAGGCGCTGGCGGAGGAATAGTCAACTTCAGCGTCGGGGGCAACCTCGTAAACGACGGGCGCATTTCTGCCGAAGGCCTCAGTGGTGTGGGACAAAACAGCGGCGGCGGCTCGGGGGGAACAGTGTCCTTGATCGCCGGAATCCTCAGCGGTTCAGGTGTCATCTCCGCTAATGGAGGAATGGGGAATGGCCTGGGCGGTGGCGGAGGAGGCGGCGGTTGTATTCGCATTCTGTGTTCGAGCAACCAGTTCGCTGGAACTGTAAGCGCTTTTGGCGCGTCAGGTGTCGGCAACGGCGGCGCCGGGACTCTTTACACCACGACGAATGTCGCGGCCGGCGGCGAACTGACAATCGACAACAACGGACAACCGGGCACGAACACCCCCCTTTCTCTCTTGTCTCCGCTGAACCTCTATGTCCAAAACGGAGCCTCGGTCTGCCCTGCCAGTGACTACCTGGTCTTGGGTAATCTGGTGGTCGGAGAGGCGGGCGTAGTCACCTGCATAGCCGCTCAATCCACTCTCGATCTCACTGTCTTGGGGAACACTTTTGTAGCATCGAACGCTTTGATTTCCGTTGATGCCAAGGGCTTCGCCCGGGCTACTGGCCCTGGCGCCGGTCTCTCAACCAACGACATCGGCAGCGGCGCCGGCTACGGTGCCCAAGGCGGCTCCTCCTCGATGTTACCCGGCGGCGCCGCTTACGGTTCCGCCGAGAGACCCGTCGATTTCGGCAGCGGAGGGGGATCGGGGTACGGCACGCTGGGCGCGGGTTCGGAGGGCGGCGGCGCTCTCCGCCTCAGCGTCGGCGGCACTCTCACTCTCGATGGAACTATTAGCGCCAACGGTAATCACGGGCTTCAAGACAACGCCGGTGGCGGCTCAGGCGGCAGTGTTCTCATTCTCGCTCACACCCTTGACGGCGCCGGCATCATGCGCGCCAATGGCGGTGCCGGCGAAGTTTTCCAGGGTGGCGGCGGGGCAGGGGGACGAATCGCCCTTTACGCGCGGACTAACAATTTCACTGGCGAGGTTGTTGCCTCAGGTGCACCCGGCTGGGCCTGGGGTGAGGGCGGCACAATCTTTGCCTCCACCAACTTCGAGGCCCCGTTCGTGATGAGCCATTCCCCAACGGGCATCGTCTACTCCGGAGTTTTTGCCGTTGACCTCGTCTTCAACATGCCCATGTCGCTTGCCTCGGTGGACACCTCCGCGTTCGTCCTGGAAACCCCACTTGGGAAGCTGGATCCAGCCGACGTTGCAGTGCGGTCTTCCGGCGCCAGCACATTGCGTTTCAGCTTTTCACTCCTAAGCGCCGTTGGTGATTATGCGTTAAAGGTCGGTCCCGGTCTGGCCAGCGACATCTTCGGCCAGCCGCTGAGCCAATCCTACACGGGCTCGTTTACGATTTCTCTGCCGCTGATCCAGGGCGTCGTTACGGATACCAACGGCCAGCCGGTGCCGGGAGTCCTCATGCAGCCTAGCATCGGTTCCCCGGCGGTGACCGATACGAACGGCGCCTACGCTATCGGAGCCGCCCCCGGGCTCCCGATTACCGTCACGCCGTCCTTCGAGGGGCTGGTCTTCGTTCCCGGCAGCCGCTCGTACACCAGCGTCAGCGAGTCCGTTACCAACCAGGATTATCTCGCCGTGCCCACTCTCATCCCCATCGTGACTTGGCAGCCGCAGGAAAAAGATATCCTCCTCACCTGGACCGGCATCCCCGGCGTATCCTACCAGGTGTTCTATTCGGCGAATCTGGTGAACTGGGTGCCTTTTTGGGGCCCGGTGACAGGAACCAACGGGCTCATGCAATACACTCTTCCGATCTACTCCGACCCGTGTCGCTTTTATCGCTTGGGCGCTTCCAACTGAAATAGCGCGCGAAACGTCTTGCGAGCGCAAGAGCCCTCGGCAAGCATGCCCGTATGATGTCAGGCCGACCGTCGTCCGCTAAGTGGCCAGCGCGCCCTGGCGGAAAGGCTTTTGCCTTCACTAATTCATCAATTCACTGATTCACTAATTCTCTAATTGTCTTATGCGCCGCACTCTGGCTGCCACCCTGGTTTTCATCGGCGGCTTTATCATTATGGTTCTGGAAATCGTCGGCGCCCGCTTTTTGGCAAAGGACTTCGGCAGCTCCTTCCATGTCTGGGTCAGCCAAATCGGAGTCGTTCTTATTGCGCTCGCCGTGGGCTATTACGTCGGCGGCGCCCTCGGCGATCGGTGGCAGCGTCTCTCCGGGCTCGCTTTCCTCCTTTTCCCGGCCGGCGGCCTGCTGCTCTCGCTGCCAAACTGGGCAGATTGGCTGATCGGTTGGATCGTCACCCGTCATCCGGAAGAGCAGGCCATCCCGCCACTCTGGCAGAAACTCGATCCCGTCCTGGGCAGTGCTCTTGTGTTCCTCCTCCCGTGCGTCGTTCTGGCCACCTTGTCCCCTTACATGATCCGCCTCGCCACCCACAATATCGCCCAGGTCGGTCGTTCCAGTGGTTTCATCATCGCTTCCAGCACCGTCGGCAGCATCGCCGGGGTCTTCGTCGCCGGTTTTCTTCTGATTGATCGCGTCCGGTTGTCGGATATCTTTAGAATTATGGGCGGACTGACTGTCATCTTGGGCATCTTCTGCCTCGTTTTCGACCGCCTTTGGCTGGCGCTGCCAGCCGCGCGCGTTACTCAACCCAAAACATGATCGCCCTGCGCGCAATTCTCCTCGCCACGGCCCTCGCCGTTCCTGCCCGCTCCGCATCCGGCGGCATCTCCAGGGTCATTCACGAGGTCACTTCGCCTTATCATCATATCCGCGTCCTCGACGACGGCAATTTCCGCACCCTCTGCTTCGATGACGCTCTCGAAACTTCCATGTCCATCCAAAATCCGCTCACGGGCCACTATGAATACACCGAATACTTCCACATGCCCTGGCTGTGGAACACCAATATCTCGAAGGTGCTGATCATCGGGCTCGGCGGCGGCAGCGCCCAGAGATCCTTCGAGCATTACTATCCCCGTGTCACTGTCGATAGCGTGGAAATTGACCCGACGGTTCTCCAAATCGCCAACGATTATTTCAATTTCCGGGAATCCGAACGGCAAAAGGTGCACCTCGAAGATGGGCGGGTCTACCTGCGGCGCAGCACCGCCCAGTACGATCTAATCGTCCTCGATGCCTACGTCCAGGGCCGTTACGGCTCCTGCCTCCCTCAGCACCTCGCCACCCAGGAATTCTTCCAGATCGCTCGCGATCACCTCACCACCAACGGCATCGTCGCCTATAATGTCATCGGCAATGTTACCGGCTGGCACGCTGAGATCGTCGGCGCCATCTACCGTACCCTCACCACGGTGTTCCCCCAGGTGTATCTCTTCCGCTGCAACACCAGCCAGAACATCGTGCTCATCGCCACCAAAGCTCGCGGCCGCGCTGAAATCAACGGCCTCCGCCAGCGCGCCCACCTCCTGGTCCAGTCAGGCCGAATCGAACTCCCCGGATTTCTCGATCGGTTGAGCAGCATCCAATTTGCTCCTCCCGCTAACCTTGCCCGCTGCCCGATCCTGACCGACGATTTCGCCCCGGTCGAGGGCCTCGCCGGCGGCGGTGGCAAAACGGAATCTTCCCGTTCGCGAGCCAACAGCCCCGCCGGCAGCGCTCTTCCGCCCGTCGACAGCCGGTTGCGAGTCGAAACCGACCCGTTCGCCACGCCTCGCGCTCGCATGGTGACCGATCAGTTGGCTCCCCCGGGCCGCGGCATCACCAACGCCCAGGTCTTGCACGCCATGGGCAAAGTGCCTCGCCAGGAATTCATACCCGCTCAACTCCGCTCGCAGGCCTACCAGGACTCACCCCTGCCCATCGGGTTCAACCAAACGATTTCCCAGCCTTACATCGTCGCCTTCATGACCGAGCAGCTCCGGCCTCGCCCCACCGACCGTGTGCTCGAAATCGGCACCGGGTCCGGGTACCAGGCCGCGATCTTGTCCGAACTCGTTGCCCAGGTTTACACCATCGAAATCGTTCCGGAACTTGCCAGGCGTGCCGCCGCCGACCTTTCGCGGCTCGGCTACACCAACGTCTTCCCGCGTGCCGGCGACGGCTACAACGGCTGGCCTGAAGCCTCGCCCTTCGACGCCATCATCGTCACCTGCGCTCCCGACAAGGTGCCCCAACCCCTTGTCGAACAATTGAAAGAAGGCGGCCGCATGATCATCCCCATCGGCTCCGGTTTCGACCAACAGCTCGTGCTTCTGACCAAGCGCGCCGGCATTCTCGAACGCCGCGCCATGCTCCCTGTCCGCTTCGTTCCCATGACCCGCGCACTAAAACCATGAAGCAGCTCTCCATGAACCGCTCCTGCAACCCGGTAGGGACGCGTTCCACCGCGTCCCCATCTTTCAGCGAGATTTGGGACGCGGTGGAACGCGTCCCTACCGGGTTCATGGTCCCAATCCATGTGCGAACCTGAAAGGAGGCTTCCTATGACCCACGCTAATCTCCTATCAGCTCTCTTTGTCCTTCCGCTGGCGTTTCCTCTAACCGCCGCCCCTCCTCCGGATGACTTCCCCTCTTTCCAGGTCCCAGGCTGCGAGAAAGAGATGGCGACCTTGCGCGACCTCTTCTGGCTCCATTACCCCGGCGCCGGCCCCAAAGCCACGCTGTGGGACGAATGGCTGCCCGACAACGCCCTCTGGCCCGCCGTCACTACCGGCAACCAATCCGATTTCATGCGCCGCCAGTGGCGCGATGTGCTCAGCGCGCGCATCGTTGACCCCGAAGGCTACGTCGCCACTCATCAGCATGCCAGTATCGCCCACCAACTCGGCTGGCCATTTCCGTTCTGGACTCAGGGCCGCCGTGGCTGTGGCTGGCATTTCTCCTTCAAAAACACCATCGGGCCGGGCTGGCGTCCCAACGATCTGTCCAAAACCACCGGCTGGGTTTTAACTGGCGCGGGTGACTCCGGCCTCGGCGACGATGGCTGGACACTCGACGTCACCAACGCCCAGTGCTTTCTCACCGCGCCGCCCTGGAGATGCGACACCCTTGAAGTCCCCTTTCTCCAGATCCGGTCGAAGTCGAGCGGTCTCGGCGAACTCCAGCCGTTCATCGAATGGACCACGCCCGCCCAGACCAACTTCGACGCTGCCCGGCGGATGTACTTCGAGCCGCCCAAACCCGACCAGATGGTTTATACCATGGTCCCGATGTTCCACCATCCGCAATGGACCGGCGAAGTCGCACAATTGCGCCTCTGTCTCGGGAACAACTCACCCGGCAAGCTCGTTCTGCAGGCCTTCTTCTCCCAATATGACACCCGCCACAACATCAACGGCCAAAATTTCATCCGCGGTTGCGCCAAATACTTCTGGTGGACACGCGACCTCAACTTCCTGCGCTCGAACATTCCGCGCATGCGCTCCGCTCTGCGCTATCTCATGACCGAACACGATGCCCTCGACCGCAAAGTTGTTTATACCACTTGGGTCGGCCACGACGGGCGCAGCGGCCTCAAACGTGTCGAGGGTAAAAAGGAAATTCTCACCGGAGTCGGTATCGGCAACAACTACTGGGACCTGCTGCCTTTCGGCAACCTCGATTGCTACGCCACCGTTCAATACTACGATGCCATCCTCACCCTCACTGCTATCGAACGGGAAATCCGCGCCCACCCGGACTGGTCAATACCCGGAGGCATCCTGAGCCTCGATCCGGCGTGGCTCGAAAAGCATGCCGCGGATGTGAAAGCCGAAGGCAACCGCCTCTTCTGGAATCAGGAAACCGGCCGCTTTGTCGCGTGCGTCGACTCCGAAAACCAAACGCACGATTATGGCTTCTCGTTCCTCAACTGCGAAGCTATCTACTACGACTTCGCCAGTCCCGAACACGCGCGTTCGATTATGAGCTGGCTGAATGGCGATCGCAAAGTCGACGGCGATACGTCCCAGGGGGACGACATCTATCATTGGCGCTTCGGCCCGCGTGCCACCACCAAACGCAATCTCGATTGGTACTTCTGGGCGTGGAGCAACCCTGAATCCATTCCTTGGGGTAATCAGGTCCAGGACGGCGGCGCCGTGCTCGGTTTCGCCTATCACGACCTGATGGCGCGTCTGGATATACTCGGGCCGGACAATGCCTGGCAGCGTCTCCAACACACCCTTCGCTGGTTCGACGAAGTCGAGGCCGCCGGCGGCTACCGCAAGTACTACGACGGCAAACGAGACGGTTCCTTGCAGGGCGGGGGAACCCCCGGCGGCCTGGGCCTCGACCATGAATTCTTCGAAAGCGTTCTCGTTCCTCAAGTCATGCTGAACGGTTTCCTCCGCTTCCATCCCGATGCCGATGGCTTCAGAATCGACCCGCGGCTCCCGCAAGCATGGCCTGAATTGGGAGTGAACCGCCTCCGGTTTCAGGATTCAGTATTACGCATCAAGGCCACCCGGAACACCATCGAGCTTTGGCGGGAAGGCAACCTCGATCAGCCATTCCGGATTAGCCTGCCCCCGGGAGAATGGAGCGGAAGGCTTGTCGGATCGGAACGCGCTGCCCCATCCGATCTGAAACTCGGCAAAACTAGTTCGGGGGTAACTCTCAACTGGGTCGGTGCTCCGGGGATTCGCCTGGAGCGTTAGCCGACCCTGCGGCGTGCTGGTCCCGATCGTGCAACTTGCTCTCGTTTCCCAGCACGCGCACGATCAAAAACAAACCCAGAAAAACAGCGCCCAGCGGCAGCAGCACGTAAAGGGCATCGATGTTGCCAGTGTGAATCCAACCCAGGTTGATCATCCCTCCCGCCACTAGGCACCCGACCGCCAGCACCAACAAACCCTTTGCCGTTTTTGTCATACTCTGAGGTTAACATGTACTGCCACGGCCCGATAGGCAATCGGCTCCCGACCTCGCCTTGCCACGATCATCTCGATTGTTGAACTCGTTCGACGGCAACCGCGAAAAAACTTAGATGCCCCCGTTGCGACGTATTTGCCTTCTCGCCACTTCCGGCCAAATCTCCGCTTGCACAGTCATTTCGGTTTCTTACATTGTTGTCCCTCTCAGAGCCTCGGCTCTAAGGGCAATTCGTGGAATGTCGGTCTAATTTTATGAAAGAATATCAAGCTGCTGATATCCGCAACTTCGCAATCGTAGGCCATGCTTCTTCAGGAAAAACGCTGCTCAGCGAAGCGATGCTGGCGACCGCCGGTGTCATCAACCGCATGGGCAGCATCGCCGCCGGTTCGACGGTTTCCGACTACCACGACAGCGAGCAGCAGCGCCAAATTTCCGTCTCCACCACCCTGATGCACCTCGATTGGCTCGGGAAGAAGTTCAACCTCCTCGATTCGCCGGGGTACGCCGACTTCATCAGCGAAGGCCTTGCTGCCCTCCGCGTCAGCGATTTCGCCCTCATCGTCGTCCATGCCAACCACGGCGTCGGCGTCGGGACGGACACCGTCTGGAAATATGCCACCGAGCTCGGCATCCCGAAGATCATCGTTGTGAACGCTTTCGACAAGGAAGAGACGGACTTCGAGAACACTCTCGCGCAGCTTCGTGAACATTTCGGCGAACGCGTCTTCCCCTTGACCGTGCCACTCAACCCCGGCCCCGGATTCAACCAGGTCCTGGATGTGCCACGGAACGAAGTCATCACCTTTGCCCCAGACAAGAGCGGCAAGTACACGGAAGCTCCCGCCAGCGGAGCCGTCGCCGACCAGGTAAAGAAACTGCACTCCCAGTTAATCGAGTACATCGCCGAGTCCGATGACGCGCTCATGGAAAAGTTCTTCGCCGAGGGTGGCCTCTCCGAAGAGGAAATGCGCGCCGGCCTGCACGCCGCCTTCCAGAAGGGCACTTTTTCGCCCGTGTTTGTCACCTCAGCAGAGTCGAACACTGGCGTCGCTCGTTTGATGGATTTCATCGCCAAATATGCCACTGCTCCTGCCGACCAGCCTAAAGCCAACGCGGTCGACGGGGATGGCATCGACGTGGAAGTCTCCCTGAAGGATCCCGATCCGGTGGTCTTCGTCTTCAAGACCATGATCGAAGCGCAATTCGGGGAACTCTCTTTCTTCCGCCTTTATTCCGGCTCTATCAAGTTCGGAAGCGAGCTCCACAACACCGACCGTCGCAGCTCCGAAAAAATCGGTCAGATCTACCTCCTTAATGGCAAGACCCGCACGAGCGTCCCCTCGCTAGTCGCGGGCGACATCGGCGCGGTGGTGAAACTGAAGGACACCAACACCGGAAACACGTTGTGTGGCACGAAAAAGCCGCTTTCACTTCCCAAGGTTGCCTACCCCAAACCGAACATCCACGCCGCCCTCAAGAGCAGCGGCAAGGGGGAGGAGGACAAAATCGCCTCGGGCCTCGCGGCCTTGCACCACGAGGATCCCACTTTCATCTACATGGTTGATTCCGAACTACGCCAGACCATCGTCTCGGCCCAGGGCGAGTTGCACCTCGAGGTCATCGCTGACAAACTCCGAAGGCGGTACAACGTCCACGTCGAACTCATCGAGCCGCGTGTGCGTTATCGCGAAACCATCAAAGGCCGCGGTGATTCAAAATACCGCCACAAAAAGCAAACCGGAGGCGCCGGCCAGTTCGCCGAAGTCTGGATGAAGATCGAGCCTAAGCCCCGTGATACCGGCGTCGAGTTCACCCAGACCCTATCCGGCCAAAACGTCGACCGCGTATTCGTGCCTTCGGTTGAAAAGGGCGTTATGAAAGCCTGCGAAGAAGGCATCGTTGCCGGCTACCGGGTCGTCGATGTGAAGATCGATTTCTACGACGGCAAGATGCACCCGGTCGACTCGAAAGATATTGCCTTCCAAATCGCAGGTTATTTCGGCTTCAAAGAGGCCTTCAACATGGCCCGCCCGTGCCTCCTCGAACCCATTCATCTGGTCGAAATCCGCATCCCGGAAGACTGTATGGGCAAGGTCATGGGCGACCTTTCCAGTCGCCGCGGCAAAATCCAAGGCATGGACATGGAAGGCGGATTTCAAATCATCAAAGCCCACGTCCCCGCCAAAGAACTTTACCGCTACTCCAGCACTCTCCGTTCGCTTACGGGTGGCCGGGGCGTGCATTCTGAGTCTTTCAGCCACTACGAAGAAATGCCTCGCGAGGCCGAGCAGCGAGTAATCGAGGAAAGCAAGAAGGCCAAACAGCAACAAGCCGCCGAGTAAGGGCCACCTCGTCCTGAGCCCGAACTTCATGCTTGACCCGACGTCCATGGGTCAATTGCGGTTTTGGAATTGAAGTGCTGGAATTGATCCGAGGCGGCTTTGTTGTTCCTCTCCTTGGGGAGGGCCGGGGTGAGGGGGAATGTCGCTGCCCCCGACCGCCCCCACAACGTTGGAACGCGCCTCCTGATTGGCTTTTCTTTTTCCCTCGAAATTGATACCTCAAAGAAGCGAGCATATCGAACTTCGTTGATTATGAGACCAAATCTCCCGCGGTGGGCCTGGCGAACGCCATTCACCCCTGGCCGCCTGACATTCTACGCCTCGGCGTTCTTCCTCATTGGCGGCGTTCCCCTGCGCGCGGGCTCGGCCGCGCGAATTTGGGAGGAGACCGTCACTCTCCCAGCCTACCAGGTGGCCCTGCCCGATCCCAACCCGCGCTTTTACAGCGGCCGCACCTACCAGGGCGCCAAAGCCACGTTCTATCCCTATCCGGTGTCGGACCAGATGACCGAACGCCGTGAAGACAAGAAATACAAAGCGGTCTGCCTCGAGAATGCGTACCTGAAGATCTCGGTTTTGCCGGAGCTCGGAGGCCGCATTTTCACCGCCTTGGACAAGGGAAACAACTACGACTTCTTCTACCGCCAGCATGTGATCAAACCCGCGTTGATCGGCATGCTCGGCGCGTGGATCTCCGGCGGCGTCGAGTGGAATGTGCCGCATCACCATCGCGCCAGCAGTTTCATGCCTGTGGACTACACTATCCAGGAAGATCCGGACGGCAGCCGGACTTTGTGGGTGGGAGAGACTGAGTTGCGGCACCGGCTGAAGTGGATGGTCGGGCTCACTTTGCGGCCGGATCGGTCGTACATCGAAATGACCGTGAAGCTGTTCAACCGCACGCCGGAAGCGCAATCCTTCCTTTTCTGGATCAATCCAGCCGTTCACGCCAACACGAATTACCAGGTTCTGTTCCCCCCTTCGACGGAGTACGCCGTCCAACATGCCAAACCCGAGTTCGCCAGTTGGCCCATCGCCCGCCAGCGTTACGGCGGCACCGACTACTCCCGCGGCGTCGATATCAGTTGGTGGAAAAACCATCCCTCGCCGGTCTCGTTTTTCGCCTGGGATTGCCGGGAGGACTTCTTCGGCGGATACGACCACGGCCGACAGGCCGGAGTTGTCCAGATCTCGAACCATCACGTCTCCCCCGGGAAGAAATTCTTCGAATGGGGCAACGGACCTGAAGGCGAAATGTGGACGAAGATTCTGAGCGATGAGGATGGGCCGTACCTCGAACTGATGGCGGGGTCCTATTCGGATAACCAGCCTGATTACAGTTGGTGCCAGCCCTACGAGGTGAAGGTATTCAAGCACTACTGGTATCCTATCAGGCAATTGGGCGGCCTGAAGAACGCCAACACGGAGGCGGCGATCAACCTCGAGACCACCAACCACACCGTCCGGCTGGCGCTCAACACGACGGCGGCCCACCCCAACGCCCGAGCGTTGCTCCAGGCCGGCGACCGCACCATCCTCGACCAGGTTATCCGCATCAGCCCAAATGACCCGTTTGTCGCGAATGTCTTCCTTCCCGATGGAATTAACGACGGCGTCCTCAAAGCCAGCCTCCTCCAAGCAGATGGCAAAGAGCTGATAAGCTATCAGCCCGTTCCCAAAGCGAACTCTCCGATGCCCGAACCCGTCAAGCGCCCTGCTCCCCCTAAGGACATCACGTCCAGCGAAGAGCTGTATCTTACCGGGCTGCGGATCGAGCAACTGTACAGTCCTTCATTCGATCCCGTTCCCTATTACCTCGAGGCGCTCCGGCGTGATGCGGGCGATTACCGCGCGAACACCGCATTGGGCAGTCTCTATTGCCGCCAGGGCCGGTTCGAGGAGGCTGAACCTCTGCTGCGCTCGGCCATTCAGCGAGCCACCGAGAATTATATCCGCTCCAAAGACGGCGAGGCGCATTATTACCTCGGGGTGGCTCTTCGCGCCCAAGGCAAAACAGGGGTGGCCCGCGACGCTCTCTACCAGGCGATCTGGAGCCGCGCCTGGCAGGCGGCCGGCTATTACCAGTTGGCGGAGCTCGCGTCGGCGGACCGGCACTACGGGGAGGCGCTCGACCTTGTGAGCCGGTCAATCGAGGCCGGCGCGCTTAACACCAAGGCCCTCGAATTGCGCACCGCCCTTTTGAGGCGGCTCGGCCGTTCGTCCGAAACGGCCCAACTGATCCGGCAGCTCCTGGATTTGGATCCTATCAACCCGCGCGCCTTGCATGAACGCGCCCTCCTCGCTGCAAAGGGCAAACCTGCGCGGAAGGCGCTCCAACCTATGGTTAAGGTATTGCGCGGCGAGGTGACGTCCTACCTCGAGCTCGCGGTTGATTACTCCAATGGCGGGTTGTACGAGGAAGCGATCGGCGTTCTGGACACGTTCCTCGACCAGGCCGCCGACAAACTACGCGTCAATCCTCTGGTTTATTACTACCTCGGGTGGTTCTACGAAAAAACCGGCGACGAAGCGAAAGCAGCCGACGCCCTGAAACTTGCGGCGCAAATGCCCCCCGATTTTTGTTTCCCGTTCCAGCATGAGGCTGCGCCGATCCTGCGGCAGGCTATGACTCGCAACCCGCTTGATCCGCGTGCGCCCTATTACCTCGGCAACCTGCTGTTCGATACCCAGCCTCTCGCCGCGATCGCCGCCTGGGAAAAAGCTGTTGAACTCGACGCCGGGTTCGCTGTGGCGCAGCGCAATCTCGGTTTGGCGCGTGCCCAGGCGCAGAAGGACATCCCCGGCGCTATTGCCTGCCTCGAAAAAGCCGTCACGCTGAATCCAAGCGACCCCCGGCTCTACTACGAGTTGGACCTGCTCTATGAATCCGCCGGCGCCGCTGTTGAGAAACGGCTGGCGCTCCTTAACTCGCGGCCGGACACCGTTGCTCTGCGCGACGATGCCGTGACGCGGCGCATTTCGCTTCTGACGGCGGCCGGCCAGGCGGAAACAGCCCTCGCGATCCTCCGCCAGCGCCATTTCCATAACTGGGAAGGCAGTGGCAGCCTCCACGATGTCTACGTAGATGCTTGTCTGCAGAGCGGATTGAGACGCCTCGGTGCCCGCCAACACTCGGAGGCGCTCATGGATTTTCGCGCAGCGCTCGAATACCCGGCAAACCAGGAAGTCGGCAAATCCAGGCGCGAGCAGCGCGTCGCGCAGATCTATTATGCCATCGGCCAGGCCCAGGAAGCCTTGGGCCAGACTGCCGAGGCCAGGGCTTCCTACGAGCGGGCCGCCCGTGCGTCGGGCGGCCCTTCCGAGGGCCAGTTCTGTAAAGCTCTCGCGTTGCGCAAAGTGGGCCAACCGGAAGAGGCTAAAGGCATCCTTGAGAACCTGGAGAAACACGGGCAGGACGAGCTCAAACGGGAGGCCGAAGCCGTCGACTACTTTGCGAAGTTTGGCGAAAAGCGGGCCGAGCGCTTGCGACTTGCTGAAGGACACTTTTTGGCGGGGTTGGGCTGTCTTGGACTCGGCAAAACCGACGACGCCCAGGCGCATTTCCGCCAGGCGCTCGATCTCCATCCCGCTCATCTGGGCGCGCTGCGGTGGCAAGCCGAGGCGGCGAACGAAAAGTGAAAGGGAGAAAATCATGTTAAACCGTGGGGCAATACTCGCCCTGCTCGTGTGTGTTGTGGTGCCTGGATGCAAGTCACACCCGCTCGGTCCTTACGTATCGCCCCGCGTCGAAGGCCAGGTAGTCAGTGCTGAGGACGGCCGCGCGCTGGAGGGGGTGGCCGTAACTCGCGGCAAGCTCACTGTTGATTCTCTCGACCGCTATCCCAAGGGCGGTCAATTGCTGCTGCGCAAAGTCCCCGCGGAGACCGGGCGCGACGGCTACTTCGTGTTGCCGAGCGAGCGGGTGCTCTCGGTAGTGCGCGGTTCAGGCTGGAACGAGGCGCAGCTTTCGTTCGCGAAGAACGGCTATCGCACCCTCTACACTAACGTCACCACCACGCTGGCCACTAACTCGCTCGCCGGCGAACCGGTGTTGAGCGTGGGCGTGGTGCGCTTGTCGCACTAAAGCGAAAGCTACGCGGATCGCGGACTGGCGCCTTCCTCTCCCCGGCTCATCTCCTGAATTTCTCCCATCGTTGAAGCTTGCCGTCCGGGCCGAAAGCCAGTCGCAGATAATGGCCCTTGGTCGGCAGGGCGACCGATTGCCCCGCGGCCACGCCGCCCCTTTCGGTAGAAGCAGCGGTGCCCAGGCCGAATGAAATCTGCGGTCCAGGCTTCAAAAACCACTCCGCCGCCCTGGTGCCGTCCTCAAGCGGCGTCGACGAGGCCGGCGGCCCAAGTTCCTGTACCGCCTCCTCGAAGGTGAGGTTGCCGATGCGTTGATTCCAGTCCGGCCTCGGCTTTGACGTGCACCCCGGCTGGGCTATGAGCAGTGCAGCCAGCAACAGGCAGCTTAGCCCGAATATGTTATAGCGACTGTAGCCGCCGAAGTAAGGAGGCGAAACGCGGGTACCCTCGGTTGTTTCCGACTCCTTACGGCGGCCCCTAAAACCTGTACCGGGTCGGTGCGGTCCATGAAATATCCGAGTCACGACCCACACCAAAATGCCAGTAGGCTTCTTCATTTCACATTCTGCCCAACCGGGGCGTTCTATGGAGCCTGTCCTGGTCGACAAGCCGCGCTTTTGCTGCACTGTGTGCCCGTCTCGCTGTGAATCTCAAGCCAGCGCGCCTCTCACTCGCCATCGATCGTTACGCCCAGGCCTTTGATGACGGCGCCGATCGGGTTCGCAAAAGCGTATTGGCCAGTGGAATTCCCCGCAAATAGCAGGCCCACGGGGTTTTTCCCCGGGTCCGTGACCAGCAGCGAGCCAGAATCTCCCGCTTTAATGAATGCCCTTCGCGAAAAGACCAGTATCTGGTTCGCAAACGTGGCGGTTCCTTTGCTGTACCCTACGTTGATCATCACGTCAACAGCGCTGATGGCGCCTTTCGTCAGCGCCGTGGTTCGACCATACTTCTGAACGGCATCACCGAGAACTGCCTCAGTGGTGGCAGCTTTGGGCACGCCATAGCCGTTGGCCGGCGTCGCGTTACCCAGGAGGTCCGTGGTCGTCAAGGCAATTGCGGCATCGACATGGTTCGCGCCAGAGAAATTGATCTCTACGAAATCAGCAAGAGAGCCCAGATCATATTTGGAGCTGACGATACACCGGGTGTCATAAGGACCCGGTTGGGAGACTGGCTCGCCGATGGCCGCGTCATTCTCACGCGCATACACGTGATTGTTGCTCAAGGCATAAACCGCGTTCCCTTTTATTACCCTGCACCCGATAGTACCGGCAGAACATGGCGTTCCTACCTGAGCATTACCGGTCGATACCCCAATAGGCACCGGCCGATTGAAGTAACCGGAAGGATCTATCCTGTCTCGAGTCGGCTTCGTGCCGGCTGGCCGCTCCGCGGCGACTGGCTCCAGCCCTCTGAGAGCCAGGATTTCTCCCGTGACCTGCGTAACCACTGCCACGTCATCCATTACATTTGGCATCTTCGCTGCCGCGGCGTTGTCAATGACCAGGATATGTATAGCTCCTCGCCCGGCGCCATCGAGTCCCACCCCGGCACCCACTACTCCAGGCGTTGCCAGGAGCTGCCCGACACGCGCCGCCTTGACTGCGGCCGCTCGTTCAAGGCCCAGCCCCTGGGGTTGGGCCACGGCACTGATGCTGAACATTACTCCCGCCAGAAGGAGCACTGCTTTGCGAAGTAGATTTCCAAGCTTTTTCATAACGGTTCTTTTGGACTCCGCGGTTCCACCAGGGCCGCGCCCTGTTCTCCGGTTGTTGATCGTGGACATGAATCTCATGCTCGACTCTTTCTTTTGGTGGTTTCGCCTGCCAGCGTGTCCCCTTCATCCTCGGTGTCAAGCGCATTGTAAGGCCTCAATCTTGCCCACCCCGCAGTCTCACCGGATCTTGACCCCGCTCTCAATCTTTCTCTTTCTCGAACCGCTCCTCGCGAAATTTGGCTTTGAACCTTCGCTGCGAAAACTATGATCCAGCGCATGATTGGGACGTTGGTGAACGCCGCCGGAATTATGATTGGTGGGATCGTCGGCCTTGCCCGACCCGGGTTCAGCCTTTCCCGGAGTAACGAAGACGCCCTCAAGGTGGTGTTGGCGGCGTTGACCGTCTTTTGTGGCCTGCGGCTGACCTGGGCTAACTTAAGCGGTTCATGGTCCCAGATTCTCAAACAACTTCTCATCGTGATCGTTGCGATGATACTCGGCAAATTAGCCGGCCGCCTGCTGCGCCTTCAAAATGCCTCGAACGCGCTCGGAGGCTGGGCACGGGATCGGATCAGCGTCCGCAAACCCGGCGACCCGAACCGCGCCAGCGATGGATTCAAGGTGTGTGCGGCGCTGTTCTGCGCGGCGCCACTGGGGATTTTGGGCGCCACGCAGGACGGGCTCAACTCGCCCCCGTATTTCTACCCGCTGGCAATCAAGGGTGTCATTGATGGACTGGCGGCGCTCGGATTTGTCGCGCTGTTCGGCTGGGGCGTCCTACTGGCTGTCATTCCGGTCCTGGCGTTTCAAGGGACGATAACGCTGCTCTGCTCTGAGTGGCTGGGGCCGTTCCTCTGCGAGCGTGGGCTAGTCAGCTCTGTCAATGCGGTGGGCGGCCTTCTGGTTTTCTCGGTCGCGCTCGTGATCCTGGGGCTGAAGAAGATCGAAATCACCGATTATCTTCCCAGCTTGATCCTTGCGCCGTTGATAACCTGGCTCTGGCGGTAGCGTGGCGAAGTGTGCGGAGCGCCGACTTGCAGTCGGCTTAGGCCGTGGCCATGACGGCGCACCCATCACCTGACCAGGATGTAAGCCGACTACAAGTCGGCGCTCCGGCCTTGCACCGTTCCTGCCCGCAGTTACGCCTTTCCCCGGCTCGGCGTGCCGGTTACCCTCTGGGCGGAATATGAACACCGAGCAACTCTACCAGGAACGTCTCAACCGTTATGTCACCGCAATGCGCAACGAGAAGCCGGACCTGGTGCCGATTCGCCCGTTCGTTGCGGAATTCACCGCCAAATACACCGGATACACGTGCCAGGAGGTGGCGCATGATTATGGCAAGGCTTTCGAGGCCGCGATCAAAACCGCCAAAGATTTTCAGTGGGACGCCGTTGTGCCGAACATGGTCTACGTGTGGACCGGGCTGGCCCAGGCGGTCGGCCTGCGGTATTACGGGATCCCGGGCATCGGAATTCCTCACACCACCGGTTTCAACTACATCGAGCCGTCGGAAGACAACGCATTCATGCGGGGCGACGAGTACGATGAACTAATCGATGACCCGACCGCGTTCCTGTATAACAAGTGGCTGCCGCGTGTCTCGACTGAGGTGAGCAAAATCGGGGAGCCCTCGACCTACCGGAACAACCTTTCGTTTGTCAAAGGCGCCATGGCGATGCTTTCGTACTTCTACGCCTTCGGCCCGCAGGTCGCCCGCCTGCGTTCGGAATGCGGCGTGGCGTCCGCGATCGCCGGGATCTTCAAAGCGCCATTCGACATTCTTGCCGACAAACTGCGCGGGTACGTGGGCTTGACGCTCGACATGCACACTCAGCCGGAGAAAGTGCTACGGGCCTGCGAGGCGCTAATGCCGCATCTGTGCCATGTGGGACTGACCACGGCAGACGCCGCGAAGCAAGTGCCGATCGGCTTCTGGATGCATCGCGGGTGTGTTCCTTTCATTAATCCGAAACAGTTCGAGTCCCATTACTGGCCAACTCTTAAGCCGATCATCGAAGAGTTCTGGAAACAGGGCCATCAGACCCTCTTTTACGCCGAAGGCAAATGGCGGCACCACCTCGACACTTTCCGCGAGCTGCCCGACCGGAGCATCGTTTTTCATTGCGACCAGGACGATATTTTCCTCGTTCACCAGAAACTCCATGACAAGTTCGCCTTGAGCGGCGGCATACCGAATACGCTGCTCAGTTTCGGCAAGCCGGAAGAGGTCCGTGCCTTCTGCAAGCGCGTGCTCGAAGAAGTGGCCAAACCCGGTGGTTACATCCTCGATGCCGGCGCGATCATGCAGGATGACACCAGCATCGAAAACCTCCGCGTGATGACCGAAACCGGCCGGGAATTGGGCGACTACTCCGCGGGGAGCTATCGGGCTCCGGTTGCCTCTCCGCCCTGCGATCTCCCGGGCGCCGTTGAAGATCGGCGAAAAGTTCGCGGCACGGAGGGACGTCCCGCGCCCCGAATCAAACCCGGCGTGTGCTTCCCATGGGAGGAACGGGTGAAAGAGTTGCCCCAGATTACCGGCAGCCCGGACATGGTCCGCCGGATCTGGGAAGACATCGATTCCTTCGGCAACATGTACATCTGGCAATTGTTGCTGAGCTTTTGACGCAGGCGCGATGGCTGTGGGTGTGAGAGGCAGGGCGCCGGGTTTCAGAGACAGGCAGGATACTTGTCCTACGGAAGGATGCCGCGGCTCCGGGTGACGAGTTTTCCCTGGCGCATAGCAGTAACCAGGGTTCGCATCTGGGGGTGGAGGTTGGCGAGTTTGTCATGTCCGTCAGGTCCAAGGGTGAGCAGAGCCGTCGAGAGAGCGTCCGTTTCGGTGGCCGAAGGCAGAACAACCGCCGCTAACAGCGCGGCCGAAACGGGTTCACCCGAGCGCGGGTCGATCACATGGCCAAGAATCTCTCCCTCCCGTTCGAAATACTTGCCCCAGACTGCGGACACGGAAAGCGCTTCATCTCTAAGAGCGACGGCTGCAAAGGCCGGCGGCTCGCTCAGACGCGATGCACTCTTGGCCGGGGCAGGGGCCGTTAGCACCTCGCGCTGGTCTTGCGCGCGAAGGCGGCTGGTTCCGGACTCGGCGGATTCCGGCCCGAGGGGGTTTTCAATCGCCACTCGCCAGTGGTCGGCGCCGGCCGGGCTCCCCAGCGCGTAGACGGTGCTTGTGCCGCCGTGAAGCAGCGCGCTCGTTACGCCCGCCTCCCGCAGCAATTCAGCAGCGCGTTCGACCGCGTAGCCCTTGCCGATGGCTCCCAGGTCGAGCATCACCCCCTCGCGCGCGAACGAAACCGTCAGCTCCGCCGGATTGCATACGACAAGGTGCATGCCGACCTTCTGCCGCGCCACCGCCACTTCGTCCGGTGTCGGTTGTCGTCCGCTTCCTCCCATGAACCCCCAGCAGCGCACGAGCGGGGCGACTGTGATGTCGAACGCGCCGCCGGTTTCAACGCTCAACCGGCGCGCCTGCTCGATCAGCGCGAACACGATAGGTGTTACCCGGACGGGTTCGCGTGCCGCGCGAGCGTTCAGATGGGCGACTTCGCTGGCCGGGCGAAACAAGCTAAGCTGGGCCTCAAGCCGTTCAATCTCCTCCAGAGCCTCCTCGCCCGCCGCCCGCAGCGCCACCGGATCTTCGCCGTGCAACACGATCTCGAATCGCGTCGCCATCGCGTTGCGGGCCAGGGCTACCTCGTGCATCTCGACAAAGAAAAAGGGTTCCACGGGACTGCGCCCGTGAAACCCGGGGAATGTCGTTATCGAAATCTAAGATTGCGGCAGCGTGCCGTAGGTTATGGCGGCGATTTCTTTGCCGCCGCCATCGGTGATCTTGCGCGCCTTCTCGTCGAACAGGCAGGTCATCTTGAGGCGGTCGGACATTTCCGACAGAGAGATGACGGTCTGGACACGAATCGCCAACTCGATATTCGCGTTGGTAACCTTTCCGGAGCGGATGCAGTCGAACCAGTTCTTCTCGTGGACGCGGATGTCTTCCGGCTGCAGCCCGGTGAGGGTCTCGGGATCAATCTCCTCGGCAAAGTCCTTTTCGGGCACGAGCTCGATGCGTTCGCCGCTGCTGCCGATGTTCATCGTGGCTTTGTGGCCATAGATGGCGAACCCGGGGCTCTTCGCATTAACGGTGCTGCACGTGATAGTGATCATGTAACCGCTAGGAAACTCAGCGAGCAATTGCACGTGCTCAGGCACTTCGCGTTCCGGAGTATCGGGAGTACTCTTGTCGGCATGGACGTTCTTTGTGCCGATGCAGGTGACGCGGACTGGGAACTCGGGATTGCCGGAGGCCAGCATCAGCGGGTGCAGACGGTGGGGCACCAGGTCGCCCAGGAGGCCGGAGCAATACGGGAAGTACTTCCGCCAGCGGTGGAACCGCTCCGCGCTGAACGGCACGCGCTGTTTGACCGGCCCCTGCCAGCGCTCCCAGTCGATATTTTCTGCAGTGGATTCTGTTTCGAGCGGGTAATTCCATTCGCCACCAATGCTGTTCCGGCAGTAAAAACCCTGTCCCCAAACAAGCGTCCCGATCTTGCCGGCCTTGATAATCTCCCCGCACTTGTGCCAGCCGGCAGCCGAACAGCCTTGGGAGCCCACCTGGAAGACCTTGCCGGTCTTCTTCACGACGTCATATACCTTGAACGCCTCGTCCAGGTAACGCGTCAGCGGTTTCTCGCAATACACGTGCTTGCCCGCCTCCAATGAGTCGATTGTCATTTGGGCGTGCACCGGGTCGTGCGTGGCGATCAGGACGGCGTCGATATCCTTGCGTTCCAGCATCTTGCGGTAATCAACGAACAAGTCGGAGTCCTTCAAACCCGCTTTGTCCTTCGCAAAAGTGCGGCGCTTGCTGAAAACCTCGGAAGCGGCGGCCAACACCGTGTTGTTCTCATTCGCTTTCTCGTGGATGCCGATCAAGTGGTTTTGGCCAATCCCAAAGCCCACCCCGATGATGCCGACACCGATACGGTTGTTGGCGCCGGCGACATTCGCCGACGGGGCCTGGTTTTGGCCGTAAACCGGCGTTCTGAGCAGGGGCGTCGCCGCCGCAACTGCCGCCGCAGTGGCGGCTTTCTTAATAAAATCCCGGCGAGGGAGTCCGCTGGGAACAGAGGTTCCGTTATTTTCCATAAGAAGTATTTTCGATTGCTATAGCACTATAGTATTGACGAAGGTTAACGAATAGAAATTCGCGGTCAATACAAACGAATGCCTGGCGGCATCACCCCAAAGCCGTGCCCTCACGCGGCCCACAGGGGACGACGGTTTCGTGATTGTAGGCCGCGTGCCCTCACGCGGCGGGCTGTCGTGCTTTCAATCGGAGTGTAAAAGATGCGCGTTAGGGCGGCCCGGTCATCACCGGTTCCTGCGGTCCCGCTACTTTCCCATCCACCAGTTCGATTACCCGCGGCGCGCGCGCCGCGAGTCTGGCGTCATGAGTCGCGATGATGAGCGTGGTTTTCCTTTCTTCCCGAATCGTAACCAGCAGATTGAGGATTTCCTCGCCTGTGTGGGAGTCGAGGTTACCGGTAGGTTCGTCCGCCAGCACCAGGTCCGGCTGATTAATGAGCGCGCGGGCGATAGCCACCCGTTGCTGTTCCCCGCCGGAAAGCTCATAGGGCTTGTGTTCCATTCGGTCTTTCAAGCCGACCCGTTCGAGTAGCTCGCAGCCGCGGGCCTCGATTTCTGATGCCGGGACCCGGGCCATACGGGCGGGTAGGCAAACATTTTCGAGGGCGTCGAGTTCGGGCAGCAGGTAATAGGCCTGGAAGATAAAACCGACCTCGCGGTTGCGCACGCGGGCCAGTTCGGTGCGGGACAGAGTGCCGAGATTCCGGCCCGCAAGGCGGATCTCGCCTTCGTTGGGGGTGTCAAGGCCGCCGATCAAGTATAAGAGGGTGCTTTTGCCCGCGCCGGAAGCGCCGCGCAGGGCAAGAAAATCGCCTCGGGCGAGCTCCACATCCACCCCCCTCAGGACTTCCAGAGCGCGTTTGCCCAGGAGGTAGGTTTTACGCACGCCCTTCGCTGAAAGGAGCAGGTCACTCATAGCGGAGAGCCTCCACGGGTTTGAGCCGGCCGGCCCGCCACGCGGGAATGACGCCGCCAAGCAGGCAGATGACGAACGCGCTGCCGCAGATCAGCAGAATGTCGCTCGGCACGATCAAAGCCGGCAGTTCGCTGAACCCATATATCCTCGCGGGGAACAGTTCCAAGCCGGTCGTTCGCCTGAGGAAATGGAGAAACTCATTGCGATAAGCCAGCGCCACCCGGCCGAGCACAAAACCGGCGCTGACTCCCAGGGCCCCTACAAATCCGCTTTGGCTCAGAAACAAGCCGGAAATCTGCAGGTCCATCGCCCCCAGTGCCTTCAGCATCCCGATTTCGCGCGTCTTTTGAACCACGAACGTGATCAGCGCGCTCAGGATGCACAGGGCGGCTACAATCATTATGCAGAACAGGATGATAAACATGACGTTCTTCTCGACCGCCACCGCCCCCAACAAAGCCGAGTTCTGATCCATCCAGGTCGACACCTCGAATTCGGGACCGATCGCCTTTTGAAGTTCGTTTTTGATCAACTCCGCCTGGTAGGGTTCTTTGGTGACTACGGCCAAAGCGTGCACGGAATCGTCCAGCACATACAATTCCTGGAAGTCCCGAAGCGACGTGATGATGTACTGGGCATTGTATTCCTCGTAACCGACGTCGAAAATGCCCCGCACCTCGAACTCGGGCGGCAGGACCGTGCGCTCTCCCTCCTTCCCCTGGTTTTGGCGCAGCTTTTGCAGTTCCTCGGGCGAATAAACCGTGACCAAATCCCCGACTTGGAGGCCCATGTGGGCGGCAAACACACTGCCGATCAGCAGCCCGCGGTCCTTAACATCAAACGCACCGGCGACAATGTTCGTCGGCAGTGTGGTGATTTGCGCTTCGAGCTTTGGGTCGATCCCGCGCATTACCGGAGCGTCGAAGCGGGCGGGGTAATTTGTATCGGGCGGTTCCGTTTGCGCCAGCACGCGCCCCAGGGCCAGGGGGGCGACGGCTTTAACGTGTGGATTTGATGATACCAGGCGCGCGAGGGCCTGGTAGTTGTTCAGCGTCGCATTCGGCCGGTTGATCGTGATGTGCGGCGTGAAACCCAGGATCTTGTCGCGAAGATCATGGTCGAACCCGGTCATCACGCTGATGACAATGATGAGCACGGCGACACCCAGGCTCACCCCCAAGACGGAAATCAATGTGATGACCGAAACAAACGTCCGCTTGGGTCGGAGATACCGCAGCGCCAGCAGCAGTTCAAACGGCAGCCGAGACATGTGCGGGAAGCTAGTCACGCCCGCACCTCATGTCAACGCAAGCGCAGGATGACTCGCGCCCGCCTTGCCGCGCGTTCCCGCCAACGCCCATGAAGACCCTGCCAATTACCCGCCGCGCCCGCCCCGCGCCACAACGGAGGCCAGGCGTGAGCCGCTGGCGGGAAATGATTTTGCGCGAGCTGAATCCCAAGCTGCCGGCGGAAGCCACGCCGCCGACTCCGGCCTTTTTTTCGTGCACCGCCCGCTCCAAATCTCTATCATCCCACGACTTTTCGTCATGGGTGGCACTTGCGCAATAATGTTGGCAGCCAAGGTTTCCCTTTTGGGCCACCACGCCCTTCAACGCGCCCCCACCCCATGACCGAGGCCGACACATGCCGCAAGTTCGTCGTCCCTCTC
>DATDCV010000681.1:0-5220 GCA_036524155.1 Verrucomicrobiia bacterium
CGCGCCGGAGCGCACGACGGAGGAGTTTCTCCGCGAGCTCAAGCATACGAACCTGCTGACTCCGGACCAAAAACGCAGCCTGGGCGAATTCCTCGAGAAATGCGATTTGGTAAAGTTCGCAAAGTACGAGCCGGCCGAATCTGAGCTGCGGGACTTGCACGGTTCGGCTGTGCGGCTGGTCGAGGAAACCGAGCCCGTCGCGACCGGGACTGAGGCCGTGCCAGCCGTAAACACCCAATCCCGGGCCGCATGACCTCGCGCCTCTCACCTTCGGCACGCGAATGACTTTCGCCCATCCATATTTTCTGCTGCTGCTGCTGGTGCTGCCGTTGTTGGCCTGGCTGAAGGGCAAACGTGGCAACCCGCCCGCCTTTGTCTATTCCTCCGTCCAGCTCGTGCGCGGCATCCTCAACGTCTCGCGCACTCGGGCCGGCGGCTTTCTCTCGGCGCTCCGCTGGCTCGCGCTCGCGCTTTTTATCGTCGCCCTGGCCCAGCCGCGCCTGACCAAAAGCGAGACCAAAGTCACCGCCAGCGGCGTCGATATCGTCGCCGCCCTCGACATGTCCGGCAGCATGATCTCGGAGGACTTCCAGGTGCGCGGCCAGCCGGTCAATCGTTTCGAAATGGCCCGGGCCGTGCTCGAGCAGTTCATTGCCAAACGGCCGAACGACCGCATTGGCCTCGTCGTCTTTGCCGTTGACGCGTTCATCGCCACGCCGCTGACGCTCGATCACGACTTCCTGTTGCAGGACCTCGATCGGCTGCAAATCGGCGTGATCGACGAAAACCGGACCGCGATTGGCTCTGCCCTCGCCACCGCGATTAACCGGCTCCGCGAGATCAAGTCCAAGAGCAAAATCGTCATCCTGATGACCGACGGACAGAACAACTCCGGCAACATCGACCCTCTGGCCGCCGCCGAGTCCGCCCAGGCGCTCAAAGTAAAGGTTTACACGATCGGCGTCGGCGTGAGGGGCATGGCCCCGATGCCCGTGATCATGGGCGGGCGGCGTGTCGGCACGCAGATGCAGCCGGTTGACATCGACGAGGACACGCTGCAAAAGATCGCTGAAAAGACGGGCGGCAAATACTATCGCGCGGACAACACGGAGAGATTCCAGGCGATCTACGCCGAAATCGACAAGCTCGAGAAGACCGAAAAGGAGATAAAGAAATACTCGCAGCATCGCGAAATTTTCGCGTGGCTGGCGGCGCCTGGCCTGTTGCTGGTTTTGCTGGAGACGGCCCTGGGCCATACGGTTTGGAGGAAACTGCCGTGACCTTTGGCGCTCCGCACCTGTTATGGCTGCTGCTGGTGCTGCCACCGGCGCTGATCGTTTTCTTTTGGTGGTCCTGGAGGAGGCGGCAGCAGCTGATGACGCTTTTCATCCAGGCCCGCCTGTTGCCGGCGCTCACCCGGGGAGTGTCGCCGCTGCGCCAAAAGGTGCGCCTGGCTTGCCTGGTGGCCGCCGTTGTATGCGTCATCGTCGCCCTGGCGCAACCGCAGTGGGGCTTTAGCTGGCGGGAGGTCAAACAGCGCGGCGTGGACATTGTCGTCGCGATTGACTGTTCCAAGAGCATGCTGGCGCGGGACATCGCGCCCAACCGGCTCGGGCGGGCCAAGCTTGCCGCACTCGAGCTGATGCAAAAAGCGCGCACAGATCGCCTTGGCCTGGTGGCCTTTGCCGGCAGCGCCTTCCTCCAATGCCCGTTGACCATTGACGATGCGGCGTTCGGGCAGAGTGTCGATTCGCTGGACGTGAACACGGTCTCGCAAGGCGGGACGGCGCTGGCCGAGGCGATTGACACTGCGCTTACCGCTTTCAAGGAAGGCGAGAACCACCGTGTCCTGGTGCTGATGACTGATGGCGAAGATCATGATTCCGGCGCGCTCGAAGCGGCACAGAAAGCCGCTCGGGCCGGGATGCGCATTTACACTATCGGCATCGGCACCTCCGAAGGTGAACTGGTCCGCATCAAAGACCCGCAGGGCCGGGAAGAATTTGTCCGCGACGAGGACGGCAACGTGGTAAAGTCGCGTCTGAACGAAGATTTGCTGAAACAAATCGCCACCGCCACTGAAGGAGGGTTTTACCTCCCGTTGCGAGGCGCCAAAACGGTCGATACACTTTATGAAAAAGGGCTGGCAGAGCTGCCCAAGTCCGAGCACCAGGAGAAGCTTGTGAAGCAGTACCATCAGCGTTTTCATTGGCCGCTGGGCGCGGCGATTGTGTTGCTGATGATCGAAATGCTCATCCCCCAGCGCCGCCGGGGAACGCGCCATCGGCACGCGTCGGCCAACCAGCCGGTCGGCTCGAAGCCGGCCGCGGCCCCCGCCGCCGTGCTGCTGCTGCTGGTTTGCGCAATGGCTCCTCGGGCGTTCGGCGCTTCGACCGGCAAAGCGCTGCGGGATTACAAAGACGGCAACTACGACCAGGCGTTCAAGGAATACGAGCAGCTTTTGGAGCGCAAAGCCGACGATCCCCGTCTCCACTTCAATGCCGGCACCGCCGCGTATCGCAACCGGCAGTTTGACCAGGCGAAGAAACAGTTCAACGATGCGCTGGCCTCTCCCGATCTGAAACTCCAGGAGCGGGCCTACTACAATCGCGGCAACAGCCTGTACTACCTCGGCGAGCAGACCCCTGACCCGAAAAAGCGAACCGAAGCGTGGGAACAGGCCCTCAAAGACTTTGACCTCAGCGCGAAACTCAACCCGCAGGATGCGGATGCCAAATTCAACCACGAGTTTGTCAAAAGAAAGCTCGAGGAGCTGAAACAACAGCAGCAGCAGAAGAACCAACCTGATGATTTGAAACCGAGCGAAGCTGCCAAGAAAGCAAAGGCCGATGCTGATGAAGCAGTACGGAGACGGGAATACTCACGGGCTCACGAAATAATGGAACGTCAACTAGCCAACGATCCAACAACCGCCTTTTATGGTGATTACATCCAGAGGCTAAAAGAGGTGAATGGTGTTCAGGAAGCTGTTAAGCATTAGCTTGTTCCTACTCTGTCCCTTTTGGATCAGAGCGCAGAACGCGGAGGATTACTTTCACCGCGGCGCACAGTTCTACATCTGGGGACAGAAGGAAAAGTCAAAGGCTGAAGTGCTCACAGGCTTACGCTTGTTCCCCGACGATCCAAAGCTTAATGCCATGGCTGGGTTGTTGAAAGAGGAACAACAGGAGCAACCGCAGCCTAAACCCAGTTCCGAAAAAAACGACGACCAAAAGCAGCAACAACAGCAGCAACAACAACAGTCTCAACAGAACCAGTCTGAACAGAAACAGGATTCACAACAACAGGATCAGAACAAGCAAGGGCAGGACCAGCAACAACAGCAGCAACAGGCGCAGAGTCAGATGGGAACCAACGAGCAGCAGCAGGCCAGTCAACAGAAACAATCGGAGGCCGAGCAAAACGATCAAAAGGAGCAGCAGGCCGCCGCTGCGGCCGGTCAAATGACCCGCGAGCAGGCGGAACGGTTGCTTGATTCGCAAAAGGGCCAGGAGAAGATGCTTTCCCTGAAGCAGCAGGGCAAACCCGCCGACCGCACCCGCCGCATCAAAGATTGGTGACCGAAAGGGTAATGATGATCGGCACCGAGGAAAGACCAGCGGACCAATTCTCCTCCACTCCCGCCGCCGCGCACCCGCGGGGTTTGTACACGCTCTTCTTCACCGAGATGTGGGAGCGGTTCAGCTACTACGGGATGCGCGCCCTGCTGGTGCTGTTCATGACCGACGCCGTGGTGAAGGGTGGCCTGGGCTTGACCGACAAAGTGGCGACTTCGATTTACGGTCTTTACACCGCGGGAGTCTACCTTGCGGCGCTTCCCGGGGGTTGGGTGGCCGACCGCTTTCTCGGGGCGCAGAAGACAGTTTGGTACGGCGGGTTGGTAATCACGTGCGGTCAATTTCTCCTGGTGCTGCCCAGGACCGAATCTTTCTACCTGGGCCTGGTTCTCGTTGTCCTGGGCACCGGCCTGCTCAAGCCGAATATCAGCGCGATTGTCGGCGAGCTTTACCCGGAAGGCGGCGCACGGCGGGACGCGGGCTTTACCATCTTTTACATGGGCATCAACCTCGGGGCCGCCATCAGCCCGCTGATCACGGGCTACCTCGGCGAGAAGCTGAATTGGCATTATGGATTTGCAGCCGCGGGCTTCGGAATGATCCTGGGCCTGGTGCAATTTCGCCTGACGGCCAAATATCTGGGGAACGCCGGCTTGCGCCCCGGCCACCTGGAAGCGGCCCGCCAACGCGACTGGCTCCTCCTTTTCGGAGTTGTGGGTGGGCTGCTGGCGGTGGTCGTGCTCGCCCTGACCGGTATGATCCAGCTCAATCCCATTGCCCTGGCTCGCCAGACCGCTTGGGTCATCCTGGGCGTCGCTCTGCTTTATTTTGCCTCAGCGTTTTTTCTCTTCGGGTTGGACCGAGTGGAAAAGAAGCGAGTCGCGGTGATCGCAGTGCTGTTTCTGGCGTCGGCCATGTTTTGGTCCGGGTTCGAACAAGCGGGGTCGTCGTTTAATCTCTTCGCGGCACGCCATACCCAAAGGGTGATCGGTTTTTTGAACTACGAGATCCCGGCTGGCTGGCTCCAATCGCTCGGGCCCATTTTTGTCATCTCGCTGGCTCCCGTTATGGCCGCGCTGTGGGTGGCGCTGGCCCGCCGCAACTTGAATCCGTCCTTGCCGGCGAAATTTGCGATCGGGCTGTTGTTTCTTGGCGCCGGGTTCTGCGTCATGGGGATCGCCTCGCGGTTCGTCGCTACCGGTCATAAGGTCTGGCCCACCTGGCTCATCTCGACCTATCTCCTGCACACTTTCGGCGAGCTCTGTCTGAGCCCAGTCGGCCTCAGCTCGGTGACGAAACTGGCTCCGCGCCGGCTGGTCGGCCAAATGATGGGCCTTTGGTTCCTCGCCACTTCCTTCGGCAACCTGATTGCCGGCCTGCTCGCCGGTGAGTTCACCGCCCAGGCGGTCGAGCAAATGTCTGGTCGTTATTTCCAGATCGTGCTGACAACGGCCGGGACTGGCCTTTTGCTGCTGGTGTTGTCGAAACCCGTTAGGGCCCTGATGGCCGGTGTAAAGTAGGCTCGGCATCCGCCAAGATCACCAAGGCCGATTCGTTCCGCGACAGCGCACCACGCGCCACCCGGAGCACGCGGTTGAGCATACCCCGTGAAGAGTACAGAGCGCCTGTCCGTGTTGTATTC
>DATDCV010000682.1:0-8273 GCA_036524155.1 Verrucomicrobiia bacterium
GCCGCCATCGTAACCCGCCGAATTGCCGCTCAAAGTGCAGTTGTTGAGCGTGCCAAAAGACGCCCCGCCGGCTTCGTAGCTCGCCCAGTTGCCGCTCAAGATGCAATTGTTCAACGTGGCGCCGGACACTCCGCCGCCCCCGTTGCCGGCCGAATTGTCGCTCAAAGTGCAATTGTTCAGCGTGCCACCATATGCCCCGCCGCCATTGCCGGCCGAATTGCCGGCCAAGGTGCAGTTGTTCAGCGCCACGTTATACGCTCCGCCGCCAGCGCCGCTGTAGGAGGTGCCCGCCAAATTGCTGCTCAACGTACAGCGGTTGAGCGTGCCACCATACGCCCCACCACCCCGCCGCTGCGCCGAATTGCCCGTCAGGGTGCAGTTGCTCACCGCTCCCGAGGGTTCGCACCACACTCCCCCTCCGCTTTGTTCTTTGGCATAGTCCCCCTCCGCCCGCGTGTGTCCGTTGGTCAAGGTGAACCCGATCAGCACCGCGTTGGTCGACACATACACGCACCGAATGGCGCCATCGCCATTCGTCGTCCCGTCCACCGAAGCCCCTTCAATCTGCGTCACCAGCGGCCCATTGACACTCCGCACCTCCGCCCCCTCCGACACCACAACCCGGTTGGTCATCAGCCCATAAACCACCCGACCCCCGGTCCCATACGCACCGTCCGCCACCAGCACCAGCCGCCCAATCTGTACCCCCGCATCAATCGCCTCCTGGATACTGGCCGCCGCATCCGCCCGGTTCGTGTACGGATACAGCGGCGCGGCATTGGTCGCGTTGACGTAATACACCTCCCGGACGCCCACCTGCACCCGAACCGTCGCGCTGACGCCGTCGGGCCAATCTGCGTTGTAGCCGGTCAACCGCACTTCATACAACCCGGGCACCGCCCAGGCGTGGCTCGCGTAGGGACGGTTGCTCACCACCACCCCGTCCCCGAAATCCCACACGCTGGAGGCCAGGTGTCCGCTGGTCTGGGCCACAAAAGCCACGGCAAACCCCGCGGAGACATTCGTGTAGGCAGCCGTGAAGGCCATAGCCAGCCCACCTGTCGCCTGGCCCGCGACGAACTGGTCGGCGCCCATGCAGGGTGGGTCGAGCCAACGCTCGCCGTCGATATCCAACCCGTGGGTGTCAGCGCTGCTGCCTTGGCCAATGCAGGGCGATTCGGCCGAGAGATGGCTCGTCGAGGCCAGCAGCGGCTCAACAGCAATGTTGCCCGGCCCGGGCGGCAGCGGTGTCGCGCAGGAATAATTGAAAGTGGAGCCGTAGTGGTTCGGGCCGTTCGGGGCGAAATTGTAATAAGCGATGCAGTTGTTCAGCACGCTGAAATTCGCCCCGCCGCCGTAGAACGAAGCCGAATTGCCACTCAAGGTGCAGTTGTTCAGCGTACCATAAATCACCCCCCCGCCAGAGTCGGAAGCCGAATTACTGGCCAAGGTGCAGTTGTTCAGCGTGCTTTGAAACGCCCCGCCGCCAGAGCTGGCCCAGTTGCCGCTCAGAGTGCAGTTGTTCAGCGTACTATTTTCCGCCCCGCCACCAGAGTCGGAGGCCGAATTACCGGTCAAGGTGCAGTTGTTCAGCGAGCAATCAGCCCCTCCCCCGCCGCCGAACCCAGCCGAATTGCCAATCAAGATGCAATTGCTCAGCGTGCAAGCAGACCCCCCGCCGCCGACGAAGAAGGAAACCAAATTGCTGCTCAAGGTGCAGTTGTTCAGCGTGGCGCCATTCGCCCCGCCACCGTAGTTTTGAGCCGAATTGCCGCCCAAGGTGCAGTTGTTCAAGGTGCCACGGTATGCCCCGCCGCCGGCGTTGTCGGCCGAATTACCTGTGAAGGTGCAGTTGCTCACCACCCCCGAGATCTCGCACCACGCTCCGCCCCCGCTCTGTTCTATGGTGTCGTGCCCAGCCACCCGCGTGTGCCCGTTAGTCAAAGTAAACCCGCTCAGCACTGCGTTGGTTCCCACATACACGCATCGAACGGCGCCGTCCCCGTTCACAAACCCAGGCGCCGCAGCTCCCTCGATGGTTGTCACCAGCGGCCCGTTCACGCTGCGAACCGCCACCGCCTTGTCGATGACCACGCGGTTGGTCATCAGGCCATACAAGGCCCGACCGCCCGCAGCGTAGTGACCGTCGGCGACTACAACTTCATCCCCGGCCCCCGCCGCATCCACGGCGTCCTGGATGTTCGTGGCCGCGGAGAGCCAGTTTGTGTAGGGTGAGACCGGTGTGGAATTGTTGAGGTTCACATACCGCGTAGCCCCGGCAGCCAACGAGGCCAGAACTTGCAGGAGGATCGCTGCGAGGACAGCAGCCAGGGAAACAGATCTGATTAGGTGCGTCATAGGCAAGCGCGAAGCGTTATTGCCAACCCGCTTTCGCATATATGATCCTTACCAGATAACGTCGCTTTCGTCTTGTCAGGAAAAGGTGGAAACTGGTGTAAGGAAATCGGCTACACGTAACAGCTTAGCCCCTATTCCTGCCGCGGGCCGCGGGGCAGTGTTCCTGCAACGTTGAAGCGGCGGGCGCGCGGCGGCCGAGGAAGCGGTCTGCGACAGAGCGCCGCCCGGTCACGGCAGAGGTTACGGGTTGGAGCCCCACCGCTCCCGCCATTCACACCTCCTATATCCCAACCAACAGAGCTGATCGCTGAACTTGCTTTGTGCGCGCTCGCGTTCACGCACCGCTACGCGGGAAAAACGATGACCCAGTGAAACCTATGCGCCCCGATTCAAGCAATTCTGCGGCAGATTTGGCGGTTGGCGAGCGGGGAACCAATGGGGGGGGTGCCCCGTGCCGGAGAAAAGTGTAGCACTCTAATTGATACACTGTATCATTAGCGCTTCGACAATGAGCGGGTCGGATAACGAGACCGGTCCGGGCAGCCATGCTTGTTTCGTCACCACGCATTGGAGCGTGGTGCTGGCGGCGGGGGGAGGGCAATCGCCGCAGGCCGACGCAGCGTTGGAGAAGTTATGCCGGACCTATTGGTACCCGCTCTACGCATATGTTCGGGGGCGGGGTTATGCGCCGGCGGATGCCGAGGATCTGACCCAGGACTTCTTTTCCCAGTTGCTGCGGAAAAACTACCCGGCCCGGGCGGACCGCAACAGGGGCCGGTTCCGCACTTTTCTCCTCCATGCGCTCACTCAATTCCTGGCGGATCAACGCGAGCGCGCCAACACACTGAAGCGCGGCGGGGGTCGGGTGTTTATTTCGCTTGATGAAGAGCCACCGGAGGGGCGTTACCGGTTGGAGGTTCCTGACGAACTCACGCCGGAGAAGCTCTTCGAGCGTCGCTGGGCGCAGACCGTCCTGAGGCGGGCGTTGGACCGACTGCGCGCAGAATTCGCGGCCAAAGGCAAAGAGAAAGAATATGAAGTCTTAAAGAGCTTTGAGCCGGGCGAGCAAGGCGCGCTGTCGTATGCGGAAGCCGCGGTCCGGCTCGGCGTCAGTGAAAGCGCGGTCAAATCCATGATTCATCGGCTGCGCCGACGGCACGGCGAACTGGTGCGCGAAGAAATCGCGCACACCGTGCCCACCGTGGCCGAGATTGATGAAGAACTGCGGTACTTGGTGGCGGTGGTCCGGGGCTGAGCCCGCTAGATCGCAACTTACCCGGGCCTTTCCCGGAGAATAATGGTAGAGACTGGCAAAAACCCGGGACGGGATCTTGTGAAATCGTCGCCGGCTGTTTGCGCAGGAAGTGCGGCGTCTCTAAAGCGAGATGCCGCCGCAGAAATCTAAGCCATCATGAATGGAACCGCTCAAACCGATCCCGGCCAGTGTCGTGCCTGTGGCGCGCCCCTGGTGAGCAGCCAAGGCGGAGGGGTCTGCCCCGGCTGCGCGCTTGACAACGCTTTGGGAGTCCAGCCCCTCTCCGCCACCGTGCCGCTGGCCCCGGCACCGTGCGCATCAACTGGGAGCGCCCTTGTCCCGGCGGAGGTGCGCCGGTTCGGCGACTACGAACTCCTGGAGGAAATCGCCCGCGGCGGCATGGGCATCGTCTATAAGGCGCGCCAAGTCAGCCTGGACCGGCTCGTCGCGGTGAAGATGCTCTTGTTCGGGCCGCTGGCCGGCCCGGAGTACGTACAGCGGTTCCGCACCGAGGCGACCGCGGCCGGGAGTTTGCACCATCCGAACATCGTGAGCATCGTGGAGGTCGGCATCCACCAGGGCCAGCACTACCTGGTGATGGACTTCGTGAACGGCCCGCCGCTCTCGCGCCTCGTCGCCCACCAGCCGTTGCCCGCCCGGCGGGCGGCGGGCTACGTGCAGACCATTGCCGCGGCGATTCACTACGCGCATGAGCGCGGAGTGCTGCATCGCGACCTGAAGCCATCGAATGTGCTCCTGGACGAGAACGATCAACCGAAAGTGACGGATTTCGGCCTGGCTAAGAGGCTGGAGAAAGACACTGAGCTTACGCTGAGCGGGCAGGTGTTGGGTTCCCCGAGCTACATGGCGCCGGAGCAAGCGGCAGCGCATCGCGGCCTGGTGGGCAAACACAGCGACGTCTATTCGCTGGGGGCGATTCTTTATCACTTGCTTACGGGCCGGGCGCCCTTTGTGGCAGCGACAGTGGCGGAAACGTTGCAGCAAGTGCAGACAACGGATCCGGTGTCGCCGACAATTCTGAATCCACACTTGCCGCGCGATTTGAAGACGATTTGTCTTAAATGCCTGGAGAAGCAACCCGCCCGTCGCTACCAGACGGCGCAAGAGTTGGCGGAGGACCTGGGCCGCTGGCTGCGTGGAGAGCCGATCCTCGCCCGGCCCGTGAGTCGGCCAGAGAAAGTCTGGCAGTGGTGTCGTCGGAACCCGCTCGTGGCCACGCTCGCGGCGGCCGCCATGTTCATCTTCGTTCTCGGCTTTGCCGGCGTGGCTTGGCAGGGCCAGCGCGCCACCAGGGCCGCCGCCGAAACCAAGATCCAGCGCGACGTTGCCCAAGGCCGGCTTTACGCCGCGCAGATGAAACTGGCCCACGCCGCCTTCAAAGAAGGGAAGCTCGGTGGGGCCCTGGCGACCTTGCGCGCGCTGCAGCCCCTTTCGGGGCAAACCGACTTTCGCGGTTTCGACTGGCGTTATCTTTATCGTCTCTGCGCGAGCAGCCCGAGCGAAGTGTTGGCCACGAACGCTGCCGGCTTTCAGTCAGCGGACTATTCACCCGACGGTCGCAGGGTGGCTTTAGGCACCGGCGAGGGTTCTGTAGAGCTCTTCGAGGCGGAGAGTCGGCAGCGCATCAAACGCTGGCACGCGCACGCTGCCGCCATCGACTACCTGGCGTTCTACCCCCGGAATAACAACTGGCTGGCCACGGTCAGCGGCGACGACGGGATCCTGAAGCTGTGGGACGTCACCCAGGAACGCCTCCTCACCTCGACCAACACGGTTCGCGGGATGTGGCCGGGCTTCGCGTTCAGTCCCGGCGGAAAGTATCTGGCCACGCGGGCAACCGACGGGTTTTCGATTGACCTCTGGGAAGTGCATGCCGGCACGGCCGCCGCGAGACCCGTGCTGACGCTCCGGACAAACGTTGCGGGCTTTTGGGGTCCGGCGGCGTTCTCACCAGATGAACGAACTCTGGTATTCTGCAATCAGATCGGAAACAGAGAACCGTTTAATCTGGCATTGTACGACCTCTCGACTGGCGTCTTGACCACGAATTTTCCCCTCGTCCATCGCGACTTCATCATTTCCGTCGCTTTCTCTCCGGACGGGCTGACACTGGCTACGGGCGGAGGGGACGAACGCGTTGTGTTGTGGGAGGTCAAGGGGCAGAAGGCGATTCTTACCAACCGTAGTGACTTTGTGGTCGTCACCTCGGTCGCCTTCACGCCGGACAGCCGGACCTTGCTCGCCAGCAGTTGGGGGCAAAACCTCCTTTCCTGGAAACTCGCCGATCCGACGCGAATGGACTCTTGGCGGGGTCATAGTGCGGCCGTCAACCGGCTGGTGATGGCGCCGGACGGCCGGGCGTTCGTTACGGCCAGCAGCGACAGCACGGCACGCCTTTGGCCTTTGGCGACGATGGAGTCCGCGTCCGCCCTTACGGAACGGGAAGAGTTCACCACTCTGCTTCCGCGTAGGGACCTGCCCGCCCCCGAGGGCGATCCACCGGCGATCTTTAGTGTCGCCGTTTCTCCCACGCAGGACCGGGCGGTTGCCACCCAGTTCTACCGGCTCGTCCTTTGCGACTTGGGCACCGGGACCATTCTGAATGCGGTGGCCGCCAGCGACGTCTTCAACACGCCACACGTGTTCGGGCGGATGGCGTTCTCGCCGGACGGTCGGACCGTGGCGGTCACGACCGATGGAGGCGCGGTCGGTTTTCTCGACGCGGCCACCCTGCAGCCGTTGAAGGAGCCGTTAAAACTTCACGCCGGCCAGATCACTCACATCGCCTACGCCTTGAACGGGACCGTCTTGGTCACGGGTGGGGGCTTTGGCTCGGGGATCAAGCTGACTGACATCGCGAGCGGAACTAATTACTGGGAGATACCCGACGTCCCTAACTCGTTCCCCGTCGAGGCCCTGGCCGTTTCTCCCGACGGGAAATTGCTGGCGGCGGCTGGAACCAACCACTCCCTTCTCGTGTGGGATATCGCCACGCGCCGCGTGGCGGCCTGCAGCCCGCAGAAGGTGCGTTTTCTGCACGACGTGGCTTTTGCGCCCGACGGCAAGTTGCTGGCCATCGCCGACGAGCGGGGTGCCATTTTCCTCTGGGACCTCACCGGGCATCAGCCTTTGCGCAAGCTCGTCGGGCATACGGGCCCAGTGAACATGCTGACCTTCTCTCCGGATGGCCGCACGCTCGCCAGCGCGGGCATGGATCACACGCTCCGCCTGTGGCACCCGGAGGTTGACCAGGAAGTGGCTATTCTGAAGGGGCACACCGGCTGGGTCTGGTGCGTGGCCTTTGCCGAGCACGGCAATGCCCTCCTTTCCGGCAGCAGCGACGGCACGTTCAAGCTCTGGCGAGCGCTGCCATTTGAGCAGATTCGAGCGCAGCCAATGCCCGAAGCGCGCCGCCGTTAACCAGGCGGGCACGCCCGCTTTTGGTTTTTCCGAACCGACCCCCGAACTAATTTGGCTTCCCGACAAGCCAGAAAGATTCCGCAACTTTCACCCTCCATCCCCGGAGAACAAAATGGAAGGCGTCCGCGTGGACGAAGCTTCCGAAAAGTAAGATAAGCAAACCAGGCGCGAGCCTGGAGAAAATCAACAAAGAGTTCCTATGAAAAAACAAATGTTCCTTACGCTGCTCCTCGGGGCTGCGGCGATTTCAACCTCAATCGTAGAGGCCGCCGTCCGCGTGGAAGTTCCACCGGCTCCGGGGATCCCGGCCTACGCTCGAACGGATTTCATCCCTCACAACGAGGAATGGGCCGCCATCGTGTTTTACCGCGAGCCGGCTTGCGTGCCCGATGGCTTCAACCTCCTGAATATCGTGGACATTCCGGCCGCCTTCGGGTGTCCGCTTACAGTGGCCGGGTTCGAGATCTGGGAGAATGGGCCGCCGCCCATCGACGCGGCGCCCATTTTCTCAAACTTGCACGGCCTGGGCGCAGTGCCCGTGTGGTTTGTCTCCTGGCCGGATTTGCGCGAGCAGATCGCGGACGGCGTGCTGACGATCACGGACCTGGCCTCCATGCCCTCACTGCAGGTCGGTTCCGCCAGCTTTTTCGACGAAAGGCTGCATCCAATTGGCGGGGCCCAACATCCAAACTTGAGCATTGTCGCTCACGGTCGTTTGCTGGACGGACGGTCGTTCCAATTCGAGGCCACAGCGAGCCTGCAAATCAAGAGCATCAGGATCGCGTTTAAGTAACCACCCGCCGTGCAGCGCCTGCAATCGACACGGATCACATGAACACGGCTCTCCTCCAGTGCGTTGGATCGACCGCCTGGGCGTTCACGGCTGTCTTGGCTTCCACCTCGGCTTTGGGCGCCGAAGCGGTCGCCCCGTGGCTGACGCTGGAACAGCAGCATAGCTACCCGCGCCTCGCCTGGGCCAATGTGCTGGGGCACACCTACTCGATTCAGACCCGCGAGCGGGTATCTGGAGGCGATTGGGCGTCGGTGGTCACCTTGACCACCGACGCCAAAACGCGGGCCTGGACCGACGTAAACCGAACCGGGAGCACTTGGGTCGCGGCACCATGCAGATCTTGGGGTTGGTTCACCGCGGCGCAAGCAGCACTGGGATGCTGGTCGCGTGCGCGTCGTCCATCCGGATTTGGCGTGCAATGCGAGC
>DATDCV010000683.1:0-11550 GCA_036524155.1 Verrucomicrobiia bacterium
ATTATGCGCCTTGGCGAGCAGCACCATGCCGATGTCGAATTTATCCCGGCTGGCGCGCTAAGCATAGATTTAGCGCTTGGCGGCGGGTATCCAAAAGGCCGCATCATAGAAATTTACGGTCCAGAAAGTTCTGGTAAAACCACGCTGACATTGCACGCGATTGCCGAGTGCCAAAAAAAAGGTGGCACAGCGGCATTTATTGATGCCGAACACGCGCTTGACCCGGCCTATGCCCGCAAGCTTGGCGTAGACACGGACAATCTGTTAATTAGCCAACCAGACAACGGGGAGCAAGCGCTGGAGATTGTTGACACCCTTGTACACAGTAACGCTGTTGACCTTATTGTGGTTGACTCTGTTGCTGCGCTAACTCCGCAGGCGAATTGGCCCGCTACATGGCCTCAGAGGGTTTCGCCAAAAACGACATACAAAGGGTGTTGCTACTAAAGCACGGGCTTAACAGGGAAAGCACGAGTTAACAAAAGGATTGAGCCGATGACGAGGAGCGCGATGGCGTTCAGTTCGCATTCGGGCGCTGTTGACGCGCTCCTCGTCCCGGCTCATCCTCGGCGTTAGCCCAACATGATGCCAAACCCGCGTGTCATCTCTAGCTTGTTGAAGCGCATCAAAGCGCATCCGAATAACGCCGAGTTGTTCCAGAGGCTGGGCAATCTTTACTTCAAAAAAGGCTGCGTGCGAAAAGCCAAGACGGCATACGACCGCTCGCTCGACCTCAATCCCGCCGATCCCTGGACACATCTCTTTGTAGGCAATTGGCATTACGCAGCAGGCGAATATAGGGAGGCACTGGAGCATTTTAGATATGCCGCGCAGTATGTGCCGCAAATCCCCGCGCAGTTCTGGGCTCTCGGCGATGCATATGCGGCTTTGGGCATTGATGGACTCGCGACCGAGAGTTACCAACACGCACTCGAACTCGATCCAGATGATAAAATGGCAAAAAAGAAATGGAGAAAGTGGGTAGAGAGCTGTGAAGTCGAGGGATAACTTTTGCTACAGCCAGCGCGCCGGTCGCGTCCGGCGTCCATTCGAGCGCTCTGAGCGGCGCGTGGCTGAGCGTCAGCGCTAGCCGCCTCCCCCCTCACTAATTCACTAATTCACTAATTCATTAATTCACTTACTGTCTCCTTGCCCCCCCCACGCCCGAGTCCCATAGTCCGAAAATCGTAAATCCTAACCCCTAAATTCCGGCCCCCCATCACTCCCTCACTCCATCACTCCGCCTCCGCCACCCCGCACACTCACCCATCAAGAGGCACGGTGAAATCACGCCCGCAGTCGCCCAAGTCGTGGAAAATGTCAGCCGCACACCCAATAACCGCCAGCAGTCGCACGGCATCCCGCACACTTCTCAGCCGTCGAGCCGCGTTTGGGTCTGTGGTCCAGGATACGCCGTCAGCAGCCAGAAAGTGCCCGGTTGCCCTCTGTCGCAGTAATATGCGCATAGCTCGCACACTCGAACTAGCACATTGCGGTCCAGAGCCGCAGTGCCACGGCCACCGCTTTTGGAGCCCGCTATCTATTTACGCCGGAGTCACCTGCGTATTTCGCCAGATTTCCCATTCCTGCAGAGCACCCCCAGCACCCCGCCAATTCTCCGCTGTGTTCTCCTTTAGCCTTTAGCCTTCAGCCTTTAGCCTTTCCTCCCGCCCCGCCCTGCCCCTCACCCCATCAACTCTCAACCATCAACTCTCAACTAAAGAAATGCTCACCACCCTCTCCACCGTCAAATCCCGCCTCGGCATCCTCGAAACCGACACCCAATACGACGCCCTCCTTACCACCGCCATCAAAGCCACCTCCGCTCGCTTCGACAGAGAAACTCGGCGCACACTCGCCCGCCAGGTCGACGCCACCGACGAGTTCTTCCCCGACGATACCGAAATCATCGCCACCCGTTACCCAATCGAGTCCGTCACAAAATTCGAACTCAAAACCGACGAAACCGAAGGCTGGGCTGAACAAACCGGCATCAAATACCTGGTCTGCTCCGCCTCCATCATTTCCCTTCCTTCCCCTTTAGCCTTTAGCCTTCAGCCTTTAGCCTTTCCCGCCACCGCGCGCGTCACCTACACCGGCGGCTACGTCCTCCCGGGCACCACCCCCGGCGCCGGCCAAACCGCTCTCCCGGATGACCTCGAGCAGGCCGCCGTCGAACAAGTTGCCTTTTGGTTCCAGAAGCGCGATCACCAGGGCATCCGCACCTCCTGGCCCTACAATGGTGAGTACAAACAGTACGCCAGTCTCGACCTCCTCCCCCCGGTTGCCGCCGTCCTGCGGTCTTACGAGCGAATCTCAATCTAGCAACAGAATGCGCCGCAAACGCCGATCTTCCTTTGAAATCTCAAACCCTCATCATCCACCCCTGTCTTTCGCCTGGCCGGGCTTGTGGAATCCGCCGTGGTCTTTACTCTGGGTTGGGATGAACGAGTCTGCCCTGGTCGCGCTCCCGCGGGTGTTTTTCGAGCCTTCAGCCAGCGTGGTGGGGCCTGAATTGCTGGGTCACTGGCTGGTTCGGCGGACACGGCATGGGCTTTGCGGGGGGCCGATTGTGGAAACCGAAGCCTACCTTTGGAATGATCCGGCCTGTCATGCGGCGGCGGGCATGAGACCGCGCAACCGTGTCATGTTCGGTCCGCCGGGACACGCGTATGTGTATTTCATTTACGGCGCACACTATTGTGTCAACGCCGTCTGCCGACCGGCGGGAACGGGCGAGGCCGTGTTAATCCGGGCGGTGGAGGCGGAGTGGGGGCAGGTGATTCTCAAGAGAAACCGGCGCGCGCGAAGTGTTCGCGAGTTGACCAACGGGCCGGCCAAGCTGTGCCAGGCGATGGGAATCGATCGCAAACTGGATGGGGCCGATCTGTGTGACGCTGGTTCGCCTTTGTTCGTTGCGCAGAACCCCGAAATAGACCAATTCCGGGTGGGGCGCGGACAGACCGTCACGACCACACGGATTGGTATCACCAAAGCGGCTGACCTGCCGTTGAGGTTTTACCTCGAGCAAAGCCCTTTCGTATCAGGCCTGAGGCGAGGTTGAACCGGGCCGCGGGCGGGTCGCCAGGACCGCTTCAAAGTTCGTTCATCCCCCCACTTGCCGGTCCCCACAGCCCTGAGACCCCGGAATTGCGCGGGTTGGGTTGGGTTTTTCAGTTTCCTGCGGACCGGAAACCCCGAAAGACAGGGCGGCCGTCCGGGTTGCGGCCAATCTGGAGGATGACAAACTGCTACTTTAGGTGGAAGGTAAGGCCCTGAGGCATTGAGGTGTCGTACTGTGCGCGTGCGCCAGATGTTCTGAGAGAAAGTGGACCTGAAAAGACGTAAAACGAAATTCGCCAGTCCGGTCACGGGAATCGTATTTGTGGCGACCGCTCTAACCGTGATTGGAACGATGGCGGTGGTTTATTGGATCGGGCGTGTCGCGCTGGAGAGCAATCGGCGCCTGGCAACACAAAGGGGGATCATTCAGTTGCTGCAAAGCGTAGACTCCAGCCTCAAAGACGCCGAGTCGGCGCAGCGCGGATACCTGCTGACCGCTGAACCGGTTTACCTGGCACCCTACGATAAAGCGTTGCGGGATCTTACCCCTGAACTGGCGGCTCTGGATGCAGCCGCAAATCAGGGTGACCTGGCCGACCCCGAAATCAAACAGTTGAAGCGACTGATTACCGACAAATTGCAGGAATTGGATCGCACCATCAAACTCCAGCGTGCCGGCGATACCGAAGGCGCGCTGGCTGTCGTCCGTTCCAACCGTGGTAAGGATCTCACAGACGCCATCACCTCCAACCTCGCTGGGCTTCAGGCGATCGAAGTCGCGGAGTTCGACCTGGCCAATCGCCGCGCGGACCGCGCCACCCGGGAGCGCAACGCGGCGTTCTTCGCCAGCGCCTGCCTGGACCTGGTGTTTCTTGCCTGGGCCTATCGCCGAATCTCACGTGAAATCAACTGGCGGGCCGTCGCCCAGGAGGAACTCCGGAAAAGCCACGGCAGGTTGGAGGAAAGGGTCTCGGAGCGGACCGCCGCGCTGGCGGCGGCGAACCGGGATCTGGAGTCGTCCAATGCCCAGTTGGCGGCGGCGAACAAGGAACTCGAAGCTTTCGGCTACAGTGTTTCGCACGACCTCCGCGCCCCGCTGCGGCATGTCAGCAGTTATATCAAACTGCTGGAGAAGAACATCGGGCCCTCGCTTGACCCGGTGAACCTGAGGATGGTGCGGACAATTTCCGAGGCGGCCCGCCGCATGGGGAGCCTGATCGACGACTTGCTCGTCCTGTCTCGCATCGGCCGCGCCGCCCTGGCGGAGACGAACGTCAACCTGATGGAACTGGCGGAAGAGGCGCGCAAAGAACTGGCCTCCGAGACAACGGGTCGTGCCATCAACTGGGAGATAGGACCCCTCCCGCAGGTTCGCGGCGACCAGGCGCTGCTGCGGTCCGCGGTCGTCAACCTTCTCTCCAATGCCATCAAGTATACCCGCCACAGGAACCCGGCCCAGATCGAGTTGGGCAGCCGCCGGGAAAATGGCGACGTGGTTTGTTTTGTGCGCGATAACGGCGCCGGTTTCGACATGCAGTACGCGGACAAACTGTTCGGCGTGTTTCAGCGCCTCCACGACCCCGGAGATTTCGAAGGCACGGGCATTGGATTGGCGAGTGTGCGACGTATCATCCAACGCCACGGAGGAAAAACCTGGGCCGAGGGCCAGGTGGATCGCGGCGCCGCGTTTTACTTTTCCCTGCCGAACGAACGACTCCTGTGAAAGCTCAACCATTGCGAAAAATCCTGCTGGCCGAAGACGATCCGAACGACATCGAACTAACGCTGATGGCGCTGCGCGAACGCCACCTCGCGAACCAGGTCGATGTAGTCCATAACGGCGCGCAGGCTCTTGAATACCTGTTCCGGCGCGGCGAATACGCCCTGCGCCCGGCCGTTGACCCGGCAGTGGTGTTGCTGGACATCAAGATGCCGAAAGTGGACGGCCTGGAGGTTCTGCGCCAGCTCAAAGCGGACCCCGCGCTCCGCCTCCTCCCGGTGGTGATCCTGACCTCTTCCCGCGAGGAAAGCGACCTCATACGCAGCTACCAATTGGGCGTGAACGCTTACGTGGTCAAACCGGTGGACTTCGACCAGTTTGTTCATGCCGTGAGCGAACTGGGCATGTTCTGGGCCGTCGTCAACGAGCCACCGCCAGGCGGGCCAACCGCGGGAACGGGTCGTGCCTGAACCAAGAAAGGAGAAAGTGACTTTGGGTTCCGTCATCCACATTCTGCACCTCGAGGACGATCCCGTTGACAGCCAACTGGCGATAGACCTGTTGCGCAGCGACGGCCTGGAAGTAGAGCTCGAACGGGCTCAGACCCTCGCGCAGTTCCAGCGGGGCCTGTCGCGGGAGTCCCTGAACCTCATCCTGTCCGACTATACGATCCCGGGCACAAATGTGCTGGATGCGTTGCGCCTGGCGCACGAGCGGCGCCCCGACGTACCATATATCTTCGTCTCCGGAACCATCGGCGAGGACCTGGCCATCGAATGCCTTAAACGGGGCGCCACGGACTACGTGCTCAAGACCCATCTCTCACGCCTCGCGCCCTCGGTCCGGCGCGCCCTCCAGGAGGCTGAAGCCGAGGCACGCCGCAAGCAGGGCGATCACGAGCTGGCGAAAACCACGGCGCGGTTTGACGGCATCATCTCTTCGGCCATGGATGCCATCATCTCCATCAACGCCCGGCAGGAGGTCGTCCTCTTCAATCCCGCGGCGGAGAAGATGTTCGGCGTGTCGGCCGCCCAGGCCCTGGGGCGAAACATCAACCGCTTTATCCCGCCCCGGTTCTGGGCCTCACACACGCGGGAAGTCAAAGAATTCGGTGCGACGGGGGTGAGCACCCGGTCCATGAGCCACCTTGGCTTCGTGACCGGCCTGCGCGCGAGCGGCGAGGAGTTTCCCATCGAGGCGTCGATCTCGCGGGTGGAAATCCAAGGCGAGCCGCTGTGCACCGTCATTTTGCGGGACATCACGGACCGGATGGACGCCGAGGCGGCGCTCAAGCAGGCCCGTGATGATTTGGCCGTCGCCAACACTCAATTGGAGCGGAAAGTCGAGGAGCGGACCGCCCAGTTGCGCGAGGCCAATACCAATCTCCAGACGTTTGCCTACACGGCGGCGCACGACCTGCGCGCTCCGTTGCGGGCTATCCGGAGTTTTTCGGCGATCCTGCTCGAGGATTACGGCGCCCACCTCGGGGATGACGCGCGCTCGCTGCTGCGACGCGTGACCGAAGCCTCGGACCAAATGAAGCAACTGCTGGACGACCTGCTTGAGTACAGCAAAGTCAGCGCTCAGGAAATCAAGCTCGAGCCCGTCAGCCTCAAAACCGCAGTCGCCGAAGCTCTGAAACTCCTTGAGGAGGACATTCGGACCCGGCGGGCTACCATCGCGGTAACCGATCCGTTGCCCTCGGTCATCGGCCACCAGGCAACGGTCGTGTTGCTGATTCAGAACCTGCTTGCCAACGCGCTGAAGTTCGTGGCGCCCGACCTGCCCCCCAGGATTCGGATCTGGGCGGAACCAGTCCGAGGCACTGCGTCCCACGTCCAAAGTCAGCGGCCGGCCCCGGCGGAACCGGCGGCACCCGAAGGGCAATCACCCCCCTCTTTTGGGGCCGATCGTTACGAGACCGCACTCACAGATCCGCGGCCCCCGACGCCTCGGGTCCGTCTCTGGATAGAGGACAACGGGATCGGGATTCCGGCTGAAGACGTTGGCAAGATCTTCGCGGTTTTCCAGCGGCTGCACAGCAAGCAAGCGTTTGCTGGAACCGGTTTGGGCCTCGCCATTTGCCGCAAGGGCGCCGAACGGATGGGTGGCCGTGTAGGCGTTGAGTCCGACCCGGGCAAAGGCAGCCGCTTTTGGGTGGAACTGCCGCTGGCGGCCATACATTGAGGCCGTTATAAACCAGTCGGGCGTGGGATCCGCCGCCGTTGGGCCTTCGCCTACTTGCTGCCCGGTTTAGAGGCCGGCATTGCCGCCAGGTCAGGCGGCAATTTATCGGGCTCGAATGTTTCCACGTTAATTTTCAGCAGGCTGAACGAGGGCAGACCGAATTTCACCTGTCCGCCGCTACGGTCTACCGCCATCCCCACCGCCACCACCAGACCGCCGTGTGCCCGCACGATGTCGATGGCCTCCTGCACCCGCCCTCCCTTGGTCACCACATCTTCAATCACCAGCACTTTCTCCCGGGGAGCGATTTTGAAGCCGCGACGGAGCGCCAGCTTGCCCTCCTCTTTTTCGACGAAAATGAAACGGAGCCGGAGCTGGCGTGCCACCTCCTGCCCCAACACCAACCCGCCCATCGCGGGTGACACGACCGTCACCGCCCCAAGCCCACGCACCTTGGCAGCCAGCTCGGCCCCAAGCCGCTCCACGTCCGGCATCTGCTGCAGCGCCAGGGCGCATTGGAAGTATTGACGGCTGTGCAAGCCGCTGCGGAGGATGAAATGCCCTTCCAGCAAAGCCCCCGTATCGCGAAAGATTTGCAGGATTTCGTTTTCGGTCATGCGCGGAGGCTAGAAGGTTAGGGTCGGGCTGACAACAAATAGTGGCGGCGGACTGTTGACAGGCCGGGCGATCCATGATTTCCTAATCGTCCAGGAGCCCAAGAGGAAGCGAGGACATGAAGCCCCGGGTTTGTGTGTGCTGTGGAGAGTCGATGTCGGAAAGAGGCGGATCCCTCTCGCGCAATCCTAATGTCTGCGCATCCTGCTCGAGCCTGGTGGACGGGGCGCCGGAAGGTGAGGGGAAACGCACCTGCGAGGAATTACCGCCTCCCGTCGCCTCGGTGGGCAGCTTTCAGTCCGAAGCAATCCGGGCAACCCAACGCCAGGTGATTGGCTAAGGCTTTTGCTGGGCACCGCCGCGGGCTAAAGTCCACACGCCGGTCTTCAGGTTCATGGTTCCAATGCGCGCCGGCAAAAGGCGCCGGGGCTTTGCCCGGGTCGGTCGGAATCCGCGAAGTCTTGGAGAGTGCGTTGATCTCCACGGGAGAATGGTTATGATGGGGCACTGGTGAAGCGAGCGCTGTCAACGCTCCCCGCACCCGGCCAATGGCACTCGACAATCACAGACCGACTGGCAAAGCCCCGCGAATTCTAATCGTGGACGACGATGCCGGCCAGCGGAGCCTGCTGGATTCGTTTCTTCGCAGCGCAGGTTTTGAGACCGTGCTGGCCGAATCGGGTGAGCGCGCGCTCGAGATCCTGCGGGGCGGCGGCTTCAGCCTGATGATCTCGGATGTGAGGATGCCGGGGCTGTCGGGTCTGGAGACCTTGCGGCGTGCGCGGCAGGAGCACGCGGTGCTGCCGGTGTTGCTCGTGACGGCGTATGCGGACATCCGTGAGGCGGTCGGCGCGATTCGCGATGGCGCGCTGAACTACCTTGCCAAGCCCATCGACCTGGACGAGTTGCTGGCGACGGTGCAGCAAGCCACCGGGATGGCCCGGTCGGGGAAGATCGAGTTCGGCGAGCGGCCGTTGCCGGCGCAAGTGGTGGCGCGAAGTCCGCTGATGCAGGCGGTTTACCATGATGCGGCGCTGGTGGCGATGTCGGACAGCCGGGTGTTGATCACCGGCGAGAGCGGCGTGGGCAAGGAGGTGCTGGCGGATGTGATACATGGCTGGAGCGCGCGCTCTTCGGGGCCGCTGGTCAAAGTGAACTGCGCCGCCATTCCCGAGACGCTGCTGGAAAGCGAGCTGTTCGGCCACGAAAAGGGCGCCTTCACCGGCGCCGTGGTGCAGCGCATCGGCCGGTTCGAGCTCGCCAACGGCGGCACGATTTTTCTGGACGAGGTCGCCGACATGTCGCCACCGCTGCAGGCCAAGCTGCTGCGCGTGACGCAGGACGGGCTCTTCACGCGCGTAGGCTCCAATAAAGAACTCCAGACCAATGCCCGGATTCTCGCGGCCACGAACCGGAACCTGGACGAGGCGGTCAAAGGCGGGCGTTTCCGGGAGGACCTTTTCTACCGGTTGAATGTCGTGGAGCTAAACATCCCACCCTTGCGGGAGCGGCCGGAGGACATTATGCCGCTGGCGAGCGGGTTCATTTCGGAATTTACGAGGGGCAAGGCGCGTTTTTCGTCCGCGGTTCCGGGCTGCCTTGCCCGGTACGGGTGGCCGGGGAATGTGCGCGAGCTCCGGAACGCGATGGAGCGGGCGGCGTTGCTTTCGCTGGGGGAATTGATTCTTCCCGAACACCTGCCCGGGCGGGTGCGGGCCGCCGGTTCGGGTCCGGCGCCTCAGGCCGCCGACGCGGAGCGACTGGGTGAAATCGAGCGGCAGGCGATCTTCCAGGCCCTGCAAAAACACGATTACAACCGCACTGAAACAGCCCACGCCCTGGGCATCAGCCGCCGAGCCCTGATCTACAAGCTCCAGCGTTTCCGCGAGCTTGGTTTTGCTGTCGACCCCTCCCCCTGAACCGCCGGTCCCGGCGCGAGTTCCGGGGTTGTTTCAGTTCAAGCCACTGGCGGTTTTGGCGCGCTGCAGGACCGAATTGGCGACGGCTCGCGCACGGGCGGCGCCGTCTTTGAGCACGGCGTTGACATGATCCAAGTTGGCAGCCAACTCAGCGCGCCGGGCTCGCGCCGACGCGAAGTGGGCCCAATACTGCTCGAAGAGCGCTTTCTTGAGGTCGCCGTAGCCGAGTCCCCCGGCGCGCAAACGTTCTTCGTACTCGGCGGCCAGCGGCGCGGGAGCGACCAGGTTCAAAAGCTGGATCGCGATGTTCTGGTCCGCGTCGGGCTTCGGCTCAGCCGGCGTTCGGCTGTCCATCTTAATGCTCATGATCTTCTTCCGAAGCGCTTTTTCGTCGCCGAAAATCTCGATCGCGTTGCCGTAGCTTTTGCTCATTTTTTCGCCGTCGATTCCTGGAACTTTGGCGACGCTCTCGCGGATTTGCGGTTCCGGCACGACGAATGTCTGGCCGTATTGCTCGTTGAACTTGATGGCGATGTCCCGGGTGACCTCGACATGCTGTTTCTGGTCCTGGCCGACGGGGACAACATTCGAATCGTAGATCAGGATGTCCGCGGCCATGAGGACGGGGTAGGCGAAGAGGCCGAAGTTGGGCGAGATGCCCTTGGCAAGTTTGTCCTTGTACGAGTGACAGCGTTCGAGCAGGCCCATCGGAGTGACGGACCCGATAATCCAGGTCAGCTCCGTGACCTCGGGAACGTCTGATTGCCGGAAGAAGACAGTCCGCTTGGGGTCTAGACCACAGGCGAGAAAATCCAGAGCGACATCAAGCGCGTTACTCCGACGTTCAGCCGGGTCGAACAGCGACGTCATGGAATGGTAGTCGGCGATGAAATAGAAGGCTTCGCCCTGTTCCTGCAGCTCGAGGGCAGGTTTCATCATCCCAAAATAGTTGCCCAGGTGCAGCGACCCGGAGGGTTGGATGCCTGATAAAATTCGCATAGGTCAGCATAACAAGCGCCGGGGAGGCCAGAAAAGAAGCAAAAGCGTTACCGTGAGACCCTGGAACAGGAGACCTCTCAGACTCTGGCGGATCCCGCGCAGGGCCGGGAGGAATCGCGGTCGCTGCAGGAGGCCGTGAAATGCTGAGAGGGATTGGCCCGAATCCGCGAAGTCGAGTTAGTCTTTCAGAACGGTCGCGCCCGCGGCGGGGCGCGAGACGAACAGCGTGGGTTTGATCTTCGTGCGCTTTTCGTATTGGGCGGCGATGCGATCCGAAATGTCGCGCACCTTGTCGGCTTGCACGAGCGCGACGGTGCAGCCGCCGAAACCGCCGCCGGTCATGCGGCATCCGTAAACGCCGCCCTGGACGCCGATGGCGAGGGCGATCTCGACGACCGCATCGAGCTCAGGGCAGCTCACCTCGTAATCGTCGCGCAGGGAGGTATGGCTCGCGTACATGAGCTGACCGACCGTGGGCCAATTCGAGGCGCGCACCCCCTCCGCGGCGTGGATGGTGCGCTCGATCTCGCCGACCACATGCCGGGCCCGGCGATAAACCACGTCTTCCATCCGGCCACGGGCCTGCTCCAGTTTGATGGAGTCGGCGTCGCGGAGCGAAAGCACGCCGAGGAACCGGGCGGCCTGTTCGCACTGGGCGCGGCGTTTGGCGTATTCGCCGCCGGTTAGTTCGTGCTTCACGTTGGTGTTGGTGATGAGCAACTCGACGGCGGGGTCGGCCATCGGGACCAAATCCGTTTGGCGCGAGCGGCAATCCAACAGCAGCAGATGATCCTTCTTGCCCATGACGGAAATAAACTGGTCCATGATGCCGCAGGGCATGCCGGCGTACTCGTGCTCGGCTTTTTGGCAAAGGAGCGCCTTTTCGACGGGGTCGAGCTTTTGGCCGGTCATCGCTTCAAGCAAGGTCGCAGTGGAAACCTCGAGGGCGGCGCTGCTGGACAGGCCGCCGCCAAGCGGTACGGTCGAGTGAATGAGCGCATCAAAGGCCGGGATACGAACGCCGCGCGCCTGGAAACCGGCGATGAC
>DATDCV010000684.1:0-2204 GCA_036524155.1 Verrucomicrobiia bacterium
GCCGAAACACTGACGACCACGCTCGGAATCGCCTCAGCGGGCAGCGAGCCGCTGCCAACGTACGCCGAGCCCGGGCCGACGCTCGCGGTGACAGCCCCCGCCGCACTGCGAGCGACTGCCTCCGTCAAGGCCTGGGCGCGCTGGTGCAGGGTTTCCAGCGGAGTAGAGATCATCCGGTAGGTGGGATGTTCCCGGCGTAGCAGCTCCGGATCGCGGAACAGGTGCAACGTGCGTTCCAACACCATCAGGCAGGTTTTGTCCACTCGCACGGCGCGCATTAACGGGTGTTTGCGCAACTGGTCGATAAGCGCCTTCCGACCAACGATGATCCCGCTTTGGCTCGCCCCGATTAGCTTGTCGCCGCTGAAAAGCACAACGTCCGCGCCGGCCGCAAGAGACTCGCGCACCGTGGGCTCGTGCGGCAGGCCGAACTGTTTGAGGTCGAGCAATGCCCCGGCGCCGAGGTCATCGATCAGCACCAGGTTCTGGCCATGCGCCAGCTCGGCCAGTTCGGCCAGCTCCGGTTCCGTGGTAAACCCCACGATGCGGTAATTGCTCGGGTGAACCCGCATGATGGCGGCGGTGTCGGCAGTGATCGCTTTTCTGTAATCTTTGAGGTGCGTCCGGTTGGTGGCGCCGACCTCCACTAGCCTGGCCTGGCTTTGGGCCATGACTTCCGGCAACCGGAACGAGCCGCCTATCTCGATCAACTGCCCCCGCGAGACGATGACTTCGCGCCCGCGCGCCAGCGCGGCCAGCACCAGCATAGTCGCCGCGGCGTTGTTGTTGACCACTGTCGCCGCCTCGGCCCCGGTGAGTTCTTTCAGGATGTCCTCGACCAATTCGTCCCGCTCAATCCGCTCGCCCGAATCTCGCGCCACCGCAAGCGTGCAATAGCCTTTCAACTCGCCGACCATGGAGTCGACCACCCGGCCCGGAAACACGGCGCGCCCCAGGCCCGTGTGCAGAATGATGCCGGTGGCGTTGATGGCGTCGCGCAAACGGGGTGAGGTGGCGAGTTCGAGCAACTCCGCTGCGCGGGCCAGGATGGTTTTGCCGAGTTGCTCCGAGGCGCCCCCGGCCGGACCGTTGCCGAGCAGCTTTTGGCGCACGCTCGCCGCCGCCCCGCGCAGGCATTCCGTCACCAGCGGCAGCGGATGTGTCTTGATCCACTCCGCCGCCTGCGGGCTCTGGAGCAGCTCCGTGATGGGCGGAATCCGCCTCAACAACTCTTGCGTTACTTCCGCTGCCATAATCGCCCACTCTTCAAGCACGGTTTTTGCCTAATGTCGATGATAAACGGGAATCTGAATTCCGGCAGGCGGCGCAGGTCGGAAACCAGTGAGCCGCTATTCTGGCTTCGGTACCAGCGTTCCATCACGCCGGAGGCTCATGGTGACGCCGCGCCACTCGATTTTGTTCCCCACGAATGCGAGGGCCCAAATCACTACCTGCAGCAAATCCTTCACCGGCGCGAGCCACGCCAGAGCGAATCGCGGCGGGAACCTCGTCAGCCGCCACTGCAGGTGAAGCGCCATGAGGAGCCGGACCATCAAACAAGCAGCGACGAGGGCCAGGACCGGGGCGCTCGGGCATACGGCCAGCCACAACGCGGGCCATAGAGTGGCGTTGCTGAGGATGCTGAAAAAATAGGGAAGAGGCTGACAAACCCGGATAGTGCGCGCCCAACGGAGCTGATGAATCCAAACCCGCCTCCAGGCTTGAGCTTCCGACCAGCACTCGACGACCACGGGTGAGAGAACGATGCGGTGCCCGCACGCGGCTATTCTGTGCCCGAGTTGATAGTCGTCGGCGAGACAGTTGGCGAGCCCGCCGAAACCACCGATTCCATTCACCAGGTCGCGGCGGGTAGCCATTACGGCGCCGAGAGCGAAATCGAGGGGTTTGAGGCTGCGCGATTGGAGGACCTGGCTCCAGAAATCGGCGTTGATGGCGACGGCTTCCCACTGCATCGGGAGGGTCGAAGGGTTCGCCAACTGATAAAAACAATTGACCAACCCGGCTTGCGGCTCCTGAAGTGGCGCTACCACATTGGCCAGCAGATCCGGTGGCACCCGCACGTCCGCGTCACTGATGACAAGGGTTTCGTGCTTCGACAGCTTCTCGAGCTGCGCTAACTTCGAAACTTTCAGGTTCGCCCCTGCCAACGGGCCGCAGGTCACCAACTGAGCGTCGCACGCCGA
>DATDCV010000685.1:0-5569 GCA_036524155.1 Verrucomicrobiia bacterium
TGCTCGCGGTCGCCATGAAAGATTCCGTGGCGGCCGCCAACCCGCTGGTGGTGCTGCCTGCTATTGTGAAAGTCCCGGGGGAATACCTCGTCACGGTAATCCTCATGGCGTTCGTGTTCGGTGCTCGCTTCCTGGGTGGGACCATGGTCGCCGTCCTGGCGGGCGGAGCCTACAGTACGAGGAGCATGTCGGTGCTGTTAATCAGTTTCGCCATGCGCGGGCTCTGGAGTTTCGTCGTCATTTATCTTCTGACTGTTAACATGCGACTGCTGGGAATCCTCTACCTGACCAAGAAGGACCGGCTCGGCTGGTTCAGCCGTTGAGCCTGTCTATGCCGCGCCTGATTGTCAAACCCGGGTCCGAAGACAGTTGGGAAATCGAGCTGAGAGCCGGGCCGAATCTCATCGGCCGCTCGGTCAGCAACCATTTCCAAATCCGTGATCCGTCGGTTTCAGGCACTCACTGCCAGATCTTTGTCGGTGACGGCACAGCGCAAATCAAGGACCTTGGATCCACCAATGGCACCTTTGTCGACCAGGAGCCCGTTATCGAGGCCGCCCTGACACCCGGATGCTCGATACGGCTGGGAGATGTGGAGTTGTTGTTTTACGCCGATCGAGTGTCTCCCGCTCCCGCGCCGGCGGCGGCCACCCCGGCTTCACCAGGCATTGGCTTGCCCCCGGCCGTTCAGTTTCTGCCAACGGCTCCTCCGGACGCAGGCGTTCCCCAGTTGGGAAATCTCAGGGCACGGCAGCACTGCCGATTTCACCCCGCCGTGCCGGCCCGGTTCACCTGCAGCCAATGCGGCCATTACTTTTGTGAAACCTGCGTTGCATCCCGGGGTGCCGGCGCGGTTCAGAAGAAGTTCTGCCGGCATTGCGGCACCGAGTGCGTTCCGGTCCAGGTGCAATACGAGGCGATCGCCGATAAGGGGTTCTTCGCGCGTGTGCCAGGCGCTTTTTTGTATCCCCTCCGCGGGGCAGGCGTCATTATCGTCATCGTCGGGATTGTGCTCTTTGGGATGATAAAGGGGGGACATGCGCTGTTCCGCTTCGGCACTCTCCGAACGATCATTTTCGGCGTAATCCTCGAGATTTTCGCGGGAGGTTACCTGTTCTCCTACTTGCAGGGCATTGTCCATTCGAGCGTGGCTGAAGACCGCGAATTGCCCGATTTGCCGGGAATCGCCAACTTCGCCGAGGATGTCATCATTCCCTTCTTCAGGTTCCTCGGCTTGACTCTGTTCTGCTTTCTGCCGGCGATTGGCACCGGGATCTGGTTTCTGTCGAGCCGCGCACCGGGAGCCGAGTATGTTTTCCTGGGTGCCGTCGCCTTTGGTTATCTCTATTTCCCGATGGCCTTCCTGGCGGTTGCGGTTTTGGATGCCATCACCGCCGGGAACCCGCTGGTGGTTATGCCGTCGATCGCCAGGGTCCCATTGAAGTATGTGGTGTCGCTTGTGCCGCTGGCCGCCATGTCCGCGGTGCAGTGGTTCGGCTCGACTTTGCTGAACACGCTTTTCCCGGAAGGCTGGACCACGCACGCGATGGGTGAGTTGATTGCCATGCTCGCGTCGATTGCCTTCATCAGCTTCCTGAGCCTTTACCTGCTGGTGGTCGCCGTGCACCTCCTCGGCCTGATATTTGTCACCAGCAAATCAGAACTCGGATGGCTGCAGAGGTGAGTTTTCAGTTCCTGCTTTAGGGCTTTTCCGAAAAAGGTTGAAGCTTCCGGCGGCGTGCGGCACATTCAGCCTCGCCAGGGCCCATGGAATGTGGACTTACGAACCCCGCCAGGGCCGGAAGGCAGCAACGGTAGTTTGCTCTGCGTCTGCCGTGGTCACCCTGGCATTTGAGATTATTTTGCCGCACGCAGATTGCAGCATGCAGAGCGCGGAATCTCCCGGGTTGCTAACGTCAGCCTTCGGATTTCCGCCATAATATGAGTTATCAAGTCATAGCTCGCAAATACCGGCCACAGCGCTTCAACGATGTGGTCGGCCAGGCGCACGTCACCCAAACGCTCGCTCACGCGATCGAGCAAAAGCGCATCGCTCACGCCTACATCTTCTGCGGACCCCGTGGCACCGGCAAAACCACGATCGCCCGCATTTTTGCCAAATGCCTGAACTGTACCGACGGTCCGAAAGTGGAGTTTGACGACACCGATGAGAAGTGCCGGGAAATCGCCGAGGGCAGGTCGTTGGACGTGATGGAGATCGACGGCGCGAGCAACAACGGCGTCGAGCAGGTGCGCGAGCTGCGGGAGACGTGCAAATACGCGCCGGCCAGTTCCCGGTTCAAGATCTACATTATTGACGAAGTTCACATGCTCTCGACCGCCGCGTTCAACGCGCTGTTGAAGACCCTGGAAGAGCCGCCGGCGCATGTGAAATTCATGTTCGCCACGACCGACCCGGAAAAGGTGCTGCCCACCATCCTCTCCCGGTGCCAGCGGTTTGATCTGCGGCGCATTCCCGCAGCGCTCATCTCAAAACACCTCGCCGGCATCGCCGCCAAGGAGAAGGTCCGGATCGAGCCGGCCGCCCTGTTCGCCGTCGCGCGCGGCGCTGAAGGCGCGATGCGCGATGCCGAGTCCGCCCTCGACCAGCTTATCAGCTTCTGTGGCGACAAGATCGAAGAGGCCGACGTGCTGTCGATGTTCGGCCTGACCGCACAGGGCCAGATTTTGGAGCTTGCTCGGACCGTGCTCGCCGGGGAGGTCGAGCCGGCGCTCCGACAACTCAACGACCTCGCCAATAACGGCAAAGACCTTGGCCGCCTCGTTTCTGATTTGTTGAATCACTTCCGGAATCTGCTCATTTTCCAGGTGTCCAAGGGTGATCTGAGGCTGCTCGAAATATCGGAAGCGGAAGCTGCTGCCTTGGCGGCACAGGCTGAGGCAGCGACCACGGATGGCCTGACGAGGATCCTGGAAGTTTTAGGTGGAGCCGAAATGCGGCTGCGGGATGCTGCGTCGAAGAAGACGCTGGTGGAAGTGACCTTACTGAAAGCCGTCGAAGCGCGCAACGCGGTGAGCCTGGATACCGTGTTGAGGCAACTCCAGAGTCTGCGAGACAGCACCGCGGGCGAAGCCGTGAGCATTCCGGTGCCGCAAGCACCGCCAGCCACGGCTCCCGCGCCGTTCCGGGCTCAACTCAGTTCCTCGCCGCCGCCGTCCTTGCCTGTGGCCGCCGCACCAATTGCGGAGTCCATGGACTCGTCGGCGCCCGCGGCCTTGACGGCGCCTCCGCAAGGTGACCTCAGCGGGCTCTGGGGAAGCCTGGTGGAAGCTGTGGGCCGCGTCAGCCCTTTTACCCGCACCTACCTGCTCGAAGCTCATCCGGTCTCGTTCAATAAAGGCGTCTTCACGATCGGATTTGATCCCGAAGTTGAGGATCATCTCGGCCTGGTGGATAACGCGCGCAACCACTCGCTGCTGCAGACCAAGCTGGCGGAGATGGGCCATGCGAATATCCAAATCAAGTTTGTCAAAGCCGAGGATCCGGCCCGCACTCAGGCCGTCGCCCCGGTGCCTGCCCCCAACGCCGAACCGCCTGGTGCCCCCTCCATCCCGACGACCGCTCCCGCGCCTTCAACCTTCATACCGGCGCCGAAAGCAACAGCCCCGAAAGCCAAGCCCGCTCCGGTTGCTTTCAGCAAAGAAGATTTCAAGAACGATCCCCTAATCCAAAAAGCGCTCGAAATATTCAAAGGCCAAATCGTCGAAGTGCGCGCCTGAACCTTATCAGCCGCTCCATTCCCACATCTTATGTCCAGCATCGGTAAACTCATGAAACAAGCTGCGCGCATGCAGCAGCAGATGGAACAGGTCCAAAGTGACCTCGCGAACCGGACTGTCGAGGCGACCAGCGGCGGCGGTGCCGTCAAAGTCGTGGCCAAGTGCGATGGCACCATTGGCGCCATCAAAATCGATCCCCAGGCAATTAATCCCTCGGACGCCCAATTGCTTGAGGACATGATTCTTACCGCCGCTAACCAGGCCCTCAGCCAGGCAAAGGAAATCTCCACTGCCGAAATGGGCAAGGTAACCGCGGGTTTTAGCCTGCCCGGCCTAACGTGAGGTGGCGGCGGGCGGGCATTGGAGCGTGCAAACCATCAGGCCATTGGTGATCCCCAGCAGGACTGCTTTAGACGCACCAACGAGACACCGGTTAAACGTTTCAACGCTTCGACGCCTCAATGCTTCAATGTTCCCTCGTTCCCGCACCCATGCCCATCCTCCCGGAACCTGTTAGCGTCCTCACCGCTGCCCTGGCGCGGCTGCCCGGTATCGGTCCGCGCTCGGCCGAGCGGATCGCCCTTCACCTGGTCCAGGCTGAACCCGGCGCGGTCGATCAGCTCGCCGAAGCGATCCTCGACGCGCGCAAACGGGTTCGGCTCTGTTCTGTCTGTGGCGCGTTAACCGAAACGGAAATCTGTGATACCTGTTCCGACACCCGCCGTGACGGCTCGGTCATTTGTGTGGTCGAACGGCCAGTCGATATCTTCAGCGTAGAAAAGTCAGGCGGCTTTCGCGGCCGCTACCACGTCCTGGGCGGTAAGATCTCCCCCATGAACGGCGTGGGACCCGAAGACCTCCGCATCGACGCTCTCGAACGGAGACTCGGCCTCGAGCCAATCAAAGAAATCGTCGTTGCGCTCGGCACTGATGTCGAAGGCGATGCCACCAGTTTTTACCTGGCCAAGCGATTAGCACGACCGGGCCTCGCAGTCACACGGATAGCCCATGGCCTGCCGGCGGGCACGGGCCTTGAATTTGCTGACGAGATCACTCTCAGCCGGGCTCTCGAAGGACGCCGTCAGATGTGATTGCTCCGCGAGCGCTCCGGCCGGGCACTTCACCTTGTGACCACCAACCAATCCATCAAGGCAATCGTTTTCGACCTGGGAAAAGTCCTGGTCGACTTCGATTACTCGATCGCTATCCGCAAGATCGCCGCGCGCAGCACCATAAGCGTTGCGGATCTCTCACGGTCCATCACCACAGCACCGTTGCTGCTGGACTACGAATGCGGCAAATTAACCAGCGAAGAGTTTTTTGTTCGGGTCCGCTCCGCCACGGGATTTCAGGGCGATATCGAGGAATTCGCGAACTTGTTCGGGAACATCTTCAGTCCTATTGAGCCGATGATTGATCTGCACCGCAGCCTGAGCGGCGGCGGCTTTCCTACCTTCATCTTCTCGAACACAAACGACCTCGCCGTCAGGCATATCCGCAAAACGTTTCCCTTCTTCAATCGGTTTTCAGGCTATGTTTTGTCATACGAACACGGCTCGATGAAGCCTGCGGCGGAGTTTTATCGCGTGCTTGAACAGCAGTCCGGCTTTCGCGGTCCGGAGATCTTTTATCTCGACGACCGCCCGGAAAATGTGGCTGCGGGCGCCGCTCGAGGGTGGCAGGCCGTCGTTCATCAAACGCCCGAAGAGACTATTCGGAAAGTGCGCGCTCTCGGTTTGTTGGGTGGTGACAGCGATTAGCCGACCGAAGTTCACCAGTTGCTGGTTGAACCTGGTTCGGTTTGTTCGATAATCTCAAGGCAAATCAC
>DATDCV010000686.1:0-1735 GCA_036524155.1 Verrucomicrobiia bacterium
GTCGAAGGTTCGCTTCCGCCCTTTCGGAGTTCCCTCGCGGGTTGACTCCTGGCTTCCGCTTCGGTTGTCGTCATCTCCCCGTCGGGGACCTTTCACCCCGAGAGGCTCAGCACCTGCCGGACACACGAGCGCCGAGTTGCACTCGGCTTACACGCGGCCGTCGGTGCGCTTAAGCCGATTAAAAATCGGCGCTCCGATCCAAGACTGCGCGGATACAAACAAATCCGCTGCCAGGGCGAAGGCAGAAACGTGGCGGGCTTGGTTCCCGGACGTTGCTGCGAACTGAAGTTCGCGCGCCGGTCCCCTACCTATCCGATCACGATGAGGTGCATCGATTCCGGCAGGTTGGCGGCGACGCGGGTGACGACGTTACCTTTGAGGAGGTTGACGAGCGCGGCGCGGCGGCTGCCGCCGAGAATGACTGTATCGGCGCCGAACGTCGCGGCGATGTCGATGATGGTCTCGGCCGGGGAATCGCTGTTGCTGTAGAGCTTGTGAACGCTCTGTTTGCTCCCGTAGTGCTCCAGCCGAGTGAACAGGTTCCTGGCTATCGGGTCTTCCTGCCAGGTGCCTCCGGTGTCGATCTGGATGGCGACTTCGCGAATATAAAGCACGAGCAGGTGCGCACCGCGAACCCGGCTCTCCTCGAGCGCGAACTGGAGGGCGGGCGTCCAGCCGCGCGCGGCCACCAGGATGGTTTGGCCGAGAAACGGCGGGGATGTGTCGCTCTGAGGTTCGGCTTGGAGTAGGCGGGTTGCGGGCGAGGCGACGGTGGGCACTAAGGGAGCCGCCCGGTGAAAACGGCGGGTATAGGCACGAATCCCCAGGCCGCCCGCGACGACGCTCACGACGAACAGCAAGGCCTTGAACTTGCTGACCGCGATGGTGATCCAGATGAGAGCCAGCACCAAAACGGTGAGCTTCATAATCAGCCGCTCACGGTTCCTTAAGGGGAGCGATTGGGCGTAGGCGCACGACCCGATATCCAGCACGATGGCGCCGACGACACCGATGGCGTAAAGGCTCGCCAAACCCTCGACCGAATCACCCAAATCCAGCACGATCACCGGCAAAACAGTGGCCGTCAGCAGAGGCACCCACGGGACTCCAAACCGGTTGAGTTGCAGAAACGTGTCCGGCAGCTCGCGATCCCGGGCCATGACATAAAGCACCGACACCATCCCACCCACGGCGGTATTCACCGCCGAAAGCAGCAGCAGGGCGAACACCCAGCCGGTTACATTCCCGAACCATGGGCCGATGAAGATGTCGCCCATGTGGCGCAGCATGTTTTCCTTGTGCTCAGCCAACTGCTCAACGGGCGTCGGCAGACACATCGCCAGCACGCTCAGCAGCGCGGTGCCGATCACGACTTCAAGCAACACTGTGGTGACCGCGCGCCGAGATGTGATTCGCACCGAAGGCCGGTCCGGCGTCGCGTCGGGGTCGGGTTTCATCACCCCGGTATTGCTGGCGGCCGCCTCGACACCCGACAGCGCCAGGATCATCCCGACGAACGCGACCCAGTTTTCCCAGAGGGTGCCGGACGGCGGCTGGGGATGGAAATCCACGAAGGGCCAGAAGGCACGTGCCGGCGGCTCGATCCCGGCCTGGTTCGAGGGCGGCCAGACGCCGATCCACATCCGCATCCCGAAGCTGCGCGGCTTCCGCAACATCAACGACATCGAGTACGAGGTCGTGAACGTCGGCGCGATCAGCGCCGCCGTCGAGGCGG
>DATDCV010000687.1:0-17305 GCA_036524155.1 Verrucomicrobiia bacterium
GGGCTTTCATTCTTCGCCGAAATTTTTGCCTCCATTCGCGACGGCCGCTCCGGCAAAGGTCCACTCTGGTTCGTATTACTGAATGCGGCTCGCATACCAAGCCGAATTACGCAGCTTCCACGCCAATCGCCTTTTGATGCAGCAGTGCTGAGTTGTCTCTGAAAACTTACGAAAGTGGCTGGTTCGGTGAGGCTCGAATTCTAGAAGATTCGAAAATTCAATCGTTCTTCAGAAAGTATCTGATAGGAGTTCAGCCGTTCATCCCTCACCACAAGCCAAAATCAAGCAGTCAGGAAAACTTTTTGGCGAAAGCTGCAATCTCCCTGGCGCATTACGGGGGGAATGGAAACAGGTTTTGACCTCCGCAAAGAAACGGCATCAGGCCCGGACAAGAGCCGGTTGTCATGCAAGCTGATTCCGGCAAAGAACCGAGCCGGCAGGCGACCCGAACCCACGGCATGCTCGTCTCGGAGCTCGCCGCCATTTTGTTTTGCCTTCAAACCAGCAACAGTGCCACCCAAAGCACGCTGTGTAGACCTCCGTTCTAGCGGGAATCGGAAGAACAACTGCTTGTTTTTCGAGGGCTCGAAATTTCGAAGACCATGCACCGACGTGCTTTCAGAACGTTACCCCTTGGAAGTTAAAGCATTCTGCATTGCAGAGGTCGTTGGCACGGTCGCTGCGAAAGCCATGTCTTGCATGGTAACTGCATTTAATCCGATGAGCCGCAATCGCAACTCGGTGCTCAGCTCGAAAGCTGACGGGCCAAACACCCAGACAGAGCACTCGTTGTATACGCGTGATCGTCACCGAAGCATGAGGACACAGATTTACTCCTGCCACCTCAAGGCGCTGGGCGCGCCGACGTTCGCCACAGCGGTAGCTGCGCCGCGATCCTGCCTGAGACCTTGCCTGACTCTATGCGCGCCCAGCGCCTCTTCTACCACCGGTGGCCAAAGCTTGGAAAGCAACCAGCGGCTTTCGCTCATTGCCATTAGTTGAACCATTACGACAACAGATCAAAACACGATCAAACCGTCCTTATAAGTTCCTTTATGTATCAATCCATTTCCTTGCATGCGGTTCTTGGTTGGTTCGGTTTGTTGGCCGTCTGTATTGGCCTCAACGAACTGTGCCGACGCAGCAAATGGTTCTCGCTGCTCATGTTCCTCGGCCTGCCGGCCATCCTGACCTTTAGCCTCTGGCCGCACAGCGCCGGCCCGGGCACAACTATGAACACATGGTTCTACTGGGTTAAGACCTATTCCGTCATGGCGGGTTGCCTGGGCTTCATGGCTATCCGCTTCATACCTGGTTTGGCCAAAAACAAGTGGGCCCTCCTCTTTCCCGCCTTGATCCTGGCTGTGAACATCGCGGAGGCGGTCATCCGCGATTTCCAGGTCTACGGCATGCATCTCAACGGCCAACTCCTCGAGGGCATGGCTACGCGGAGTGGCCCCTGGAACATCATGAACGGAATCGCCGGCATCCTGAACATCCTGACCATCTCCGGCTGGCTCGGTATTTTCATTACCAAGGACAAGAAGAAGGACATGATCTGGCCGGACATGCTCTGGTTCTGGGTGATCGCCTACGACCTGTGGAACCTGGCCTACGGCTACAACTGCGTCGGCGACCAATCGTTCTACTCCGGATTCTGCATACTCGCCGCAGCAACCATTCCGGAGCTGACCTGGCGAAAGGGCGCTTATCTGCAGCACCGCGCCCAAACGCTGGCCTACTGGATGATGCTCTGTATGAGCTTCTCGTACCTATTCGATAATTCCAAATTCGCGGTGAAGGGCTCGCTCAATCCCACCGCCCTGTTCCTGGTCAGCTTCCTGGCGCTCGTCTGGAATATCGCGGTTCTCGTCTATCACTTCGCCAAGGTATTCAAATACAAGCGCAACATCGCTGTCGGGGTGCATTCCGATGTGGGGGAGTACAAGGAACTGGCCTCCGAGCGCGGGGACCAGGCGCCCACCAGCCTTGCTGCGCCTGGGCTTGGCGCGAACCTCGAACTCACATGAACACTTTACGACTGACCAACAGAGGCACTCACCCTGGGCGTGACATTCTCATGAAAATACAAACAGCACTTATGACCAAGCATTCAAACCCGATACTCCGCGTTGCCTACGCCGGCGGCGGCACACCAATACTGCTTTGCGTTGCCATGGTTCTCGTCGGTTGTGGTAAACCTCCAGCGGCCAGGCCACCCGAAAAAGCGCTGGTGCGCACGGCAGTCGTTGAGCCGCTGGACAATCTTCGCTCCGATGGCCAGGCATCCTACCTTGCAGGCGTCAAATTCGATCACGAGACGGCCCTCAACTTCAAAGTGGGCGGGATCGTGGCAGTCATCGGCCCGGCCACAAACGCGGACTGGGATGAAGGGACGCCGGTCAAGGCCGGGACCGTGCTGGCCGAGTTGAAGCAGTCGGATTTCCAAAACGCGTTGGACATGGCGCGCGCCAAAGCGGAACTGGCCGACAAGACTCTGGAGCGTTTCCGGAAACTGCGCGCGACGGATGCCATTTCGCAGCAGGAGCTCGATGTGATTGAGGCTGAGTGGCGCACGGCGCACGCGGCTTTGGACCAGGCGGAGCAGAACCTTCAAGACTCGCACCTGGTGGCGGACAAAAATGGAGTCATTCTGGCGCGCTATGTAAACCGGGGCGTCACGGTCCCGCCGGGCCAGCCGGTGTTGCGTTTTGCCGATACCAGCTTGATGTCCGTCGAGTTGGGCTTGCCGGACCGGCTGGTGGGACGCGTCACGCCCGGAAAGGAGATCGACGTCGGGGTTTCCGCACTCGAAGGCCTGCCTCCGTTCAAAGGCCGGGTGTCCGAGGTGGGAGTGGCGGCGAACGGGGAAGGCCGATTGTTTCGCGTCGTCATCAAAGTGCCGAACCCGGATGGCGTCCTGCGTTCCGGAATGACCGCGCGCATCCGCGTCGGCGACGCTTCCCCAACGGCCTCCGGCACGGTTTGCATTCCCCTCTCTGCGTTGGTGACGCTCGTATCCGAGGGGGGTTTACAAGTGAACGCGCCAACGCAAGTAGGAGTCTTTGTCGTCCAGGACGGCAAAGTGGTGAAGCGGCCGGTGAAGACCGGCGACATTCTCAACAGTTCCATTCTCATTACCGAAGGGTTGCACCCGGGTGAACAAGTAGTAACTGCCGGTGCGAGTTTTCTTTTCGACGGCGCGCCGGTCGAAATCGCTCCAGAAATGGCCAGGAAGTAAACCAGGAGAAACACTCCCATGTCAAAAGAAGCTGAAATCAAAACGGAGTCCGTGCCTTCGCCCGCCGCAGCGCACGACGCACCTATGCACAACACCGACGGCTCCGGCGCGCAGGCGGGTGGAATAGCTCAATTCTTCGTTGAGCATCGGGAAGTGAGCTGGCTGGCGTTGATCGCCGTGCTGGTCTGGGGCGCGGTGGCTTATACGAAGCTGGGCCAGCAGGAAGACCCGACCATTCCGCAACGAACGGCGATGCTGGTGGCCGTGTTTCCGGGCGCGACGGCTTCGAAGGTGGAGGAGTTGGTCTCTAAACCTCTCGAGCGCAAGATCAGCGAACTCGATTCTATCGAGGAGATCAAGACGACCACGCGCCCCGGAGTCGCCACGATGAACATCAAACAGCTCCCGGGATCGAAGGCGAAGATCGACCAGGAGTGGGACAAGGTCCGTGCCAAAATCAACGAAGTGCAGTTGCCTGATGGCGCGCGACCGCCCTGGCTGAACACCGATTTCGGCAACACCATCACGCTGCTGTTTGGATTGGTCAGCCCGCCGATTTCGGATGCGGAGTGCGTCGCGCGGGCCAATCTTTTGCGGGAGCGCCTCGCCGATCTCCGGGGAGGAGCGCCAGCCACGAATCACGCTGCGGTGGCGGCATGGCTCCCATCCATGGATGCGAATTCTCTTCAGGTGCTCCGCGGCCGATTCGAGGTCGCGGTCCGGACGGCGGGGCTGGCCAAAGAGGTGCGAACGACCCAAGGCCCGTCGTTCATTCTGGCCGACCTGGAAACCGCGGCCTGCCGGGCGGACCTGGAGAGCTTTATCGCCGGGTTCATCAGGACGTTCACCGGCACGGACCGTGAGCTGTTTCATCCGGATTTCACGAACCCGATCCTGCTACTGGGCGATGAGGATCCGCTGCCGCAGATCCGCGCCTCGGCTCCGCCCAGATACAGCTATCGCACGCTCGAGTTGCTGGCGCGGGATTTTGAAGACGAGCTCAAGCAAGTCGCCAGTGTCGGCAAAGTCACCAAGGTCGCGATAGTCGAGGAAGCGGTGTATCTGCTGTTTTCGGATGCCAATCTCGCCGGCTACGGGCTGACGCCGCCAATGGTCATGGGTTCGATCAACGCGCGCAACGCAGTCATTCCCGGCGGCACGATGCGAACCGAGGGGCGCAATTTCCCCGTGCAGCTTTCCGGCGAGTACAAAACCGAGAAGGACATGCTCGGGACTGTCGTGGGCCTCAGCCGCGAAGGCGCGCCGGTTTACCTGCGCGATGTCTTTGACGTCCGCAGGATGTATGAATCGCCGATTTCCTATAAGGTGGACATCCTCGGGCGGGCAGGCCGGGACGGGTCGCTGGATTCGCGCCGGGCCGTGATGGTCGCGGTCGAGATGCGCGATGGGAAGATCATCCGATATTTCAACGATGACGTGATGAAGGCGGTCGAAAGGATGAAATCGCGCACACCCGAGGGCCTCGAATTCCGTGTGCTGTCCGACCAACCCACGGCCGTCGAGCATCGCATCCATCACTTCATGCGCTGCTTTATGGAGGCGGTGACCATCGTCATTATTGTGGCGTTGTTCCTGATGGATTGGCGCTCGGCGCTGGTGCTGGCCACAGCCATTCCCCTGGGCGTTGCTATGACCTTCGTGGGCATGCAAGTCATGGGCATCCCCCTGCAACAAATCTCCATCGCGGCGCTCATCATCGCCCTGGGATTGTTGGTGGACGTGCCGGTGGTCGCTTCCGATGGCATCAACCGCGAGTTGCATCGGGGGGAACCGCGGTTGCGCGCGGCATGGCTTGGGCCGCTTCGTCTGCGGCAGCCTATGGTGTTCGGCACCCTGACCTGCGTCTTCTCTTTCCTGCCGCTGCTGCTGCTCTCCGGCGACAAAGGCGAGTTTATGAAGAGTCTGCCAGCGGTGGTCACCCTTGCCCTGCTTTCGGCCTTGCTGGTTTCCAATACGTTCCTCCCGCTCATCAGCTACTACGTTCTGCGCGGGCAGAAAGGGTTCGATGAAGGCGGCGAGGTGCGTTCGTTCTTCCTGTTCCGGATTGTGGACCGGACACTGATGGCGCTGTTGCCACGCTACCGCGCTGCCCTGCAGGGCTCGCTCAAACGCCCCTGGCTGTCTCTTGGTGTAGCCTACTCCGTGCTGGCGCTGGTCTGCTTGGTGTTGTTCCCCCGGCTTGGCAGCCAGTTCTTTCCGCCGGCTGAGCGCAATCAATTATTGGTAGACATCGAGACGCCCTCGACCGATTCGCTGACCAGCATGCGGGCCGCCGTGGATCAGGTAGTGGCTGTGCTCAAGAAGCACGAGGAAATCGCCACGGCCGCCGTGTTCTCTGGCGGCACCGCCCCGCGGTTCTATTACAATGTCGAACCGAAGGCGCCGGCAAACTACCTAGCGCAGATACTCATCAATACGCGCCACGCCGACGAGGTGAATAGCCTTATCGTCAAGTTGCGCCGCGAGCTGGATGAATCGATTCCCGGGGTGCGCTGCGTCGTCAAGCCCCTCGAGCAGGGTCCGCCAGTCAACGAACCGGTTCAAATCCGCGTCAGCGGAGAGAACCTGGACAAGCTGCGCCTCCTCGCCGATAAAGTCGCGGCCGAATTGCGAGCAGCAGGCGGCTACCACGTCTTTGACGACCTCGGCCTCCGCATGCCCAACATTCAGGTCGATATTGACCAGGACCGCGCGAATTCACTGGGCTTGAATAACAGGCAAATCGGAGGTGTGGCCCTGTCCTCCTTTGCCGGTTTGCAGGTGACGGAACTGCGCGAAGGCGACCGGCTCATTCCCGTCCTCGTTCGCGGCCGCATCGAAGACCGCAGCGAAGTCGAGAAGCTGCGTGGCCTCTATGTGCCGACTCCGGACGGGAAGAGCGTTCCTTTCGAGAGCTTCTCTAAGCTCTGCGTCCAGCCGGAGTTCGTCAGAATTCCTCACTACAACCAGCTTCGCACGGTTACCGTCAAATCCTACGCGCCGTTCGGGGAGTTGGCCTCGCAGGTGTTGGACCGTGCGCGGCCGGGCCTCGCGAAAATTAAATTGGAGCCCGGTTACGAATTGAAAATCGCCGGTGAGGACGAGGAATTACGCAAGAGCAGGGCGGAAATGCAAACGGTGCTGATGGTTTCGCTGGCACTTATTGTCATTACGTTGGTCCTGCAGTTCCGCTCGGTCATCAAAGCGTCAGTAGTCATGCTGACGGTGCCGCTGGTGCTCATCGCCTCCGTGTTTGGGCTCTTTGTCACCGCCTCTCCCTTCGGGTTCATGGCCATGCTCGCCGTGATTAGCCTAATTGGCGTGATCGTGTGCAACATGATCGTGCTCAGTGAGCACATCGAGCATACACGCGCGCTGGGTCTGCCGTTGGAGGAGGCACTGGTGAAGGCCGGTCTGGCCCGTCTGCGACCGGTCCTGATGACTGTCCTTGCGACGTCCGGCGGTCTGTTCCCGCTGTTTCTCAGCGGCGGTGCGCTTTGGCATCCGTTGACGGCGGTTCACATCTTCGGCCTGGTCTTCGCCCCGTCGCTGACACTGCTCATGCTGCCGACGCTCTACTACGTCCTCTGCGCCAAACTGAAAATCATCAAGTAATTCACGCCATGCGACCTTCACTTTTCAACAAAGCCGTCCTGTCCGCCGCTGTACTTTCCCTTGCCGGATGCGCCGTTGGCCCGAACTACAAACGTCCCGCGGTGGACGCGCCCTCTGGCTTCCGGGGTGGAACCAACGACGTTTCCACTAACTCGCTGGCCGACCTGCCATGGTGGAGCGTCTTCAAAGATCCGGTGCTCCAGGACTTGATACATGTCGCGCTCACCAACAACTTCGACCTTCGGATCACCCTCACGCGGGTAGATCAGGCCCGGGCGCTGCAAGCGCAGGCGCGCTCGCAATTCCTGCCGCAGGTTGGATACGCGGGCGAGGCCAATCGGGGCAAAAACGAGTATCTGGGCCTGCCCGTTCCTAATGGCGGTCAGACCATGAATAGTTTCCTGGCGGGATTCGGAGCGGTTTGGGAAATTGACCTCTGGGGTCGCGTCCGCCGCATGAATGAAGCGGCACGCGCCAACTTCATGGCCACGCAAGAAGGCCGACGCGCCGTCCAGATTTCCGTCGTCAGCGCTGTCGCGGGTGCCTATTTTGGGTTGCTGGAACTCGACGATCAACGAGCCATCGCCGAGCGCACCAGGGAATCCTACCAGCGCACACTGAAACTCTTTGCCGACCAGCATGCTGGCGGCCTGGCCTCCAAGCTGGAAGTGAGCCGCGCTGAACTCGCTTTGCGCACCGTCACGGCAACAATCCCGGAAATCGAGCGGCAAATCGGCCTCAAAGAGAATGAAATCAACACGCTGCTTGGCCGCAACCCTGGTCCGGTCGCCCGCACTTCGACGTTGCTGGCGCAGGAAATGCCGGTGGAAATTCCGGTCGGCTTGCCGTCGAGTTTGCTCGAGCGCCGCCCCGACGTGCGCGCGGCCGAGCAAGGCGTCCGCGTCGCCAACGCTCAAATTGGCGTGGCCATCGGAGATTTCTTTCCACGCATCGGCCTCACGGCCTTTTACGGCGGCACGAGTACCGATCTCGACAATATACTCAAAAACCAGGCGAACATCTGGTCCGCCGCAGCCAGCGCCGCTGGCCCGGTTTTTACCGGAGGCCGTTTGACTGGCCGTTACCGCCAATCGAAGGCCGCTTGGGAAGAAGCCAAGCTCCATTACGAGCAAGCGGCGCTTGCTGCCTTCCGCGAAGTGTCCGACGCACTTATCTCGCGCCTGCGATTTGAAGACGAGCGCGTCGAGCAAAGCCAGGCCGTCGGCGCCGGCCGCGACGCCGTGTCAGTAGCAACCGACCGCTACAAGGAAGGCAAAGCAAGCTACTACGAAATTCTGGAAGCTCAGCAGCAGCTCTTTCCCGCCGAGAACACCCTCTCGCGGATCGAAGCCGGGCGCCGCCTCGCTGTCGTTCAGCTCTACAAAGCGCTGGGTGGCGGCTGGTCGCTTAAGGACTCCGAGTGGGCAGGAGTCAACGCACAGGTCACCTCCCAACAGCGTTAGCCATTGATGTCGATTACCCAAGTGGCCAGGGAAAGTCCCTTTGAACTCTCGAGGTCTGAAAGGCACTCTTGAGAAACCAAGCTACTCCCGGACGTGCTTTTTTGAAATTGCCCACGCCGCTGGCCTCTATTGCGCGAATCCGAACCTCGGCGAAGGGCTCGCTCCGGGTGAGATAGCGTCACCACAAAAGATTTCCGCCAACGAATAGTCCGGCTGATTCTGCAGGGTGATACCCTTCATAGAGGCCAATAGCCCGGCTTCCGGTCGGTTAAGCCTTCGAAAATGGCGATATCCGATCAGCCGTCCCGGACGAGCAATCGCCGGATCCAATTCCTCGAAAGGACAGTTCACAGTCGCGATGACTTGGATTCGTAGCTGGTTGGAAAGGAAGCCATCGGTAACATTAAGGAGGTTGCTGACTTTGTTGCAGCTCGATTCATTTCTTTTCAGCAACAGATCTTCAGCCTCTTCCAGAATGACGACCTTTTGCCGATTCTTCTGGCATTGGTTTTGGGTGACCCAAAAACTCACGTACTCGGGACTCGTGAGGACCGCCGCGAAGCTCGTTGGGATATAATAGAAACAATGGGTGTTCATGCCCGCAAGCCGCTCCGCTAAAGATCGCAAATACGTAGTTTTCCCGGTTCCGGTAGGGCCTGACAAAATGCTCAGTCCTGTTCCACGACGACTCATCCGTTCGAGCCAAAGTCGCTCCCATCCCGGGAAATCCTCGCCATAAAACAGGGCAAGGTCTTCTGCTCGAATACGGGCACCGTGGTCGAACTGGACGAGAGTTACATACGCGCTGCCGGCATGGACGTTGATGAGCATGAACTTCGGACTATCTTCAACCTCCTTCACCACATAGCGAAGGAGACAATGCCTCAACCCAGCAATCTGTTCACGGTTGCCCGCATACACCGCCAGTTCACCGGCCTCGATATACACGAACAGGTCAGGTTCCAGGCGGAAAAGCAGACGATACACCTGCTGAGGACCCTTGCCGTTCCACCCGATCTCCGACCGCATCAGCATTGACGAAAGATCTTTCATCAGCTTCGCCGTATTGATTGGCGAACGAAGGCGCCAGATGTGGCATGGCTTTGTTGAAAAATGCCTAAAAATCGGCCGCTCGAATTCTGACGGTGCGGGACGTCCCGGATCAAAAACAAGACTGTATTCAGCTCTGGGATCGGCAAATTCCATCTTCGATCCAAGAAGCACATGATTTGTATCGGAGAGCGCCGCGGGCTCCACATCGTGGTCGAATTCTGGACTGCCCAGGCCCAGCGGATTTGTAGCAGTTTGTTTCAATGCGGTCGTTGGTTATTCAGGTTCCAGAAGGAGGCTTCGGTCGAATTATTGACAGGTCATATGGTAGAACAGCCGAATTCAGGTAATACACTGGAGGTTTGCCTGTAAACGGTGCGGCCGTCCTCGAGGTGGTGATCTCCTGAAGCTTTAGAATTCCCCACATTCAAGCTCTTTGATAACTGAGCGCACCCGCCCATCCCCCTGATGAGAGCATCCACGATCGAACAATCGCGGCATCCAGGCCTGCCTGCTGGGGGTCGAGAAAGGGCACAAATTTCACGAACCCGCTCAAGCAGCGGGGAAATAATTTCTGTCTCCAATTTCACCGGCTTGAGTTTCGGTGAAAATTCGAGAAAGAAACCGTCTTCTCGGATGGGGAGATCATGGCCAGAGTCTTTCAGTTCGGTTACAGGCTCATAGTACAAAAGGCCCAAACCGTACACTCGGCCGAACCCTATCGTTGCAGCGATAAGCGCATAGCAATTCAGTTGAACCTCGTACATGGGCGCTAACGCATCCTGGGTCTCAGTGAACCGCGCGGTCTTATAATCCCCAATCCAGATTCCACGTCGTGGGTGCTGGAGAATTTCATCTGGAACCCCAGTGAGTAAAACGCCGGTTTTCGGATCGAGCATTTGAAACTTCGACCACCCAGGGACTGGCATTGGTGCGCCGAGCTCGCCGAAGCCATCAAACCACCGGGGGATTCGTCCGTGCTGGCGGAAGTAGGAGATGGTTATCTTTTTACTGTAAGAGTCGATGCTGCTGAAAATCCCGGGGAAGATTTGGAATGGCAATTGTCCGCCACACATCATCCGAATCCAGAAGCATCTCGGACAGAAAGTTGGCAGCGCAAGCGCTCCCAAGTTTTTGGCTGAGATTTGTATCTGTTGTTTCAAGATCGCGGGTTCCTTTTCAGGCGGTGGGTTGCACTATGGCTAGCGGCCGAATGCGGCGTGGCACTTTGGTTGAAAATCTAAGTGCCCGCGGCGGCATAGGGTCTCCGTCGCGGAGGATGATCACATTAACCGGCGGCCGCATCTCGTAGTCCAACGCCTGCGCGACCCGGGGTTCGCGTTCAAGGCGGTGGTGCAAGCCGGCTGCCCGTACAAGCTGGCAGCGGGCAAACGAGCCCTGAGTCCGGCGGAGCCGGGCAGCCGCAGCATGAACCCGGCGTACGGCGAAATCTACCCCAGACTCGATCACGTGTGTGATCACGTCATGGGTGAGCGGTAGCTTGGCGAGCGCTGCCTCAAACAACGACTGTTTGCCCAGGACTCGGCCGATCGCTGTTGTGGTGACCTGCCGCGGCTTGCCCGGCCTGAGCCTGATTTGGTGAGCTGCCGTGGCCACTTCTCCGGCGAGTTCCTCATCCCTCTTCGCCCAGTCGACGTGAACTCGCGTGACAGTTGGGGGCAGTCGGACTGGTTGATGAGCTTTGAGCCAGACTTGGTCGCAACGGTAGAGCCACGGGTAAAGCGCTGGCGCCAGCGCGCGGAGGGCTTTGGTACCAGCAGCCGAGTTGTCTGTCCGAAGCTGCATCCAGGCGCGTCGATGTTCTTCCAGTTGCTTAGCGGGGTCGCGCGGTTTCGGCACGTACAGCCCACGCTTTGTCACCGGCCGTTTCCCGGGGCGGGGGAAGCGCAGCCCAAGCTCGATGGCACGTTGTTTCACCGTCTTGGGATCTACCCCAAGCATTTTGGCCATATGACGGAGAGTAATACTGGTATCCGCCCATAGTTGGCGAAGCACGTTCTTCCAGGTCGCTCCGTAATCAACGACACGGGTCGCTCGGGTCGGGGGTTCGGCGCTGTCCCGAAGCTCGTAGGCAAATCCACAATGCGGGCAGCGGATGATGACGTGCTCGGTGCCATTGCTGTCGGGTCCTACTCGTTCGAGCTGTTTCACAAGCGGTTTGCCGCGATCTTCGCAGACGGGATTGAGGCAGGGCCACAGACCAGCCGGCGCCGCAGCTTTTTGGGCGGGCTGTTCTGGTTGTTTCGTTTCGAAGAACCGCCCCAGGTCGATGTCCAGCGCCGTCAGCAGCAAGAGATGGCGGAGCGGGGCGACTGCGGTATCGGCTTTTCGCAGGAGGTGGCCGAGCCACCCGTCCCCCCTATGGCCCGGTAGCGCACACTGCAGCAATTCCAGGAGCTTGGGGCCGTAGAACCTTATCAGATGTGCACGGAGTTCAGCCATCCGAATGGACCCGGCCCGGGTGGCCAACGTTTTCTCGGCGAGAACCGCTTGGTAACGCGCATGCAGGAATTCCAGCCCCGGATTGAGTCGTTCCTGACGCAGCAGCCAGTCAATCCCTCGGGCCAAATCGAGCAGGATCCGATGAATTCGATCCTCACGGTCGACGCGGTGGACCTTGGTCCCGAGCCGGGCCGCCTCGGCCGAGTAGTACTTATGACGGTTTGGCAAAGGGTCGAGCCGGATATCCGACGGTTTCAAAAACACCTCGTGGATTGGACAAACCTCCACACCGGGCAACTGGAACAGCCGCCGCCAGTAAGCTTCGCCCAAGTTTTCGCGGTTCTCCCGGTCACATTCCGGGCAACTACGAAAATATTTCGGCGGGCGAACGCGATTAGTGCAGGCACCGCACTTCACTCGAACGCCTGCTTTGGTGGAAGCGCCCATCCAATCCCGAGCTTTCGCGTAAGTGCTCGTTGTCAGGAACCGGCTGTAGTACGGGAGGAAGGTGTGCTGGTCAATGATGGTGTCAACGGTGCATCGGTGGCCAGGAGGCAACTGGCACACCAAGGCCCCGAGGCGGTGAGGCAAGTCGACTGTCGCTATTGCGTGACGACTCCCATATAGCGCCTGCATCGTACCAGTCTCGGTGCCGAACTTCATTCGGTCAGAAAAACGGGCGCAGACGCTGTACCACAGCTCGTCCGGATATGGATCTGGGAAATACGCAATCATGCTGGAGAGGGTGAACCGTTGAACTCGGATAGTGGCTTAATCAGGCCAGCCGCTGAGAGGGCACTATGAGCGCTTTGCCCCTTAGACAAACCAGCAGCGGCTACTTGCGACAGCAGGCACTTTGATTGGCCAGCCATTTTCTTGCGCTGGCGCTTCACGTTGGTCCGTTCGCTCGCAGGATGTGCGGAATTCATACTTTCCACAGTCGGGGCTACGGCATCTGGCAAAGGTGTAGTTGGTTGAACCGCCCCCTTGTTGATGTCGGAGGCCACCTGCGAGCCAGGAGACAGTTGTTGCAGAAGGGCCTTCTTGCGGATTTGCTGGACGGCCGACTCGAAATCAATCGGGTGAAGGTCGGTCATTCCGGCCACGGCACGCATATCACCGGTCCGGATTGCGCTCAAAGCGGGTTGGGCCAGTCGCAGGGAATCCTTGGCAACAGAGCGGATGATCGCCGTCGTGATCTTCTCTATGCCAGTGGAGATCGCGCGGACCTGGGCCAACAAAAACAATTTCACTGCGAAATCCACAATGCCGGCACTTTCTTCAAATAGTACATCGCTGAGGTCCTGAGACAGTGGCGTTTGCAGCTTGGTGAACTCGTAACGCCAGAGCGATTCGACGAACAATCGCCAGACTTCATCGTTAGCCATGCGATCCCAGACGAGATCGCCCTGGCCGCAACTACGACGGATCTGCCGAAGTTCGCGGGTTAGGATTTCCATGGCAGCGTTGGTTCCGATCAAAATGACCGGAACGCCCAAGTTGTTCATCAATTGAAGGAAGAAGTTGAGCATGCGCTTTTCGCCGCCACTGTTGGCTTGGTTGAGGTGCTGAAGCTCATCGACGACCAAAAGACCCAGACAATGGATCCAGCCCACGCGGCACATTCCCGGTATAAGTTCATCAACCGTTCGTGGCCGTTTGCCGGTGTAGGCGTAATCGCGGCTGTGATGAGTCCCGAGCAGGCTGTCAACGTCCTTAAAGAAATCGAGGCACAGGCCCTTGATCGATCCGTCGTGCGGACAGGTCAATTTTAGCCAGACCAGCTGAGTCCTGCAGAACGGCTGTCCCTTGTAAGATTGATGGTGGATCACCTGGGGGTAAGTTTGCAGAACCCGTTCGACACCCGTCGTTTTTCCCACCCCTGGAAGACCGATAACGCTGAACCCGATGACGTTCGAGCTTCGCAAAGGAATCCCACCCGCCCTGATGATCGTGTCCACCCGCTGATCCAGGTCCTGCCAATGATCTCGGGCCATTGGGTTGCGTCCGGTGTACGGGTCACGTATGACTCGCGAAATGCGCTGTTCGAGATCGATATGAACGGGAAATGGTTGAATGAAATGGACCGCGTCCATGATCAGGTGCATCCTGATTTCGGGTGGGAGTCTATGAGAATTCGGCTGGCGTTCCGGGTAATAACTCATGATTTGCGCCGCTTCCTGCGGTGAACGGATTGGCGGCAGCGCCTCTATGAGTGGATTACCTTTATAGCGTTCAACCAATTGTTCTGCGTACGAGGCGCGCTGGGACGAGCCGTGGAAAATCGGCATCGGATTTGGGTTTTCGTCATTGTTGTTCATGGGCGTTTAACCTCGCTTCACGTTGCTTACGTAACATCTCCAGGGGTGAAGGCGGTGGCACATATGCTTCCGATTTCTGACCTTCGCCTGGTGCAGAATTTTCCCCGTTACCATTGTGGAGCGGCGCAGATGCAACAGCGCCTATCTTATTGACAGCCTCAGCAGCATCGCGGCGACGTTCCTCCTCGCGATTCCCGCGCACACCACGTAAACGGGCGGCTTTGGTCAAGCCCAGGTTTGCAACTGCCGCTTGTTTAGCGGCTTTGTCGACTATGGCTTCGCCTTGGGCCTGGAACTTCGCGCGGGACTGTTGATCGTTCGGTTTACCCTGGGCCTGCGCCTCCTCCTGAGACAGGTAGAAGTCATCCACGTCAGACCACGATACTCCGGCAAACCGACGATCGGTCTCCAAAAGGTGACAAGGCTCAACCAATCCAGAACCAGGCGTTCTTAAGAAGATCACGTCGACGATTCGTGGGTCGTAAGCCACATCACGTTGCCTGGTCCCGGAAGCGCGGGCCTTTTCGAACCAGCGTTCCCTGATGGCTCGGTCGCAAGAGTAATGAAGGCCTCGGAACTTGATACCACGGTGCGTCACGGTGGCCTTGCCGGGCGGAAGGAGATTCGCGCGAACGATATCGGGATCAGCACTTCGCAGGTGACCGGAGCGGTTTCGGATACCCCAATCCCACAATCGCTCCGGTCGCGGCTGAACCTGGTCCGCGATCATGTCTTTCTGGAGTCGGTATCCCTCGATCCATCGGCCATTGTGTTGCAGGATTGCATGAATCACCAAAGTCCTGAGCTCGCCTATCGTAAGCACGGCATCCAGTCGCGGGTCCCTCTCGCCGCGCTCTTTTGGTTTTCGCACCGCTCCCGGCAGCTTATGAATCAGGAGATCATTCAAGGAGCGGAACGTTCTCTCCACTATAGGTTTCAGATCTGCGCGGTACGGACTGGTATTATCCACGCGTATTCCGAGGGAATTAACCAAATTCGTGGCGCCATATCCTTCAAGCTCGCCTCGGTCGGCGAGAACGGCCTCGGGTAAACCAAAGTTCGGCCACTCCTCCGATGCAATAGTAATCCCGAATTCGGCACAGTAAGCCACCTTGTCAACCATGGCATTTTGGAGGGCCAGTCCAGCGACGAAAAAACTCGAATCGTCCAACCCGACATGAAACCCCGCGATGATGTGCGAAAACGTATCGACAACGGAATAGAGGATGGGTTTTCCCACCCGGCGCGAACGGTCCAGTGCGCTAACTACCCAAACGTCGCAAGGCGTGGAATCGACCTGAAAGAGCGAGCCGGGACCGAAGGCCATTAGCGTTGCATCGCCAAGCACAGCACGGGACCTCAGATTGAATCTCCGCTTCCCTTGACGCCGGATTTGCGTGTCCTTGAAATCTTCCTCCTTCCGACCCCAGTAAACAAATTGGTCAATAGTGGGCCGTTCATCATCTGGCGGCACAACAGGCACCAACACGCCATTTCGCCGTTCAAACCCGCAACGGAAGTACTTCTGTAATGTTTTGTCGAAGGCTTCTTTCAGCGAAAGTCCTCCGTCTTCAGGGGCTTTCTTATAGAACAGTCGATACCCCTGTTTCAGTTTATCTGCTTCATCCGGGCCAATATTGATCCCCGGATGGGCTCCCTTAAGTTTGGGCAGCAGCCGCGGCCGCCCGAGTTTGGCGGAACCGATCTTCCGTGTTTTTCCGGGCCCAGGCTTTCCGCAAAAGTGGAAAAGCGGCAGCAGAGCATTTGGGGTCATTCCCCCCTGCCAATAACGCGAGAGGCATTTGTAAACCTGCTTCTTGGTGCTTCCGGTCCTCTCGACCGCGGCTTGGACCAGCGGTCCACGCGCGCGTGGATCGAATGCGGCGTTGTTTGGCGCGTCGAAGATTGGTTTAATGAGCGCCCACGCGGCATCACGCCGACGCCGGTGTTTCTCAGGAATCTTTTCCTCGGGTTTCTGCAAATAGGCAAAAGGATCGACGGTCAGAGTCCGTGCAGTCTTGTTTTTCAAGCCTGTCTCGATTTCGCTGAGCGTGCGTGCTTCAGGTAGGGCACCCACACGATCGATGCGAACGACATATGCCAAATCCGAGCCATGATCGATCTGAACCACACGGACGACTTCCTGCTGTTCATCTGCCAGAGTGAACTCAAGCAGCGAGTTTACGCACAAAGGCATGAGTCTCTCCTTTCGGGATGATTTGCAGCGGCTGTCGGGGATCGATCTCCACCGTGAGGTCGATGGGCCATGCGCCTGTCGCGATTAGGTGCCGCGCGACGCAAAGCGCAGAACCGGGCTCCAGGCCAAGGCGATCATCGCAAGCGGCAGTGACTGCCGCCAGAGTGTCCTCCCCTTTCAAAACCATCGGCTCCAACCCCGTGCGGATGCGCGTCACATCCACAGCAGTAAAGGAGGCGCCGGAACTGACTAGATCAACATGCGGATAAACCCAGCGCAGGTTTTTTACCAAAGCTTTCGGCAGCTCCTGTTCCGTCAAGATCCGCCAGCCAATATTTCTGGCCGACCAATAGACCCGCTCAATCTCAAGTTTTTCCAGTGTCCGCGCCGAGCTCAGGTCCGCGGAGGGTTTGATCGCGATCGCGCGGTCGATTTCGCGGGACCCATCCGCGAGAGTCACGCGAAAATCGGTTGTTGGCACACAAGGCTCCTTCGTAGCGGGATCAACCGGGTGGGCAATGCCAAGCTGGTCCGCAATCGCGAGCGTCTCTTCTAACTCCAGAAGCGGGAATTGTTCACGGATGTCAACCACTCCCGGCAAGGCGTGCAATGCGTACAGCCAATCAGTCTCCAATTGGCTCAGCAGGTGGTAAGTCCGGCCGTTGAGAGGACTTTTCATCCTGGTCGCCAACCCCAGGCTCGGGACGTCGTGAATCATTAGCCACGGTTTATAGTCTGCGCCCCGTCCCTGCCCCCGGCCTTCGGCCAGCCGGCGTTCCATCGCCGCCGACCCGTTGCTTCGTACTCTCTTACCCATATTTATATTAACTACTCAGGTGACCGCCACAGTCCTGAGTAGTAGAACAAAGAGAGGCCGAACAGCATGCAGCGGAGTCGCTGTTCTTCGCTGTATACGTTACAAGTTCTTGGAACTGAGGCTTGTACCCGGCCGTTT
>DATDCV010000688.1:0-5504 GCA_036524155.1 Verrucomicrobiia bacterium
ACCACTTGCCGTCCTCGCCGGTCGCCCAGAGCTGGCCGTTCCCCTGTGCGGCTTTGGACATCCTGGCGATCTCCTCCGCCAGCTCGTAGACTTCCCCGCTCGTGCCGGCCATAGGAACTTCCACCACCTTCCGCCCATCGAAATGTCGCAGTGAAAAAGTGGGATGAAACGTGCGATCCATCGCCCCGCTCCAATTCGCCCACAGCGCGCCGCGCGTGCCCGTGACTTTCGCCACCTGGTGATGCTCGAAAGCGCTCAAGGTCTGGGAAATCACCGCGTAAGCGCCGCGCCGGAAATTGACGATCGCACTGAAGTTGTCCTGCAGTTCCGGATGGTCGGGCTGCCGCGAGTTGGCGCGCGCGTAGATGCTCACCGGGTTGCCCGCGCCGGACAGATACCAGCGGGCGAGATCGAAGAAATGAATCGGTTCTTCGAGGATCCAATTACCGACGCGCTTGATATCGTAGCGCCAGCCCTCCGCGCCGGTGCGGTATGGATTGCGCCACAACTCGATCAGGACGTAGAGCGGGTCCCCAATCGCCCCCGCATCAATCATCTCCTTCACTTTGCCCCACAGCGATGAGAGCCTGAATTCGTGGCCGATTGCCAGCAGCCGTTTCTGTTCCCGTGCAAGTTTCTCCAGCCCTTCGCAATCCGCCAGCGTCAATGCCATCGGCTTTTCCATGAACAGGTGCTTGCCGGCCCGCAGTGCCGCCGTGCCGACCGCAAAATGCAGGTGGCTCGGCAATGCCACGTCCACTACCTCGATATCCGGCCTCGCGAGCAGTTGCTCGGCTTCTCCCACAACCATCGCTGCCGGATGCCGCCGGCGCGCTTCCGCCTGGTTCTCCGGCGAACGGTCGGCAATCGCCGCCAACTCCGCCACCGGACATTCTGCGATCGCGCGCGCATGATGCTGCCCCCACGCGCCGAAACCGATGAGCCCGAAACGAGTCTTCTTCATGTCTTGAAAGATTTGGTTCCGTCGAAATAATTCGATCTCGAAAAAAGAGCAAGCAGGATTTTATACCATTTTGTCTTTCACTTTGTCCTCAACTTTGTCTCTTAACGGCTCGGTCGCGCGGGGAAAGTCGAAGACAAAGTGAGAGACAAAGTGAAAGACAAAGTGTAGAAGGGCGCATGTCTCTGACCTCCGAACTTCTGTCCAACGGGCGGGTGCTTCGCGAGCCGGTAGGATTCGAGAACGGTTACTGGGCCGGAGCGCCTGGGGTTTTTCATGCGGCAGACGAGGGCGCGTGGTACCTGACCTACCGGTTGCGGCGCCCCCGCGGAGTTGAACCGGATCGTGGCGGCGAGGCACGCATCGCGCGCTCCACCGACCTGATCACCTGGCAGGATTTGTGGTCGGTGACCAAAGACCAGTTTGACAGCGCCTCGATCGAACGGTGCGCGGTGCGCAAAGGGCAGGATGGTACGTGGCGTTACTTCGTTTCGTATGTAGATCCGGCGGATGGCCGGTGGTGTGTTTCGGTGCTGAAGTCGGCCACGGTCCAGGGACTTGACCCGGCCCGGGCCCGGCCCCTGTTCAAAGCCCCGGCACTGGGTCTCGAAGGGGTAAAAGACCCCTGGATATTCGAACAGCAAGGCACTTTTCACATGCTGCTAAGCGTGGCGGTCCGTACCGACCTCACCAATGCCGAGTCGCACGCCAAGCTTGATATTTTCAACACAGGCGAGTGTGTGTCGGCTACGGGGTTGGCCACCTCCAGTGACCTGGAATCCTGGCACTGGCAGGGCATCGTGTTTAAGCCTCAAGCCGGCGGCTGGGACTGCTACTGCCGGCGGATCAACAGCGTCGTGCCGTTGAACGGGAAGTTCCTCGCGTTCTACGACGGCAGCGCCGGTCACCACCAGAACTATGAAGAAAAGACCGGGCTGACCACCTCCCCGGACCTGCGTCAGTGGCAGGTCCTGACTCCCGAGGGGCCGCGCCTGACCAGTCCGCACTCTTCGAGCTCGCTGCGTTACCTCGATGCGCAGCTCATTGGCGGCCGGCTTCTGCTCTTCTACGAGTTCGCCAGGCCCGACGGCGCGCACGACTTGCGTCTTTGCATTGCCAAGCCGGACGTGTTGCCATGAAGTTCCCCTCCTACCTGGCAGTACCCGCCCACGATCTTGGGAAGGGAACGCGGGTCAAAGTTCGGGTGCTGGGCGACATGATGTCGCTCGGGCGCGACCTCGCATCGGACATTAAGGCAGAGATCATCGGTGTCAACCAATCAGGACGGGGAGGAAATTTCATCGTCCCGGTTGGCCCGGTAGACCAATATCCGCTGCTCGCGCAAATGCTGAACGAGGAACGGATTTCCTGTCGAAACGTCGTTTTCATTGGGATGGACGAATACCTCGATGAGCAGGACATGTGGCTGGCCGAGGATCATCCGCTGAGTTTCCGGGGTTACCTGAACCGCATGTTTTATGATCGACTCGACAAGGCGGTGGCGCCACCACCCGAAAATCGCGTCTTTCCTGATCCGCGCGATCCCGGCGCGGTGCCGGAGCTCATCGCCCGGCGGGGCGGCGTAGACGCTTGTTACGGAGGTATCGGGATCACGGGACACATTGCCTTCAACGAACCGCCTCCTTCGGATGCACCGATGACCGTCGAGGCCTTCGCCGCGTTGCCTACCCGGGTGCTGACGCTGACGTGCGAAACCCGCACCATAAACTCGGTCACGGTGGGCGGCGAGATTGCGATTATCCCGCGGCGGGCGGTTACGGTGGGGATGAAAGAAATCCTGGGCGCGCGGCGCCTGCGCCTTTACTGTAATCGTCCCTGGCAAAGCTCGGTCGTCCGGCGGGTACTGCACGGGCCGATCACGGCGGCGTGCCCGGCTTCCCTGATGCGAACCCATGCCGACGCCACGCTGACGGTTGCCGATTACGTCGCGGCGCCCCCGAATATCCAGCTCCGCTGAGGTCCCTCACTCCGGCAGCGGCTGGTCTTTAGTCTCGGGCAGGAAATAGATGACCAGCAGGCCGAGCGGAAACAGCAGGGCCAGCAGTGTAATCGCGAACTGCAGGCTCATTCCAGGCATTGACTTCAGCCAACCGGAAAGCAGAAGGATCGAAGCCGCCACGATCCGTCCCCCATTGAAACAAAAACCGCTTCCGGTCGCTCGCAGGTGAGTGGGAAATAGTTCCGGGAAATAGACGGCGTAGCCCGCGTGTATGCCCAGGGTGAAGAAGCCGAACACCGGCAGGATCACCAGGAGTTGCGCGTAGCTGGAGGGTCCGTAGCAGGCAATGGGAACCATCACCAGCGCGGCTATGTGCATGAACGCAAAAGCCCGGCGCCGTCCCAGCCAGACGCAGAGCGGGCCCATCGACAGCAGCCCCAACCCGCCGCCGATGGCCTGCACGATGCCGTAGGCGAACTTCGCCTGCTGCGCTGCCGCACCCGCCGCAACCCCGTTGCGAAGCAGCAAATCCTTCGCGAGATCCTGGCCGGCGACGGTTATTCCCCAAAAAGTACCGAGGCCGATCGCCGCCAGCAGCATCCCGAGCAAAGCCCGGCGGCACCACAAGCGGTTGCCCAATAATTCCCGGAAACTGCCCATCTTTGGTCCTTGCGCACTCGCGGCTTTCGCATCCGCGGCTTTCCAGGTCTCCGGCTCTTTTACGCTGGCCAGCACCCAGAAAACCAGCAGGGCCGGCACCAGGCCAATCAGGTAGGCGTATCGCCACTGCGCCCCCACCGCTAAACCCGTCAAAGCGGCGAACCATGTTCCCAAAATGCTCGTCGCATGAAAGATTCCCGAGGCATGAGCTCGCGCTTTGGCAGGAAAGACCTCCGCCACCAGGCTCGCCGCCACGGCCCATTCCCCCCCCACACCCATTGCCACCAGGAACCGCGCGACGCCCACATGCCACAATTCGGTCGCAAAAAACGTCAGCGCGGAAAATACTGAATACATCAGGATGGTCACCATCAATAAGGGCCTCCGGCCCCAGCGGTCGGCAAATGACCCAAACAAAAATCCACCCAACGTTCCCCCGGCGAGGAAGATCGCCAGGAACACATCGCCATAGTTCCGGATGGCGGCCTCCGTGGCACGTGGACCGAGGATGTCGATCAGGAGATTGTGCCGCGTGATGTTGAAGAGCTGCCCCTCGAACGTGTCAAACACCCAGCCCGCCGAAGCAATCGCCAGCACCAGCCATTGGTACCGCGTCACCCCGGCGTACCAGGGGGCGCTCGTGCCTTGTTCCGGTGCCGGGGCCGCCGGTTTTCCTGGAGACGTTGTCGTGCTCATATGGAACCCAGGGGGGCTTTAACACTGTCGGCGCGCGGACTTCAGTCCGCAGCCATGTCCGCCAACAGGCGGGTCTTTCATTTCAGAAGCATTGGCCCGCAGGCCGTTGCTGCGGACTGAAGTCCTTGTCCTCACCCAGATCTTCCGTCGGCCCGCATAAGTTCCGCTGGCGAGAGGCAGGCCGGAACCCCGTAGGGGTGGCCTGTTGATAGTAATGGCCCCAGCCCTTTCCATTGGCTGTTTTTTTGTTTTTCGGCGGCGCGGACGAAAGGCACAAGTAAATCCATGATCAAGTTCCGCGCCGCCGAAAAACAAAAAAACAATCGGGACGTGGGCCGAACGTTCTATCAACAGGCCACCCCTACGGGGTTTTAGGCCTGCCCCGGCCAGGTTATCTGATTCAGCTTTGTCTAATCGCGCTTTCAATGGATGTGGGTAATGACAAGGACTAAAGTCCGCGCGTCGGGACAATTGGGCCAAGCACGCTTCATGGAGATCGAAGCGGGGGAAGAGCACCGAACACTAAAAGTTCTTTGACTTCGTTCGATTTCATTGAAGCGCGTCTCCTGTAGCAGGAAACTGCTGCTTTGGCCAGCAGAAAAGCATTATTTCGAAATCCAAACAAAACATTGACTCGCCGGCGGCTTCCCCGCAGAATCCAGGCAGTTCAACGAAGATGCCAGGCAACAAAACTGACCGTTGAGTATGAAAACTCCGGAAGCTCGACCCAAGGTGACCCGTCGCCAGTTTCTCGCCCTCGCAGGGGCGGCCGTGGCTCTGCCGACCATCATGCCCCGGAGCGTTTTCAGCGCAAATGCGCCCTCGAACCGCATTACCCTGGGAGCGATTGGTTGCGGTAACATGGGCACCTCGAACTTGCGGGCATTCCTGCGGCAGAAAGATTGCCAGGTGGTCGCCGCGTGCGACGTGGACAAACAGCACCTGACACAGGCCGTCAACCTTATCAACCGGCAGTATCAGAACAAGGACTGCAAGCGGCATAACGACTTCCGTGAATTGCTGGCGCGCGCCGATATCGATGCCGTCATGATGGCCACCCCCGACCATTGGCATGGCGTGGTAGCGGTCGAGGCGGCCCGCCACAAAAAAGACATCTACGGCGAGAAGCCGCTGGCGCGAACGATCGCCGAGCAGCAGGCCATAGTCCGCGCCGTCCACGAAAACGGCCGTATCTGGCAGACCGGGTCCTGGCAGCGGTCCCAGGCT
>DATDCV010000689.1:0-3657 GCA_036524155.1 Verrucomicrobiia bacterium
GAAGAATCGGTGTTTCTCGGCAGCGCCGCCGAGAGAGGCGACTGGGCGGTCGAGGTCGAAGCCGCACTGGCGAGGATCCGGCGCGCGGCAGCGAGGCGGAAGCCATTAGCCTTGTTAGGCACCGCGTTCTCCTTCGTTCATCTGCTGGACTTGATGGTCGAAGGCGACCTGGCGGTTCAACTGGCACCCGGTAGTCGAGTCATGGAAACAGGTGGGTATAAGGGACGCTCCAGGGCGCTATCCCGGCCCGAACTGCATTTGCTCATCGCGGAGCGGTTGGGCGTTCTCCGCACACATATATTGTCCGAATATGGGATGAGCGAACTCAGTTCCCAGGCTTATGACGGCGTTATCGGAAGCACGGACCTCGTTTCAGGCTGCCCTGACCGGCGCTCGGCGGGAGCGCCGCCGGCAACCCCCCGCTTTCAGTTCCCACCATGGGCACGAACCCGGGTCGTCTCGGCTGAGACAGGTCGGGAAGTGGCTGACGGCCAAACCGGCCTGGTTCGGGTTTTTGATTTGGCCAACGTGTATTCCATCATGGCGATCCAGACCGAGGATCTCGCGATCCGTCGGGGCGAAGGCTTCGAGTTGATCGGCCGGGCGGCGCGGGCTGAGCCGCGTGGGTGCTCGCTCATGGCAACCGCCACGGTATGAACCTCCCGAGCTTTTTTATCGCGGATCTGCCGCGCGAAGCGACCCTGACCGGTCCGATGCTTACTGAGGCCTGCCAGACGCTCAAGCGCAACCGGGAAAGATATCTCGCCAATCGGTCAACGCCGGGCATTGTATCGTTGTTGAGCAGCGTGGCTGCGGATTGGCTGAAGCCCGAGTTTCCTTTTCGCCGACTCGCTCTCGATCAGGGTCCAGCCGAAACCGGCTTTTCGTCCAGGACGATCGCGAAAGGGCTCGATCGGTTGTTCTGCCAGTTGACCGCCGCGAATTTCAAGGCTCTGCTCGAACAGGACCTCGGCTCCGCTGAGCGCCTCGACCGGATGAGCGCGAACGCCGGCGAGCAAAATGCCGGCCGCGCGGCCCTCGTTCGCGGCCCCGAGTTGCTCGTCCATATCACAGCCGGAAATGTCCCCGCCCCGGCGCTGATGAGCATGGTGCTGGGCGTGCTCGTGCGCTCCGCTCAGTTCGTGAAATGCGCCAGCGGCGCGGCTTTCCTGCCCCGCCTCTTCGCGCATTCGCTTTACGACGCTGATCCGAAGCTCGGCGCTTGCATTGAAATAGCGGAGTGGCGCGGAGGCCATCACCCGCTCGAGAACGTGCTTTTCGAGGCCGCGGATTGTGTCACCGCCACCGGCGCCGACAAAACGCTCACCGAAATCGCGCACCGTCTCCCCGCTAATGTGCGTTTTCTCCGGTACGGCCTGCGAGTCAGCTTCGGGTATATCTCGGCCGAGGTTCTGTCGGGCTTTACCGCCAGGAGAATGGTCGAGCGGGCGGTCGAAGACATTGTCGCCTGGAATCAACTCGGCTGCCTGTCGCCACATGTCATTTACGTCCAGGCCGGCGGAACGGTCGGGCCCGAGATGTTCGCCGAGATGCTCGCCGATGGCCTGCGCGACCGCGAGGAGTCGGACCCGCGGGGAGAGTTGACCCACGAGGCCGCCGCCGCGATCGCCTCGCGCCGGGGGATCTATGAGATCCGCGCCGCGCACTCGCCCGGCACCAGGCACTGGCACAGCAAGGAATCAACCGCTTGGACGGTGGTTTACGAGGCTGATCCGCAGTTTCAGTTCTCCTGCCTCAACCGGTTCATTTACATCAAACCGGTAAAGGATTTGACGGAAGCGCTGCAGAACGCCGACAGTGTTCGAGGCCAGGTCTCAACGGTGGGTCTCGGAGCGCCCGAGCACAGGCAGCAGGAGTTGGCAACCGAATTGGCCCGGTGGGGCGCGACTCGCGTCTGCCCGCTCGGCCGGATGCAGGAACCGCCCCTGACCTGGCATCATGACGGCGGGCCCGCGCTCGGCGACTTGATAACCTGGACGGATTGGGAGCCGGGCTGAGATCGACAAGAGGATTACCAGATGAGTGAATGTATAGATTGCTGGACCAGTGGGGGAGCGTTGAATCGTGAGCACGTGACGGGAAAGCAAGCCGTGTGCAATGCCTCAACACTCCGGTTCTCCTTTACTCCAACAAACCGATTCTTCCGTGGAACTGCGAAAGACATTTCAATTTGAGGCGGCACATCTGCTGCCACACCTCCCCGAGACACACAAATGCCGCCGGCTCCACGGCCATAGTTTTCAGGCGGAGATCGTCGTCGAGGGCGACTGCGACCCCAAGCTGGGGTGGGTGATGGACTACGCCGATATTACCAAGGCCTTCAAACCCTTCTGGGAAAAGCTCGATCACCACTACCTGAACGAGGTTCCGGGACTGGACAATCCCACCAGCGAAAACATCGCGGTCTGGATTTGGAACAAACTGAAACCGAAACTGCCCTCGCTAATAGAAGTTGTGGTCGCCGAAACCTGCACCGCCCGCTGCGTATACAGAGGCAAGTGACGCAGGACCGGCATCATATCTGAGACAGCCGAATTCCGGTCCTACGGCGCTGCGGGGAATAGCAAATTACTGAGCTCTGGAATTGTAGCCGTGCCGGTTGTCCCGAGTTTATGCACCACCACCGAGGCGGCCGCATTAGCCAACTCCAACGTCTCCCGCAATTTGGCGCCGGCACACAATGCGGCAACGAGATTCGCCGACACAGCGTCGCCGGCGCCGACCACGTCAATCTCGCCTCTGATCGGAAAGGCCCGCACGTGTTCGGCCTCTCCTTCGGGACTTGCGCCGACGATACCGCGCTCGGCCAGTGTGACAAAAACCTGCTGACCGTTGCGGCGAGCCAGAGCCACCGCGGTCTCCTTGATGCCGTCGAGATCCAAAGGCCCCTTCGCCCCGGTCAACACGCCCAACTCGGCCGCGTTCATCTTGAAAATCACCGTCTGAAAGCCCTGAAGCCCCCGACGGCTATCAACAAGGATCGGCAGCGCCCGATGCTGTTCTGCCAGTGTTCTCAGCCCGGCAAGCACATTCATCGTCACCACCCCCGTCTCGGGCACATCGACCTGGTCCAGCACGATCACGCCATCAACCGCCTCTCCCAGTTGAATCAGCCTCTCGGCGAGGTCCGCCTGAAGCAGCGTGGGAGTAGGAGTCCAATTCTTGGAGTCCAGCCGGTTGAGTTCAACCGGCGGCTTCTGATCGGCGACCACAAGGGGCTTGCAGTAAGTGAACGTGCGGCGGTGGCGGGTGCGGATCATGCCGCCCAACCGCACGCCGGGCAGGCTCTCGAGGGCTCGCCACAGCTCGAACCCATCGCCGTCCTCGCCCACGAAACCGATCGGGTAAATGGAGCCAATCCCAAGGGCGCAGAGATTGTTGAGGATCGTGCCCGCGCCACCCGGCTGAGCGCGGACATTTACCACGTTGTGAACCGGCAACCCCGTTTCGATTGAGAGCTCGCGTTTTTCCGGATCGATTTCAAGATAGCGATCGAGGCAAAAATCTCCGGGCAGCGCGATTCGCAGATCCGAGTAACGTTCGGTGAGTTGCCGGAAACGTTCAGGTTCCATAGGTGGTTCAGGACGGCAGCTTGTGCAGCAGGTGGTGCAGGAAGCCAACGTTGTCGCATTCGAC
>DATDCV010000690.1:0-12534 GCA_036524155.1 Verrucomicrobiia bacterium
CAGTCCGCAGCGACTTCCTTTGGCAGGGGGCATCCGCACTCCCAACGCGATGGTCGATAGGACATTGCTGCGGATTGAAGTCCGCACGCCGGAGGCTCGGGCTACCCACAACTGAGCCACGACCGCTCCGGCTCAGTCGGCCATCGCGTCCATGTCGCCGAGCGGCCGTTTGAAGGTAGCCTTGGCGGGTCGGAGAATCAGCGCCTTGGCGGTCGGCTTCACCTTCTTGGTGATGGCGGTGACCGGCAGGCTCAGGGTAAAGAGCGCGCCGCCCACCACAACGGAGGCGAAGCTGATCGGGCGCACCACGACGGCATCCACGGCTTGGACAACGGGGTGGGGCGGGGGCGGGGTTTCCGCCCCTGAGCTCGACAAGCCCATCCCCCCAATCGCGAGGGCGCAGGCGATAGAGGCAACTCTGGTTTTCATCGGAGCCAAACCATAACCCACGAAGCCGCCCCGGTCAGCAAAATATGACACAAAACATGGGGGGGACCGTGGCGCCGCAGGCCCGTAGGGGTTCGGGCGGGGTCACTGCGGGTGCCGACGATGAAAGGAGGTGGCATCCTGGTACTTTTTAGCGACGGCAAGCAACTGCGCCTCGCCAAAGAGCCGGCCGAGGAAGCACACACTCGTGGGCGTCCCCTGCCCCGTGAATCCGTTTGGCAACACGACGCACGGGTGACCGGTGAGATTGCTCAGGAGCAGACTCCGCCCGCTTTGTGAGGGCGCCAGGACCACGTCAACGGTTTCGAAGACCCTGGCCGTGTCCTGGATGAGCAGGTAGCGAATTCGCTGCGCCTGCAGGTATTCGACGGCCGGCACGAAGCGATGCTCACGGAAAGTACTGGGCCAGGCGTCTTTTCCCTGTTGCTTCAGCCAATCCTCCCGCCCGCTCCGGGTCAGGTCATCGAACGCCGCCGCCGCCTCGGTGGACAGCACCAGCGAAATCGCGCCCACCGGATATTGCGGCAGCTCGACCGGCACTAACGTCGCGCCTAAAGTCTTCATGGTCTCGAGGGTGGCAAGGTCGTTGGTCTTGCGGCCGCCGGTTTCCTTGTCGAAATCCTTGTGAAGGTAACCGATCCGCACGTCCTTGAGCCGGGTCCGCGGGTCATAATTAAACGGCAGATCGTAGAGAGTCTGATCGCGGCCATCGGGCCCGTAGATTGCCGCGAAGACGATCGCGCAATCTTCGACCGTGCGGCCGATGGGTCCGATCTTGTCCATCGACCAGCTCAGCGCCATCGCCCCGGCGCGGCTGACGCGCCCGTAGGTCGGGCGCAGCCCGGTCACGCCGCACCGGTCGCACGGCGATACGATCGAGCCGTAGGTTTCCGATCCAATCGCAAATGCGAACAGGCCGGCGGCGGTGCCGGCGCACGAACCGGCCGAGGAGCCGCTCGACCCTTGTTTCGGGTCCCATGGATTTCGCGTCATGCCGCCAAACCAGGTCTCGCCCATGGCGAGCTCCCCCAGCGTCGTCTTGGCGACGAGGACCGCGCCGGCGCTCTCGAGCCGCTGAATGACGGTGGCGTCCTCGGCGAACACCTGGTTGGTGTAGGGCGCGGCGCCCCAGGTGGTGGGAATGCCCTTAACCGCCAGCAGATCTTTTGCGGCATACGGGATGCCATGCAGGGGCCCCCGGTAGTGGCCCGCCGCGATCTCGGCGTCGGCCCGCCGCGCCTGGCTGAGCGCCAGCTCTTCGGTGACCGTCACCACGCATTCGAGTTTGGGCCCGATGCGCTTGATGCGTTCGAGGTAGAACTTCGTCAACGATTCCGAAGTGATCTGCCGCGACCGGATTAACGCGGCCAGCTCCGCGACCGAATAGTAAGCCAGCGCCTCCGGGTCCAGCGGCAGTTTCACCTTACGCACCGCAGTGAATCGCGGTTTCCGCCGTTCACGATCGAATTTCGCGCCGGCGGGAACCGGGTCGAACGAGATGCAGGGCGGCACGCCGTTTGAGAGCGGGAACTGCCGCAACGCCTGGTACTGGCCCAATTGCTCCTGCAGCCCGGGGATCGCCATCTCGATCTTCGCGTCGGAAAAACTTAAGCCCAGCAGATTCTCCGCGCCGCGCGCGTCAGCCGGGCTGACCCGGTTGGTGTTCTCGGCGGCGAACAGGGAAATGGAGGCCAGCAGACCTATGCTGCAGCTGAGACAGGCGGAGCGAAACATGACCTGAGGTTGCGGCAGAACCGATTAAAAGCAAAGGGAACAAGTGAGAACCGCGGCCCAACTCAACACCTCGCTTGACATCATATATACTCACTGTAAGTATTAGAGATGTTACCACACGGCAATAAGTTCCCGCCGCGGTTGCCCGGCGACCGGCGAAACGTCTCGGCCGCCCGCCGCCATTTTCTCCTCCAACTGGGTCTCGGGGCCGCGTGGTTTACTGTTCCCGGCGTTTTCGCCGAGGAACTCACGCGAAAAACCCGGACCAGAACCGCGTGGGTTGAAGAAGGCCCGTTCTACCCGCCGAACCTGCCGCTGGACACCGACAACGACCTGCTCCTGGTCAACGACTCCATCACGCCCGCCATTGGCGCGATCGCGCACGTGAGCGGCCGGTTGATGGACGCCCAAGGCGACCCGATCCGGAATGCCGCTATTGAAATCTGGGAAGTGGACAGCTCGGGAGTTTACCTCGCGGACCGCCCGAACAAAGCCAAGTTCGACGCCAACTTCCAAGGCTTCGGGCGGTTTCTGACTGGTTCGACCGGCGAGTATTATTTCCGCACTCTCAAGCCGGCGCGGTATGGAGGGCGGTTGGCGCCGCACATCCATTTCAAGGTCAAAATCAAAGGACAACGCGACTGGACCACGCAGCTATTCGTCAAGGGTTATCCCGGCAACGCGCAGGATTTCGTGTATCGACGAATTGGGGACGCAGCGGGCCGGGAATCGGTGACGAAGGATTTCACGCCGGTAAAGGACTCACGAATCGGCGAGCTGGCGGTCCGTTTCGACATTGTGTTGGGCCTGACGCTACAGGACCGCGCTTCGTGACAACTGCCGTGTGCTCTGGCGCACGCTTGTGTTCCACAACAATGTGGCAAGGCTGTCGGCAGCAACTAGGGACCTTGGCGCAGGCGGAAAAACTTGTGCGTTTCGGCGGCTGATTCCGTCGCCACGAAGCTCTCGTCTTGCTGCCGGACTTCGGCGGGTGAGGCGAGCCACAGGTTGGTGGCGGCCAGGTCCGGCGAGTATTCCAGCACAAAATTCGAAGCCGGCGCGGGCCACAACAGGTCGATGCCGCCGCTTGAAGCCGACCGTTTGATTTCCAGCCTGGGGCGCGCCGGAGCGATTATTTCCACTCTCACCGTGCCCTGGACTCGCAAAACCAACCGACCTGAGCCGGGCTGGTATTGGTGGGGCGAGACCAGCGCGGTGTCCTGGCCGTTCAACCGGACCTGGGGCTGGTTGGTGAAGCCGTTCACCAATACGCTAACCGGGGCGCCGGACCAGTTTGTGACCGTGAAGGCGATCCCGTTGGTGTCTTCGGAGATCAGCCCTATCTGCCCTGGCGCAAACACACGCAGGCCATGCCAAACGAACGAATGAAAATCATAAACCGGGGGCTGCCCGTAGAATCGCAGCGCGACGGCCTGCACCGTGGCAGGATTGATGGGTGGGCCCGCCCGGATCTGGGGCCGGAGCAGGAAGCTGTCCGGCAGCAACCCGAGACGCTCAGGGTCGTCCAGCGGAAACGACTGCTGCACGCCTGAAATCCCGATGCCATCCGCGATTTGGCGCCAGGGCCCGCCCGGATCGTGCTTCACAAACCGGTTGAGCGCGTCGGCATAGACAAGGCCGCACCATTGGACTGGCACGCCAAACCAGGACCCGACCCAGGCGGTCGCGCCAAACACGGGGATAGTCGCATAATTGCCGACCGCCCCGTCGGTGGGTGGCGACAGGTACACAAACGGGATGCCGGTCCAGGCCCAGTAGCGGGCTTGAGCCAGGAAATCGGGGTTCCCGGTCAGCTCGTATGCGAGTGTGTAGCAGCGCAGCAGCTTGGCTGAGGCCAGAATGTCAGGCGTGTGGAGCGGGACCTCCCAGGTTTGAGCGCCGCGCGGCACCGTGTTGCGGAATTTGTCCATCGCCTGCAGGAAACGCAGGCCGGCGGTCAGCAGGGCGTTGTCGCCGGCGAACGCGGCGTTCTCGAGCAGGCTCAGCACATAATTCGCCGTGTAACCATTGGCGTCGGGTGCGTAGTGAGTTCGCCCATAATCAGTGCCGCCCGGGGCATGCTGATAAAGCACCGTGCCGTCGGGCTGGAAAATCGAGAGCAATCCCTGCGCGTTGGCCTGGGCGGTGACCGCATTCGGCAGGGCTGTATTGTAGAATAGCGCCGGCAGAGGATACGTGACATGCCCGATCTGGTAACTGTTGTAGTTCTGCACCAACGCAATTTGCTGCAGCGCCAGGCTGGCGGTATTCGACAAACGGGTCCGTAGCGTCGAGTCCGAGATTCTCTCCGCGAGCCAGCGCATCCAGACCGAAGCGTCCGCTGCGGGTTGGGGGTTGAATCCCGGCCAGGCGGCGTGGCGGAACAGTGCGTTGCTGCGGATTTGGGAATCGAGCCAGCTGCGAGCCGCGAGGTTGAAGTAGTCGGCGGCGGGGAGTGCCGGGGCGGGCATCGGCGGCAATCCGCGCAACGCAACGTATTGTTGGAGCGCCGGCACGACTGTAGGCGCCTGCCCGCCGACGATGGTGAGGCGAAGCACCACCGGCTCATTCGAGCGCACGAGCACCGGCCCGTAGGGAAGCAGGTTCCCTTCCTGCCGGTTCTGACCGTTGGACCCAGGCAAAAGAATTCCCATTATATGCCCGCCTGAGCCGAACAAGCGGTCGGGAGAATCGAACACGGCGCAGAAATCCGGACCCGGTTCCCAGATCACACCGACATACCGTTGCTGCGCCGCCAGCGCCATTAACGGGAGGGTGACTTTCAGCATGTCGGGGACCTGGCGTTGGGATTCCGGCCCGATGATGTCGGCCTCGGAGCTGCCGGGTTCGTTCTCGAGGTATTCGAGGCCACAGAACAAGCCTTGGGTTTTGTTGGTGCCGAAAGTGCCGAGGCCCGACAGCAACGTGAACAGCGGCAGGTAGACGACGGACCGATCCTGGTTCACGGTAAACCGGGATTCCACCGAGATGGCGTTTCCGTTTGCCGGCGTAAAGAGTTGCTCCAAGGCCCACCGCGCTCCATCGGCGTCCGGACATTCTGCAAAGACGCGCAACCCGCTGCCCGACCGGGCAACATTCACCGGATTTGCGGCGGAGGTGCCCAGTGCCAGCCAGCGTTGGGCGTCACCGGAGAGGTAACCGACCATGGGTTGGGTGTGCCCGACCGCCATGGTCTGACCTGCAACATTGAGTTGAAAGGCTCCCAGCGCGTGAAGGTCGTGAGTGAGTTGCAACTCGCCTGACTGCAGCACGAGCGCGTCGGACCCGATGTTGGGCACGGTCGGCTTGGGCCACGCGGGCGCTTGCAGCAAGGCGCGTTCGGTGAACCACAACCGTTCAAGCAGGCAGGTGCCGCCGCTGCCGGGCGGGTCGATGCGCAGATGCCAGCCTGGCCCGAGCGCCGCCATCGGCACTACGGCCTCGTGCCAAACGCCCGGCGGCACAAAAAATTTCACGGAGTTGGCCTCCGTCGGGTAATCCGTGTAGTAGAAGACCTGTGCGCCGCCGCCCTGGTCGGACTTAAGCCGGAGGTGCAGCCAAAGCAGGGTGTTGGGCGGGTAATCGCGCGCCGGACCGCCCATGTAAGGATCGCCGCCGGTAATTTGGATCAGCAGGCCGTTGGTCATCGGGGTCAGGCCGCCGATATCGTGGTCCGCCGACCAACTGGTCGCGTCGGGAATGGTCCTGAAGTCGAACTCGGGAAACACACTGCGAATCTCGAAAGACAGCGAAGCGAGGACCGCTTTGCCGCTGATGCCCGGTGGATCGATTCGGATCCGATAGCCCTGTCCGAGTGCCGGCAAGGGCACGCGGACGTCGGCCCATTGTGCCGCCGGCACCGCAAAACGGGCCGAGTTGGCTTCGGTGGCGAAGGTGTCGAAATAGAACATTTGCCCGGTCCCAGCCTGGTTCGAGTAGAGCCGCAGTTTTGCCCAGAGCAGCGTCGAACCGGGATAATCACGCGCCGGCCCGGTGAGGTATGGGTCCGACCCGCTGACATTCACCACCAGACCGGTCGAAGTGGTTTGAAGACTGGAGATGTCGTGTGTTGGCAGCCAGGCTTGGGTGTCAACGGGGTTGGTGAAATCAAACGAAGGCAGCGTCGCGTTGGTCGTCTGAGCTGCAGCCCCGCAGCACAACAGACTGATTATGACCGCCCACTGTGTGGTTCGGAGCGCCAGGTTATACGTGGGCGACGTGTTCCAGCGCGCCTTCGACGCGAGAGCAGGAAGTCCGACTGAAGCAAAGCAATGTTGCGCGCGGGCCATGACGGCAGCATACCGTGCAACCCCTTTAAATCAACCTCGGTTCCGGGATCGCCGGGCCGTCCCGACGTCGGCTCTGAGCGAGCCTGAGGCCGAAGTCTTGTTCCGGATGATCGGCGACCTGCGAGCGCGGGGCGCGGCCGAACGCCCCCGCCATGTCAGTGTTTCGGGCGGAGCAGAATGGCCTTCTTGTCGGTACCTTCCACTTCGACGCTATGGGTCTCGATATGGGGGTCGTCTTTGAGGGCCTGGTGGATGATGCGCCGGTCGAACGCGTTGAGGGGTTCGAGCTCCACGACATCACCCCACCGGCGGACTTTTTCGGCGGCTTCCTTGGCCTTTTTGACGAGTGCTTCGCGGGCCTGGGCGCGGTAGCCGCTTACGTCCACCATGATTTTGGGGGCCGAGGGATCCTGCTGAAACAGCAAGCGGTTGGTGAGGTACTGCAAATCGGCGAGCGTCTGGCCCTGGCGGCCGATCAGCCGGCCTGAATCCTCGGTCTTCACATCCAGCAGCACGCCGTCTTCCATGTGGTGTTCTTCAACGGTCGCGTTGAAGCCGAGGTGGTCCAGCATTTGTTGCAGGATGGCTTTAGAGTCGGCGGCCATATATCAAGACTGGTTGCTTTTGGTGGAGTGCGGTCAACTAAGGCCTTATTTCCTCTTTTTTTGCGGCGGCGTCAATACCGGAGCAGGGATCGGGCTGGCCGGGGCGGCGGAGGTCCTCGTCAATTTGGTCTGCAGGATGCTCAGGAGATTCTGCACCGTCCAGTAAAGGGTCAACCCGGCGGAAAAGTTGTAAAGGAACACCATGAACATGAGCGGCATGTACCGCATGATCTTGGCCTGCGTCGGGTCCATGCCGGGCGAAGGCGGGGTGAGCTGCGCCTGCCACAGCATCGTCGCGCCCATCACCAGCGGCAGCAGGTTGAAGGGAAAATTAATTCCTGGAATCAGGAAGAGCGTATCAGGCTGGGACAGATCGCCGACCCATAGGAACGACGCGCCGCGCAATTCGATCGCGCTGCGGATCATGTAGAAAAATCCGATGAACACGGGCATTTGGATGAGCGTGGGCAGACAGCCACTCATCGGATTGATTTTGTTCTCCTTCCAGAACTCCATCATTTTCTTCTGCTGCTTAACCGGGTCATCTTTGTATTTTGCCTGGAGCAGCTTGATTTGTGGCTGGAGCGCCTGCATGCGTTTGGCCGACCGCGTGCTGGCCTGGGTAAGCGGCCAGAAGACCGCTTTGATGATGATGGTAATGGCGATGATAGCCCAGCCGTAGGAAAGGCGGAGCACGGCGTGGAGCCAATTCATCCCCAGCAGCAAGCCTTTCGAGAAAAACCCAAAAAAGCCGCCATAACCCATGATCAAATCGACGTCGTTGTTGAACACGGCGGAGATGGTCGCCAGCGTGCGGTATTCCTTCGGCCCGGCAAACAACGCGACCTTGTGCTCGAGGGCCTGGTTGGGTGCGAGGTTGGTGGCGGCATAAACGAGCATGGCTTCGTACCCGACGGGCTGCCGGACGGTGCGGTAGGCAAGGTCCTCTTCGCTCGGCCGGGGCAGGTCGGTCTTCCGAATGACGATTTGCGCGGCGGGATCCTGCAGCATCGTCACCAGCGCAAAGAACTGGTTGTGCGCCGCCGCCCAAGTGACGTTCGTGCCACGAATCTCGGTCGGCGGAGTCCGGGGCATCACGCAGGAGAAGAATCCCCCGGAAAAGTCAGCGGGCCCTACGTCTTTAGATTTCGAGCCGTTGTACCACATCACTCCCACGGCGGAGCCATCATCCTGAACGTTCATTGGCGTAGCCGAGCCGGCGAACCAATGCTGGGCGGGCAGCGCGAGCGGTTGGTCGGAGCGGTTTTCCAGCCGGATGGTGGCGTGGACGAGGTAATTGGAGCTGACCTCGAATTCCTTCACGATCCGCAGGCCGTTCGGGAGTGCCTTCTCGGCGAGCACGCGGTTATTAGTCCGTGTCAGGGTGTAGATGCCATTGCCCTCGACCGCCGGGCTGTTTACGATCGCGAGCGTGGGAATGGGTGCGTAATTGTTCAAAGTCGCCACCCGGCTGGTTTGCGTGCGGCGCTCGCGCCGGCTTAAGATCGTCTCCGGGTATTCCAGCAACTGGACGAGCTTCAAACCTCCGCCGTGGGAACTAAAGGTGTAGTGCGCATGGGCGTTGGTGATCTCGAAGCTGAGTTCCGGCTCGTTCGTATAAGTGATCGGCGGCCGTGGTGCGGACGCCTCGAGGACGGGCGGCGCGGAGGTGGCGGGCGCCAGGGAAGGCGGCTGATTGGTCGTCGGGAAGATAGCCGCTGGGGCGTTAGTGATGCCGGGCGGCAGGCGCTTGGGCGGGAAGACCTTATTGACCAGCAGCGGCCAGCTAAACAGCAGCAGAAAACAAACGACCAGGACGATGATTGATTTGCGATCCATGCGGACTAACTGCCTTCTGAACTGCTCTCATTGGCGCAGCGCCCAGCCATTGCGATCCTGATTAGATCAGGCTGGCTGGGGAGCGCAGCCTTATTTCTCCGGGTTTTGGGTTTCGGCTCGGGCACGGGATCCTCGCCGCAGCCGCCCCAGGGATGGCACCGGCCGATGCGTTTGAGGGCCAGCCAGCTTCCGGCCAGGGCGCCGTGGCGCGCGATGGCTTCGAGGGCGTAAGCCGAGCAACTCGGCGTGAAACGGCACTGGCCGAGCGGGCCGAAAAGAAAGGTCTTCGCCGGCGAGATGCACCAGCGATAGACTCGCACGCCGAGGACCAAAATGTGTTGGACCGGATTCAAAAGTCTAATTATCTCCGCTCACTGCAACAATCCCGCTTTCCGGACGGTTGTCAAAAACTCACGCTCCACTTGCGCGCGGCTCTTGCCAGCAATCGCCGGGCGGGCGACGAGCACAAGATCCAGAGGCCCGTGGAATTCATGCTGGTGGAGCCGGTAACATTCGCGCAGCAGACGCCGGGCACGGTTTCGTTGGACGGCGCCACCGACTTTGGCGCTGGTAACCACGCCCAGCCGCGAAGGAGCACCCGCTGGCTGGCGCAGCCAGTTGGCGATCAGACACCCGGATACCGACCGGTATCCCCGTTGCCGGACGCGACCGAAGTCGCTTCCGGTGCGGAGGCGGCTCTTCCGCCCGAAGCGCAGACGTTTCTCATCGCCCACCCCCATAGCACCGGGCCTATACTGGAGTCAGCCGTTTCCGTCCCACCCGCCGCCGGTTCCGGAGGATAGCCCGGCCGCTCTTGCTGGCGTTGCGGTTCAAGAAACCGTGTTGCCGCTTGCGGCGAATCTTCGACGGTTGATATTGTCGCTTCATAATCGATCAGTTTACTACGTTCCCGAAAACCTGCTCTGTCGCCCGCCGGGTTACAGCCTGAACCCGGCTTGAGAAAACCCACCGCCGGGAGGCGGTGCGCTCCCGGCGCAGGTCCCGGGCGAGTGGTCGCTTGGTCGGGTGCATCCGGTATGCCGCCAGCCACCTGTTGACGGAGCGCGAAAGAATAACAGTGAAAGCGGTTGTGTCAACCCTCGTGGCGGGACCAACTTTGCCTTTGACCCCGTCGGTGTAAGTCTTACCTTGGAGGGGCATGAAACACGCCGGCAAGGCCCGGAAAGCGGCTTTCAAACTGATCCTGATCACGCTGATAGCGGGATTCATGCTTTGGGCGTTGATCGCGATTGCCTCGTTGATTGGCACCATCCTGACGGTGCTGCTGCCGACGCTGGTGGTGCTTTGGATCGCGTTTGCTCTGTTCGCGCTCTACTTCTTCCGCGACCCGAGCCCGCGGGTGCCGACGGGGGCGAACCTGGTGCTTTCGCCTGCACATGGCAAGATCGACGTCATCGACACGGCCGTCGAGCCGTCGTTCATGGGGGGCGAGTGCCAGCGCATTTCGATGTTCTTGTCGGTGTTCAACGTGCACGTGCAGAACGCGCCGGTGGGGGGCAAGGTGACCTATTTCAAATACACTATGGGTGAGTTTCTCAACGCCCTGAAGACCGAATCAGCGATCCACAACGAGAACGTGCTGCTGGGTTTCGAGACAAACCAACCGGCGGGACAGAAGATCGGCGTCCGCCTCATCGCCGGGGTGATCGCGCGGCGTATTGTGCCGTTCGTGCAGCAAGGCGACGAGGTGGCGCGCGGAGACCGGATCAGCCTGATCCAGTTTGGCTCGCGCGCGGACGTGTATTTGCCGGCCTCGGCGAAAATCAAGGTGAAGCTCGGCGACCAGGTGGTGGGGGGCGAAAGCATTTTGGCGGTGTTTGAATCCTAGCGCCGCCTATGTCGCTTGTTAACAATGCCCCGGTTGACGATGCGGGTGATGCCAAGCTGAAGATTTATTTTCTGCCGAACCTGCTGACGGCGGGCAACCTGTTTTGCGGCTTTGTGGCGCTGACCAAGATTGTCGAGGCGGACCTTTCGTCAGGGGATTTCCACAAGATCGAGGTCGGGCTGGGTTTTATTCTGCTGGCGTGCATTTTTGATTTGTTCGATGGGCGGGTGGCGCGGATGGGAGGCATCGAGAGCCCGTTTGGACGGGAGTTCGATTCGCTGGCGGATCTCATTTCGTTCGGGGCGGCGCCGGCGTTTCTAGTGCACCGCGTCGTGCTCAAGGAGGTGTTTGCGGGGCACCCGCAATGGGGCTGGTTCATCGCTTCGATTTACCTGCTGTGCGGCGCGTTCCGGCTGGCGCGGTTCAACTGTCTGGCGGCGCAGCCTTCCGGCGGCAGCAAGGATTTCCTCGGCTTCCCCATTCCATCGGCGGCGGGGTTGGTGGCGTCGCTGACGCTGCTGATCATTCAGCTCAACCGGGAGGATCGCAGCCTGGGTAACTGGAAGTACCTGCTGGTGCCGGTGCTGTTGTTTCTTTCAGCGATGATGGTCAGCAAGGTCAAATACCCGAGCTTCAAGTCACTGGGCCTGCGTTCCGCCAGTTCGTTCACCAAAGCGATCATCGCCGCGCTGTTCCTCGGGCTGTTGCTGCTGCTGCAGGAAAATGTTTTGTTCGTGCTGCCGGTGTTTTTCACCCTCTACCTGGTCTACGGTTTCGTGCGGCCAAAGATTTCGGGCCGGATGCGCCGCGAGATCGAGGAAGAGGACGAGGAAGACGCAACGCCGGAACCGCACTGAGCGCCTGTTGGGAAAGGGCAGGAGCGGCGTGAGGAGGCTCTGATCCGGGTTGAGATCCGCTGAAGTCAGAGCCTCAGGCGAATACCAGCCTCCTTACGCCGGCTCCGGCAATGGATATGACTTTCCCGACACGTTGCCGGCGGCGGTGCGGCTGGAAACCGGCGGCGCCTGTTGGCGTAATGACAGTGTTTGATGAACATCCTGACACCTATCCTGGCGGCGGCGATAACCGGTTTCTTGAGCGGGCTGCTGCTATCGATTCCGGTTGGGCCGATCAACCTTACCATCCTCAACGAAGGCGCGCGCCGCGGCTTCAAGTGGGCGGCCCTGATCGGCCTGGGGGCGACTTGCATGGAAGTCACCTATTGTTTCATCGCCTTCACCGGCTTTGCTTCCTTTTTCACCCGGGGCTACGTCAAGGCGGCGATGGAATTGTTCAGCTTCGTGTTCCTCCTGTTCCTGGGGATCAAATTCCTGAGCAGCAAATCGGTTCAGACGCCGCCCGTCCGGCTGGGGCACGCCGCGGAGAGAATCGAGGAGCGCGTTGAAGAGCGGTTCCATCCGCACTCGGCGTTCATGACGGGCCTTGTCCGGGTGATGGGCAACGTCGGCGTGCTGGTATTCTGGATCATTTTGGCGGCGAATTTCATTTCGCGCGAATGGGTAACGCCCGACTGGCCCGGCAAACTGAGTTGTGTGGGAGGCGTCGCCCTGGGCACCGGCTTGTGGTTCACCGGGCTGAGCTGGGTGGTCTCGCTCGGACACGGCAAATTCAGCGAAAAAACGCTGCTGCGCATGGAGCACTATTCGGGGGGCGGCCTGCTGATCCTGGCGTTGATACACGGGGGCACCATTATCTGGCAGATGCACAAGGCGCAGCTTTTTCACCGGATGGCGGGGGGATAGGGGAAGGC
>DATDCV010000691.1:0-24128 GCA_036524155.1 Verrucomicrobiia bacterium
GATGCTGAAGATTCTAAACCGAATGTGGCGCTGCCAATAGCCGTCCGTTCCCGGAGTTAACTCCACCGAGTAGGCGCCGGGACGCGTGATGTTTGTGCCCTTGTAGAGACTCAGGACGTCCGCAGTAGAGGAGAGCAGGGGACTGGCCAGGAATCCCGCTGCGAGCATTGCGGGGGGCGCGCGTCGGCGCAGTAACAGGGGAGTGCCGGCCCCGCGATAGGCCGCGAGGCGAACGGTTGGTGCCCGGTAAAGGAGCTGTCGGGCCCTTCCGGTCCAGGTGGGCTCTACCTTGATCTCCATCCATAGATCACGGTCACCGAAAGGTCTCAGATCCATGAGCTCCCCCGGCTTCACGGTGCCCGCCTGCAAAAGCGTCAGCTTTGGCGAATCCGAGGCTTTGCTCTTGAGCAATAGGAAATCTTTTTCGATCGTGGCCGGTTCGTAGTTGAACAAAAGGGTTCTGAGCACCCTCGCGTCCTCCAGAGGTGGGAACTTGCGATCCACTGGGTCAAGTGAGAACAGGACGAATTGCGGCGCTGCTTTCGAGAGATAAAACCCCTCGTTCAAACTCATCAGCTGGTCGTTGCACGCCACGAAGCTCTGAAAAACGGGACGTGGCAAATAATTCAAATGGTTAAATAGCGGATAGACTTGTTTGAATCCGAAGCAGTCCACTGTGGCGTTGCCGACGATCCGACGTATTTCCGGCAGTTGGGCTTCGCGGCGGCACACGTCGGTCGCGGCTCTCATACGGGCCTGGTAGCTGGCCGGCCTGGCGAGCGCCTGAAGATTCAGGAGTGCGGCCCGGAACGGGGTCCGGAGAGAGTGAGCGGGCGAAGCCAGATAGAGCCATTGGAGCACAACCAGTGAAAACACGCAGCACACTAGGATCACGCCTTTCGTCCAGCGCCTGGCAACAACAGCACCTGAAGGCACAATAGTCAGACCGATCAACAGTACCGGTGCGAAGCCCAGGAAAAACGCCGGGTGACGAAAGTCTTCGCGCAGGAAACTGTGTTTCCAAACTGAGAAAGTGAGGCATGAGGCCCAGAGAAAGAGCAGCACGCGGCGCCATCGGCGTTTCTGGTCCTCTGCCTGGAAGGCAGTGAGCGTAAGGACAGCGACGATAACGAGGCTGAGAAGAGCTAAAAGCAGACCGCTCTGCCTGATCGCAGACAGGCCCTCCCAACCCAGAGCCTCGTTATATGCCCGGACGACCGCCAGAGCTTTGGCGACGAAACCGGGGAGATTGGCCACCTGCTGGCCGGCGGCAGCCCAGCCGGCAAGAATCAGGCCCGCGTACCCGACGAGCATGCCGGTTCCGAGGCGGTGCTGTCTCCTGATGGACAAGTCCGCACCCAGAAGCGCCAGCCCGACCAGGCCCACGAACAGGAAGGAAGATTTGGCGAGCGCCGAAAACGCAGCCAGAGCGATGAAGATCGACACATAGAGCCGCAAGCGGCGTCCAGACTCGCAGAAGCACAGCAAGATCCAGCAAAAGAGCGCCACATCCAGAACCAGGTCTCCGCGACCCTCCAGGTTGGCAGCCGCGAAAATAAAAGAACCCAATAACAAAAGCCGCCAGCCGATCCGCAGGCGCCAGCCCACCAGGCACAGGCCCGCGGCGGCTGTGAAGCAGACCGCCACATCCGCGAACATGCGCAGGTCGGCAGCGTGCTCGGAGAAGTAGCCTTGAATCAGGAAGCCCAGAGGCCCATACGTATAAATGATCTCAGGGCCGAATTGGAGGCAGTGCTGATGCGCATAACTGAGCACCGCGCCCCACGACACGTCGCCGTCGGTTCCGATATCTTTCGGAGCTGGCGGGAGAGTAAGAAAAGTCAACAGGAGCAACCCGGCGGCAAGGAACGGCCTGAGAGGCCGCGGGAGCAGGCGATCCAAGTGTGAGCTAATCGGCATTGCCACGTGTCGTTCTGAACACGATTGTCTCATTAGAGTTTGGAGCCGTGATGGCAAGATAAATCGCCGGTACGTTTGAAATCGCGGACCGAGATCTCTTGCTTGCCGCGGTCGGAGAGCGGGGGGTAGATTGAATCAATATGGCGCACGCGGACTTCGTTCATTTGCATTTGCACACCGAGTACTCGCTGCTCGATGGGGCATGCCGATTGGATCGGCTCATGGACAAGGCCCATGACCTGAAGTTCCCGGCGCTGGCGGTGACGGATCACGGCGTGCTCTGTGGCGCGATTGACTTCTACAAGGCAGCGCGCGAGAAGGGCGTCAAACCGATCATCGGCTGCGAGGTCTACGTCGCGCCGGGCAGCCGGTTCGAGAAGAAGACCAGCACGGGGGGGCGCGACGTTTACCACCACCTGGTCCTTTTGGCAAAGGACGAGGTCGGTTACAGGAATTTGATCCGGCTGGTCACGGCGGCTCACCTGGAGGGCTACTATTACAAGCCGCGGATCGACAAGGAGCTTTTGTCCGCTCACAAGCAGGGACTCGTCGCGCTTTCCGGCTGCCTGGCCAGCGAGATTCCCGAAGCGATCCAGAATGATCAGTTGAGCAAAGCGCGGGAGGCGATCGATTGGTTTAAACAAACCTTCAGCGCGGATGATTTTTACCTCGAGCTCCAAAACCACGGCCTTCCCGAACAGGCGAAAGTCAATCGGCACCTGGTCGCCTGGGCCAGGGATTTCGGATTGAAGCTCGTTGCCACCAACGACGTGCACTACCTCGAAAAGGAGCATTCCCACGCGCACGACTGTTTGATTTGCATCGGCACGCAATCGCTGCTGACCGACACCAAGCGGATGAGATACGCGCCGCAGCAGTTTTATCTGCGTTCGGCGGAGGAAATGAAGGCGCGGTTTGCCGAGGTTCCTGAGGCCGTCCAGAACACGCTCGAAGTTGCTGAGAAATGCAACCTCGAGATTGAGTTTGGCAAACTGCATTACCCGGTTTTCGACCCGCCCAAACCGCATACGCGAGATTCGTATTTGCGCGAGCTGCTGGCCGAGGGGTTGCGCAAGCGTTACGGACTGCATGCCCGTCCCGAGGGACTACGATTCGTCATCCAAGAGGTTGAGGAACCGGAAAGGCTGCCGACATTTGAAGCTCAAAGTCCAAAATCCAAAGTCCAATGCCAGGAAGTGGAAACCAACAGACCGCAGTCCGCAGTCCAGGCAGCGGAGGGAGTCCAAACTCGAGAGGCGGGGAGCCATGGCCCGACGGGGGGGCCTGAGTCGGGAGACCCGGCGGTAGCGGCGGCGGTGCAACGGATTTTGGACCGCCTTCAACTTGAGTTGAAGGTGATCGAAAAGACGGATTTCGTCAGTTACTTTCTGATTGTCGGCGATTTTGTGCGCTACGGCCACGAGAAGGGCGTGGCCTGCGTCGCGCGCGGGTCGGCTGCCGGTTCGATCGTGACCTACTTGCTCGGGATTTCCAACGTCGATCCTATTCGCTACGGGCTGCTCTTCGAACGGTTCCTGAATCCTGAGCGTGTAAACCCGCCTGATATCGACATCGATTTCGCGGACGACCGCCGGGCGGACGTGATCGCGTACGTGCGCGGGAAATATGGGCGCGACGCGGTGGCGCAGATCATCACCTTCGGCACGATGGGCGCGAAATCGGTGGTGCGCGACGTTGGCCGGGTGATGGGTCTGAGCTACGGCGAATGCGATCGGCTGGCCAAGATGATTCCGTTCGATTTGAAGATGACGCTGGAGAAGGCGCTCAAACAATCGCCGGAACTCAAGCAGGCTTATGACACCGAGGAAGCCACCCGCGAGTTAATCGACACAGCGCTGGTGCTGGAAGACCTGTCCCGGAATGCCAGCGTTCATGCCGCCGGGGTGGTTATTGGCGACCAACCACTGGTGAATCTGTTGCCGCTCAAAGAGGACGAGGATGGGGGAATCGTCACCCAGTACGCAATGGGCCCGGTCGGGGACCTCGGGTTGTTGAAAATGGACTTTCTGGGGCTCAAGACGCTCACCGTGATCCGCAATACCTGTGAAATGGTTCGGCAGACGCGCAACTTCAATATTCCCATCGACAACCTTCCGCTGGACGACGCGCGCACCTACGATCTCCTGAACAAAGCCAAGACGCTGGGGGTGTTCCAACTGGAATCGGGCGGCATGCGCGATTTGTGCCGGAAGTTCCAGATCAGCTCGGTCGAGCACATCACCGCGTTGATCGCGTTATACCGGCCGGGGCCGATGGACCTAATACCGGAGTTTATCGCCCGGCGGCACGGCGAGGTAAAGATCGAGTATGAACATCCCCTGCTGGAGCCCATCTGCCGTGAGACTTACGGCATCATGGTTTACCAGGAGCAGGTCATGCAGGCGGCTCAGGCGCTGGCGGGATACTCGCTCGGTGGCGCCGATCTCTTGCGGCGGGCTATGGGCAAGAAGAAGCCCGAGGAGATGGCCAAGCATCGCGAGATTTTCGTTAAAGGCGCCGCCCGGGTAAACAGCATCCCTGCGGCCAAAGCGAACCAGATCTTCGGGTTGCTGGAGAAGTTCGCCGGCTACGGCTTCAATAAATCCCACGCTGCCGCCTATGCCATCGTGGCTTACCAGACCGCGTATCTCAAAGCCAATTATCCGGTCGAGTTTTTGTGCGCCATGATGACCAACGACATGGCCGATACAGAGAAGCTAAGCGAATACATCGCGGAGGCTCGCAGCATGGGAGTTGAGGTCCTGCCGCCGGATGTAAACGAAAGTCAGGTTTATTTTGCGCCGGGTGCAGGGCAGGCTTCCCGCTCGGGCCAAAGTCCGGGGCGAAATGGGGATGGCCCGGGCGCCTGCGCGACGGCGATTCGCTTTGGATTGGCAGCCATCAAAGGCGTGGGCGAGGTGGCGGTGCAGTCGGTGCTCAAAGCGCGGCAGGAGCGCGGGCGCTTTGAGTCATTGGCGGACATGTGCGAGCGGGTGGATGGACGTTCGCTTAACCGCAAAATCCTGGAGGCCCTGATCAAATGCGGCGCTTGTGACTGCTTCGGCCAGACGCGATCCACCCTTTTTTCACAGATCGACCGCACGCTGGCGCGGGCGGCGGGCATCATCGCCGACCGCCAACGCGGCCAGGTTTCCCTGTTTGGCGCGTTCGAAGACAGGGCGGAGGCTGTGCCGGACGCGCGGGGCAGCCTGCCCGAGTGGCCCGAACACGAAGTGCTGGCGTACGAAAAGGAACTCCTCGGGTTCTATGTCACCGGGCATCCGCTCAGCCCCCATGCCGAGATCCTCCGAAAGTATTCATTGGCGAACACGAAAACCCTCGCGCAGATGCCCAATCGCACCGTCACGCGGCTGGGCGGGATTATCGCCGCGCTTCAGAACGGCTTTTCCAAGAAGAATGGAAAACCGTACTCGCTGGTCACCCTCGAAGACCTCGAAGGTTCCGTGCAGGTGCTGTGCGTGAACGAGAACTACGAGAAGAACCGGGAGTTGCTGGTCCAGGGCAAGGCCATCTTCCTCATCGGTGAAGTCAACACCGGGGATGAGCGTCCCAAAATATTCCCCCAGGAGATTATGCCGCTGGAGGAGGCTCCCAAGCGGTTCACCAGGCAAGTCCATTTGCGTTTGCAGATGGTTCATCTGCAACCCGGCAGCCTTGAGTCGTTACGCGAACTCATCAGCGCGCACGCGGGAAAATGTCCACTCTTCCTGTGTTTCCGCCGCCCGACGGGCGAGGTGATCTTCATCGAGACACACGAGAAGTTCTTTGTGACACCTTCCCAGGCACTCGCGGTGGCGGCCAACAACCGGTTTGGCGAGGAAACCTATTACGCGAAGGTTGACACCAGCCTGCCTGAGCGGGCCCTGAGGCGGTGGGAGCGAACGCCGGAGCCCGCGGCGGCGGAATGAGCCGCCGGTAAGTCAGAGTCTGAGAGCGTCAAGGCTCTCAAGCCTGGCAGCGTCAGTGCGGGCTCGGCTGGTGTTCGAGGGGCGTTTCTTCGAGCACCCGGCTGCAGTACCAGAGCATGCGGGGCAGATGGAAAGGGCCTTTCCACATATTGCCTTTGAGTCGCGTCGAGATGCTGCCATCACGATGCAGGTAGCCGTACCATTCACCGTACTCGGGATCCGGGAAATGGGCAAAACTCCAGTCGTGCGCCAGTTGGTGCCAGCGGGCGTAGCGGGCCTCCCCCGTGAGGCTCCAGGCCAGGAGGGTGGCAATGATGGCTTCGTTGTGCGGCCACCAGAACTTCATGTCGTGCCAGTATTCCTGGACCGGCAGGCCGCGCAGGTCGCGGAAGTAAAAGAGCCCGCCGCACTGCTCGTCCCAGCCGCGCTTCCACATCCAGTCCAGGATGGTCAACCCGATGCTGATGAGCCGCCGGCCGCGGCGCAATTTACCTTCGTGCATGATGAACCACGCCGACTCGATCGCGTGGCCCGGGTTGAGTGTGCGACCGTCAAAATGATCCAGAACCTGGTTCTGGTCGCCCACAACTTCCATAACAGCCTCGAGCTCGGGCTTCATGAAATCCTTCTCGATCGCCGCGATGCTCTTATCGACCCACTCGGTGCAAGTGTGGCCGGAAACGATTACCTCCCCCAGGTTCGCTCGCAGTTCCTGGGCGGCTGCAATCGCCATGATATGCGGGGCAATGGCCTTTGTGGGGCGAGCCGGCTCGAACTTGGGCACCATCACTCCCGGGGAAAAGGAATACCGCAGATAAGTGGCGAAGGCCCCGACCGCGTCCTCGGCCGCTCGCTCCTCACCGGCAGCTTTCGCGTAGGCCGCGAGCGCGATGGCGGCAAAGGACTCGCTAAACACGTATCGCCGCATCCGCAACGGCTTGCCCTCACGCGTGACAGTGAAATACAGCTTTCCATCGGGCGCGTAACAGTGTCGCCGTAAGAACTCAACACAACTGCGGGATGCTTCCAGCCAATCCCTCCTCCTCTCAACCGTGTTGTAGAGGGTTGCGAACATCCATCCCGCTCGTCCCTGGAACCAGACGGACTTGTCGGTATCGAGGATTGTGCCGTCCCGATCGAGAGCGGTGATAATTCCGTCATGCTGGTGGTCCAGTCCGTGCCTCAGCCAGAAAGGAATAACGTCACCGAGCAACGTCGTCTGATAAGCCGCCCTCAAGCGCGAGAGACAATCTGGATCCGACAGCAGCACGCACGGATCGTTCATGGCGCTGCCCCGAAATTCGTCCTTTTTGTTGTGGTCATAACCGCGTATCGGGGTCGAGCCGCTAGCGGGCGGTCTTCTGGACAATCCAGTCAAAGAACCCCAGTTGGTCCAACTCCTTGCGTAAGCGAAGAACCTGGTCAGAACTGAGATTGCCGAGCGGCAAGCGCGCGGGCCCGACATCTACGCCGAGCATCTTCATGACGACTTTAGCCGCGCCCATGTAGCCGTAACCGGCCAGCAGCTTCACCAGCCGGACCGAGCGGAATTGCTCCGCCTGCGCTGTCGGGAGGTCTCCCGCTTGGAAGGCTTTGATCAGGCGATGGTAAACCGGCGCCGCGAAGTTATAGCTGCTGCCCACCGCCCCCTTGGCTCCGACCGCCAGGGCTCCGAGGAGGTACTCGTCCATGCCCCAGGGCACGTCAAATTCGCCCTCCGCTCGGAGACAGAGTTGATAAGCCATCAGGTCAGGGTTGGTGAACTTGAGGCCTCTCAGCGTGGGGATTCGCTCCGAGCCCCGGGCCAGGAATTCTGCCATCGGGAGATTTACGCCAGTGAGCATGGGAATATCGTAGAAATAGAAAGGTGTGTGTGGAGCGCCGGCGGCTATCTCGCCGCAGCAGGCGATCAAAAGGTCAAGGTTCTGCGGCCTAAAGTAGCAGGGCGCGTTAGCCGCGATCGCCGCAGCGCCGAGCGATTCGGCTTGGGCGGCAAGGGCTCGTGCGTCGGCCAGGCAATTGGATCCGACATGGACCACGACCCGCAAGGGGGTGCCGCGCGTCACGGCGATCCAACGTTCGGCGAGCTGCCGCCGCTCTGCCAACGTGAGCGAGTGGCTCTCGCCAGTCGTGCCGTTGATGAAAGCGGTCCCGACATCCTGGGCAAGAAGATGGGCCGCCTGTTTCTCAACCATCGCGGGATTGAGCGCGCCGCTATTGTCTAATGGCGTGTGAGTGGCAGCGATCAAACCGTGCAGAGTGATAGGATTGGAGGTGTGCATAAATCAGTTTGTGGCAGTGCAGTCGCGGGTCCTCGGCCGCAGCAGGAACATCAGACCCGCCGCGAGCAGCGCCGGAACTGCGCAAAAAGCAAACCCGGTCGCCAGTGGCACCCCGCTGTCTTTAAGTTTGCCAAGCAAAGGTGTCACAAAAGCGCCCGATGAAATGCCAACGAAATTCATGAGACCGTAGCCCGTGGCCCTGAGGCGCGGTGGGGCGATCTGGCAGAGGATGGGCATGTTGTTGGCATCAAACATGCCGAACCCCAACCCGAATAGCACAGTGGACGCTATCGCTAGCGCAAAGCTCGGCGCCAGCCCGATACCCACCATCGCCGGCACGATCAACAGCAGGCCCAGCGCGCTGACATACGTGCGCCCGCGTGTGCTGCGCGCTGACCAGCGGTCCGCCAGCCGGCCGCCAATCAGCACGCCGCCAAACGCCGCGCCGGCATTGGTGATCGTGGCCCATAGTCCCGAGGGCGCCTGGGCCATGGCGAAGCGGTCCTGGAGCAACGTCGGCAGCCAGTTCTTTACCGCCCAGCCCGGCAGGCTCGGCAGCGAGAAACACAGCAGCAGAATTACATATCCCAGCCAATAAACATTGGGGTTGGCACGCTCGCTGGGAAGTCGCGTTACCGGAGGGTCGCTTAGATTCCCTCTCCTCCTTTGGAGGAGAGGGGCAGGGAGAGGAGGCGTTTTGTGTCGAGATTCCTCTGTCACACTGCTATGGTGTTGCGAGTCTCCTGCCTCGGGTTGGGGGGCCTCGTCGCTGCGGCCTTCTCCTCCTGGGGCCGAGAGGGATTGCGAACCCGGGCCCATTCCGGCACCCGGCTCACCTCGTTTTTCCCTCAGGAACAGTATCAGGACGACCGCGTAACCTACCCCGAGCGCTCCGCAGCTAACGAAGGCCGTTCGCCAGGAGACTTCCTGCGCCACCCAGCCGCCCACACCTCCGAGGGCCTGGCCCATATAAATCCCGCTCATGTGGGCGCCCACCGCCAGCGAACGCGTCGCTCCCGGGTGGTAATCGGCGATCAGTGCCAGGCCGGCGGGGATGTAGAAGGCCTCGCTGACGCCCATGATGCCCCGCAAAATGTAAAGCTGCTGAAAATCAATCGCCCAGCCCATAAGTAACGTCACCGCCGACCAGATTCCCAGGCTGGCGACGATCAGCCATTTGCGGTTGATGCGGTCCGCGATCGCTCCCCCCACGGGGCTGCAGAAGGCGTACACCCACATGAAGATTGCCATGAGTTGGCCAAAACGCTCCGCGCTCTGCAGTTCGACAATGTCAGCCTTGATCGACAACCCCATGGTGGCGAGCATCTGGCGATCGAGGTAATTCAGCAGGGCAACCGGCCAGAGCATTGCCACGACGAGCCACGCGGATCGGGCTGGTGAAACCCCGGAGTAGGTGCCCTCTTCGTTGGACAGATTGAAAGGCTGCGTGGCGCTCATTCAAACCTAACGATTGCCTCCGAAATTCAGGCCCCAGATCTCGGGTGAGCGCACGCCCGGACGGACTTCGCCGCTTGGTATGATGTAGCGCCCCCGCCAGAACACGGTCGGAGTTGTCGCTCGAGGTGCAGGCACTTCTCCGTTCGTGGACCAGATATTCATGGCCGCATCATAACCCAGGATCGCTTTCGGGAAGCCCGGGTGTTTCTCCACCGGCTGAAATCCCGCGAGGGAGCCGTCGTCGCCGCCAACGATGAAAAACGCGGAACCGTCGACGGGCGCCGGCGAAGGTGCGGCGACCGAAGGTTTTGGCAAGCCCGCCAGCCGATGCCAGCCTTGGCCAGGCCGATAGCGCCAGGAATCGCGGAGGTAGATTCGCGCGGGCCGGCCGTTGAGTGGTTCAATCGCTGCGCCTCCGGCAAGATAGAAACCCCCAGCTAAGGTTGCGGCGACCGGCAGAATGCGCGGTTTGCCGGGGCAAGGATCAATCTCTTCCCACTTTAACGGCGTGGCCTTGAGATCCATGGTGAAGCACCGGTTCAGCGCTGAGATCTCGCCGGGTTGTTCGGAGCCACAGGCGATGTAGACCGTCGAGCCCACGAGTGCGCCCGCCGCGTTCGCTAAAGGCAAGGGCAGACCGGGCAACGGCGAGGTGGTCAGCCGGCCGCGGGACCATTTCAGCAGAAAAGTGTCCGCGTAATGCCGTGTGGCGCCGCTGCCGCCGACGCAGAGAATGCCGCGTCTTGTGGTCAGGGACACCCCGTAGGCCAGTGGTCGCGGCAACTTGCCGACGAGCCTCCATTGGGCATTTGGTTCGCTCAGCGCGTATACCGGGTCATGCCAGACTTTCTTGCCGTTCTGCCAGGGAAAGCCTTCCGGAAAATTCGCGCCGCCGGCCACGAGCAGTGCGCCGCCGCTCCCGCCGGCGAAAGCGCCGGCCACCCCCAGTTTGTTGGGCAGCGGAGGCAGTCGCGACCAATCGAGCGAGCTCGCGACTGTGGTCGAGACCAGGCAGAGGGAGACCAGCGCGATCAAGGCAGAAGATGGCGAATAGCTGGGCTCAAGGTTCATGCTCTGCAAGGAGCGAGCCTAATGTAAACAGCGGGCACGCGCGACATGTATCTGTGACAATTCGCGAGAGCCCGGAAGCTTAGCCGTAGCCCAGCCGCGGCGGTGTCGGTCGTCACGTTTCCAGCCTCAGGAGACTGGCAGAAAAGGCGTCGCCCTGTTCCAGCAGGTATTGCCTCCAATGACCCGCCGAAAGTCCTTGGGACTTTTTGAGACTTTCGGCTTTCAAGCTTTCACAGCTTTTGTAGGTTTGCCTCCATGAAAGTTACATCTCCTGTTAACCGTCTCATCGGCGACATGCCAAAGGTCGGGATTCGGCCCGTTATCGATGGGCGCCGAAAGGGTGTTCGAGAGTCGCTCGAAAAGACAACCATGGGCATGGCGAGGGCGGCGGCTCGCCTGGTGACATCGCGCCTGCGTCACGCCAATGGGTTGCCGGTGGAATGCGTGGTTGCCGATACGTGCATCGGCGGCGTGGCCGAAGCCGCGATGGCGGCGGAGAAGTTTCGCAAAGAGGGCGTCGGCGTGTCCCTCACGGTAACGCCGTGTTGGTGCTACGGCTCGGAGACGATGGACATGGACCTGACCGCGCCCAAGGCGGTGTGGGGCTTCAACGGCACGGAGCGTCCCGGGGCGGTTTACCTCGCCGCTGTCAGCGCCGCGCACACTCAGAAAGGCCTTCCCGCTTTTACGATTTATGGGCGGGACGTGCAGGACATCGGCGACACTGCCATCCCCGGCGAGGTCGCCGAGAAGATCCTCCGGTTTGTGAAGGCCGGTCTTGCGGTGGGGGCGGTCCGCGGCAAGTCCTACCTGTCGGTGGGTTCGGTTTCCATGGGCATTGCGGGTTCCATTGTTAATCACGATTTCTTTGAGGATTACCTGGGAATGCGTCTCGAGTCGGTTGACAGCACGGAGTTTTTGCGCCGCATCGAGGAGAAGATTTACGACGAGCGGGAATTCGCGCGGGCGCATGCGTGGGTTCGAAAGAACTGCCCGGAAGGAAAGGACTACAACAAGAAGCCCAACACGCGCAAGCGGAAGGACTGGGAATGGGAGTTCGTGGTGAAATGCACGATCATCATGCGCGACCTGATGGTCGGCAATCCCCGCCTGGCCAGGCTGGGCTTCGGCGAGGAGGCCCTCGGCCACAACGCGATCGCCTCGGGTTTCCAGGGCCAACGGCAGTGGACCGACCATTTCCCCAACGGCGATTTCATGGAGGCGATGCTGAACACCTCCTTCGATTGGAACGGCATCCGGCAGCCGTACATTGTGGCCACCGAAAACGATTCCTTGAACGGCGTCTGCATGCTGCTGGGGCACGTGTTGACCGGCACGGCGCAGATCTTCGCGGATGTCCGGACATACTGGAGTCCCGACTCCGTCAAGCGCGTGACCGGGGAACAACTCACGGGCGCGGCCGCGCAGGGCATGATACACCTTATCAACTCGGGCGCTGCCGCCCTCGACGGCTGCGGGGAGTTAAAGCGTGCCGGACGGGCAGTGATGAAGCCCTTCTGGGAAATCACGCCACAAGAAGCGCAGGCCTGCATCCGTGCGACGAAGTGGTGCCCGGCCAGCCTGGGCTATTTCCGCGGGGGGGGCTTCTCCAGCAGCTTTGGCACCCGGGCCAGTATGCCGGCGACCATGTTCCGGCTGAACCTGGTAAAAGGGATCGGCCCCGCGCTCCAAATTGCGGAAGGGGAATTTCTGGATATCCCCGAGAGCATCTACAGCGCTCTGGAGACGCGCACCGATCCGTCGTGGCCGACCCATTGGTTTGCACCGCGGATTGGCGGTTCAGGAGTGTTTCGCGACGTCTATAACGTCATGAACGCCTGGGGCGCCAACCACGGCGTTCTCAGTTACGGCCACATCGGCGCGGACCTGATCACCCTGGCTTCGATGCTGCGGATACCCGTTTACATGCACAACGTTGATCCGGGACAAATCTTCCGCCCCTCGGCGTGGACGACGTTCGGCACCGGCGATATCGAGGCCGCTGACGCGCGGGCCTGTGCCAATTTCGGCCCGCTCTACGGCAAGGTATAGGAGCGCGTTCTTAAATTGTAGCCGCCGAGGTAGCGAGGCTCTGGGGGCTGCGGGCGCATTCCATTCACCTTGAACCGCTGGGCCATCGACGCGCTGCCGTCGGCGCCTGTCCTATAATCCGCGGTTACTCTAATCAGGCTCGTTACGCCAGAGCCAATATTGAAGGTGTCTACGCCGCGGCCAGTTTTTGGTGGTTATGCGAAAGTGCCCAGACGCCAAACTGCTTAACTTCTTCCAGGCAGCGGCGGATGGCCTTCATGCTAATCGGGCTCGGGGTTCGGCGTACGCCGTCGGCACTTTTGACCGGACTGGCGGTGCAGGCGGCGATCTTGTCTTCCGTCACCGAACTGACGCGTTTGACGAGGTCGGCAGCAGTGAACTCGTACCGGCCGTTTACCCGCTGGTAGCCGAGCAGGTCGCGCAGCACCAGGCAACCCCGCGTATGGCTCATGTTAACATCCGGCGGCGCGCAGAGCGCCGTTGGATTTTCTATAACCTGGATGAAGATCGTCCGGATCGTGCCGAGCACAGGGTCTTTTTCGTAAGTGAACGGGCCGACTTTGATCTTTAGCTTCGAGAGTTCCTGGACGATTGCCGTCTCCAGCTCGCCGATGCGTCCGGCGAACATCGGCGGCACGGCAAACCGAATTGTCCCGGTCGGTTCCAGCGGATTGCAGGTGTTGTCGAACGTGACAAAGTCCATGAACCTGCGGTTCCACTTCTCATGCTCTTTTTCGAACAGAGGCTCAAGCACATTGCCCGTCAGGTAATCGCACAACTCCATGATGCGATGAGTGCGCCAATGGATCGGTGCGTTTGCGAGTGTAAAGTTCAGTTTTCGATGCATCGTTTGCTCCGTTTGCCTGGGCAGCTTCGCTGCCGTGTTGATTGTTGTCGTGTGGCCGCGGCGATTAGCTCGCCGTCGAACATGAGCGCCCAGGGCCAATGACAAAGTCGCCATAAGTCCGTGTCGTGTAGCGCAGATTTGTAATCTGCCGCATCGCGGATTTTCAATCGGCAGAGCACCGGAACCGCTGGGCGTCCTGCAGGTTACAAACCTGCGATACGGCAGATTACAAATCTGCGCTACGACTTTGTCCACAGCCCTGAACGTGCGCCGCGAAAAGCCAACACCAGCCTCGCATCAGGTATGCCAGCCCGCGAGGGGGGCGCATCATTCAGAGTCACAAGACCTTCCCGCAACCCGCTCCGGTCGATGATGGTGCGACTTTTCGTTACCGACGAAACTTCGTCGGCGAACTTCGCCGTGCTCTTCAGTAAAACTCGCGGTCTTTGGTCACCGCCGGCCCGGCATGGGCGGTGGCCAGCTTCAGGGACGTTTTCGGACAAGCCTCGACACAATACCCGCAGGTGATGCACATCAGCCGATCGATGGCCCATTTCTTGAGGGTGCGGTTTACGAGCAGTGCGCCGGTGGGGCATCTTTTCGCGCACACCGTGCAAAAGACACAGGTCTCTCTGGAAAACACCAGTGTGCCTCGGGAATCGGGTATCTCCTTTCTCGGTTCGAACGGGTACCGGTTCGTAACCGGTTTCTTTACGGCCCATTTCAGGGCCAGCAGGGACATGGAAAAATAGGGCATACGATCAGCGCTCGGTGCAGCTAATGCACGGATCAATAGTGAGGACCAGGATGGGCACGTCGGCCAGATCACAACCTTGCAGCAATTTCACCAGGGCTGGAAGGTTGGCGAACGTGGGCGTGCGCACCCGGAATCTTTGCAGGTTCCTGGTTCCGTTTGCTTTCAGGTAATACACCACCTCGCCGCGCGGTTGCTCGGTGCGGGCGATATGCTCGCCGCTGGGGTTGCCGGTGACTTTTACCGAGATCTCTCCCTCGGGCAACCGGGCGATTGCCTGGTAAATGAGCCGGATCGATTGGAAGATCTCCTCACACCGGACAACGCAGCGCGCGAACGAATCTCCCTCGGGCCGGGTGATTGGTGCGAACTCAAGATCGCTGTAGGCCGCGTAGCCGAGCTTGCGCATATCCTGCCCGATTCCGCTGGCCCGCAACGTTGGCCCGACACAACCCAGGTCGTCTGCTTCCTGCCGTGAGAGCACGCCGACTCCGCACAGTCGCTGTTTCACGGAGTTATCGCGGAGGAATACGCGCGTAATCTCCCTGCTTTCCTTCTCAACTTTGTCCAACTCCGACAGCAGCAGCTTTTCCTGCTCAGGATCAATATCCCGGCGCACTCCGCCGATTTTGCAGGAGCCGAAAATGACCCGTCCGCCGGTGGTGGCTTCGATGAGGTTGAGCACGCGTTCGCGCACGCGCCAGGAGTGCATGAACAGGCTCTCGAACCCCATGGCATCGGCCATCAGCCCCAGCCAGAGCAGGTGACTGTGAATTCGCGATAGCTCACCCCAGATGCTCCGCAGGTATGCCGCCCGCCTGGGCACATCGATCGCCATCATGGCTTCCACTGCCTGGCAATAGGTTTGCCCGTGAATGAAGCTGCAAATCCCGCAGATGCGTTCGGCAATGTATACAAACTCGAGGTAGTCCTTTTTCTCGACCAACTTTTCCAGACCACGGTGGATGAAACCGATTGAGGGGCGGGCTTCGACCACTTTTTCGTCCTCAACCACGAGGTCCAGGTGGATCGGCTCCGGCAGCACCGGATGCTGCGGTCCGAAGGGGATGATGGTCCGGCCCCGCAGGACAGGCGTCCCGCCTGTCGCTGTTCGTTGTTCAGCGACGGTTGGGGCTGACTGCGGGTTCCGGGTGTGAGCCGGGCTGGATATAAGCGAGTTCATGGGCGTGGCATCGAGGTGGTCGCAAGGGTCGCGTCGCCCGAAGGAGGTTTGGCGCTCGGGGGTAGCGGGTTCGCTTGGGGAGCCTTGGTGCTTCCAAAAGGGAATTTGATGGTGGTTTGGTAGAGAGTGCCATGAAAATCGACTGCGATGCCATCCACATGCACGTTGAAAAGATCATGGAGTTCGTTTTCGTACAGGAACGCCCCCCAATAAACTGAAGTGATGCTGGGCATCCGGGCGGCGGTCGGGGAGAGTTCCATGCGCAAGTGTCGCAGCCCCCCATTCAGATCGAAGGTGTAGGTCAGCTCGAGGCGTTTGGGAAGGCGCGTGGCGCCAATCTGGACGAGCCGATAGCCGTCATTTTTGAGCCCGCTCGCCTTTTGGAGCAGCGCGTCCGGCGCGATGATCTCGAATTGCATTGGCTGACTCATAAGGTCTTCATCTGGATGATGCCTGGCCGCCAACCTCGACGTTGGGGCCGGGCACGCTGGCGCCAACGACGAGCTTCCGGTCTTTCTGGAGATAAACCCAATTGATCGCGGGCGAGAACGGTTCCGTCTTGAATGGTTGGTAGCCCCGTTTCGTAAGTTGATACAGGTTCCGTTTGCTCTGGTGGCCGGTGAATGCCTCGAACCTGGCGGCGTTGGGAAACGCCAGCTCGATCTCGTCCAGCAACCGGCGCCCGATTCCCCGGCGGCGAAAATAGGGGTGCACAATCACACGGCTCAAGTGCGCGGTCTCGCCCACGGAATAACCCCGGACGGAGCCGATGATTTTGCTGTTAACGACCGCTTTGAAGAAGAGCATCCGGTCAAAATCGGCCTGCAGTTGCTCGAGGGTCTGTTCGAGCGCCGGGAGGCTGTGGTCGCCGTAAATTTCCGCCTCGCTCTGGTAGGCCACCTTTTGCAGGGCAAGAATTTCCGGCGCGTCGGCTTCATCGGCGCGCAAGTAGATGATTTTGTCGATGCTGTGCGCCAGCTCCGCCATCTCACGGTGCTTGTCCTCAAGCACCGCCAGGGCTTTAACCACCCCGTCGATGATAGCTTCCGGCCGCGCGGCGCAGCCGGGAACATAAACATCCACCGGGATCACACTGTCTACCCCGCCGCAAATGTTGTAGCAGTCGCGAAAGATCCCGCCCGTGCAGGCGCAGATGCCGACCGCTAAAACGACTTTCGGCTCGGGCAATTGGTGGTAGATGTTGCGGATGACGTCCTTGCTTTGGTCGTTGACCGCTCCCGTGACCACGAATATATCCGCATGCTTCGGGTTTCCGGTGTTGATGACCCCGAGGCGCTCGACGTCATAAAGGGGCGTGAGACAAGCCAGCGTCTCGATGTCGCAACCATTGCAACTCGAGGCATCGTAATGGATGAGCCAAGGTGATTCTTTGAGACCAAGCATGCGCGCCTTTCCTACCGGATCCACGAAAGGACCAGGATATTGCCGAACCCGAGCACCGCGGCGACGACCCAGGCGCTCTTGAGTGCGACCGGCCATTTCAGGCGGGCGAAGACGTTGTCGACCAATATCACGAAGAAAAACACAGCCAGGGAAACACACACCCCGACCACCGGCCACGCCGCGAAAAACAGGTAGACCCACCCCAGCAGAAACACATTCTCGTACCAATGGGCGATTTCGATCAGGGCCAGCGCCCGGCCGGAGTATTCTGTCGTGATGCCGCGGACCAGTTCCTGGTGCGCATGGTGCGAGCAGGACAGGTCAAAGGGCGATTTGCGGAATTTGATCTCCAGCGTGTAGAGAAATCCCACAAAGATCCCCGGAAGCGCCACCACCAGCAGGGTAGGGTGGCTGGCAATCTCGTGGACATAAAAGCTCCTGGTCGCCATGTACATCCCAATCGCCGTCAGCAGCACCATCGGTTCGTAAGCCATCATCTGGATGAGCTCGCGTTCCGCTCCGAGAAAGCTGTAGGGAGAGCTGGCCTTGTACGCCCCCAGCACGAAGAAAATTGCCGCCAGAGTCAGCGCGAAGATCACCAAGAGCAGGTCGGAGCCCGCAAAGAATAGCGCGCCCGTGAAGATGACCAGCAGCAGAAAGAAAGAGACGTAAAAATTCTGGGAACGGCGGACGACGATGTTTTCCTTCTGCCAGAGCTTCAGCACGTCATACAACGGCTGGAGAATGGGCGGCCCCACGCGGGATTGCATGCGGGCGGAAATGCGCCGGTCCCAGCCAGCCAGGAGGCAGCCGAGGACGGGAGCACACAGGAGGTAGAGGATGAGGCGCAGTGAGGGGCTCATGAGGGGGAGATCCGAAACCCGAAATCCGAGATCCGAAAGAAATCCGAAATCCGAAACCCGAACCTCTCGCGAGTCGGCGCGCCAAGGGTACTGCCATTCGCGAGCCTCGTTTCGCGTTCGCGCACGCATCGGGGCCATGAACACTCCACAAAGCAGGTGCCACCTCTCCTCTCCCCCGGAGGCGGAGAGGGGAACCTGGCGTGGCCGCGGGCCCTTACAGAGCCCCGGCTGCTATCTCCCTCTCCTCCCTTGGAGGAGAGGGTTGGGGAGAGGAGGCCCTTTCTCTCTTCTGCGCCACAATTCATAGAAAGAGCGACGGCCGCTGGTGGCCGCGGCTTTCGATCGTGCCAAAACGCCAAACCCAGCAGCAGTATAAGCAGGATTGAGCATACAGCCACACCCCACCGCGTCAGTTGAGGTTCAGGGAAGAGGCCGCGCAGGTAGTAGTTGTTGATTGTGACCTCCTGGGCCTGGTTTTGTGAGCCCAGGAACCGGACGCTGCTGCGCAAATTGGCGCCGCCCAGGTACGCGTCCATGACCTTCACGCCGCGGCCATAGTTGATGAAGCTCAGCGGGAAGAGCATGATCATCACCATCATGATCGTCATGATGACGATGTTGCCCGGCGCCATGGAGGTTGAATGACCATAAACGGCGAGCACGTAGGGCTCGATGAATTCGGAAGAAATCAGCGGGAAGAACAGGCAAGCCAGGAAGGTTGCCGCAGAAAGGCCGTAGAGCGCGATGGCCTCCCCCAGGGCCAGATGGCTATCGGTCGGCTGATAGGGCGCGACGACCTCAAGCAGTTTACCCATCCATTTGACCCAAAAGAAAAGCGTCGCGGCGCTGCCGAAGACGATGAACACGGAGAGCGCCGGGTAGGCGTCCACTACGGCTTTAAGCACCGCCCACTTGCTGATGAGAATGCCGAACGGGGCCAGGAACATGCCCGCCATGCCGATCAGCATCATGACGGCGAGCCGGGGCAGTCTGAGGATCAGCCCGGACATCGCTTCGATATCGCGGCTGTGCAGTGCGTGTTCCACCGCGCCCACGCAGAGGAAAAGGAGGCATTTGGCAACCGCGTGAAATATTATCAGCAACACACCGGCCCACACGGCGGAATACGTTCCGATGCCGCCGCAAAGGACGATCAGGCCGAGATTGGCCACCGTGGACCAGGCCAGCACCCGTTTGGCGTCGCTCGTTGTGATCGCGGCGAGCGAGCCGACGAGAAAAGTGGTTCCGCCGACTAGCGCAACGAGAAAGCCCACCTGCGTTGCGGTGACCACTGGAGCCATGCGTAGAACAAGGTAGACACCCGCCTTGACCATCGTGCTGGAGTGTAACAAGGCAGAAACCGGAGTTGGGGCGACCATGGCACCCAACAGCCAACTGGAGAACGGCAACTGGGCGGACTTGGTGATTCCCGCAAAACAAAGCAGCGCCGCCGGCAGCAACGCGCTGGAGTGGTTCGAGGCCACCAGCGCCTGCAGTTCGATGCTTCCGGTCTGCTTGAAGTTCCACACGATCGCGGCCGCGAAGGCGAGCCCGCCGGCCAGGTTCATGGTCAACGCGCGCAACGCATTGTCGTGTGCTTCTTCCGTTTTGGTATAGCCGATCAGCAGGAACGAGCAAAGCGTCGTGATTTCCCAGAAGAAGAAGAGCCAGAGCAGGTTGTTCGCAAAGATGATTCCAAACATTGCGCCCAGGAACACGAACAGGAGCGCGAAAAACAGCGGCCGCCGATCCGCGACTTCCTTGTGAGCCACCTCGTGGTATTCGCGCATGTATCCGAGCGCGTAAAGGCAAATGGCGCCACCCACAACTCCGTTGATCAAAGCCATGATCACGGTGAACTTGTCTACGAAGAGGTTGTGGGCAGCCTCCAGTCGGGAACCACACGTGTACTCGAGTCCCAGCAACAGCCCAGCCTGAAGCACCATGAGGAGCACTATCAACGGGCGCCGCGCGCGCACACCGACGTAAATGACGTAGCCGCCCATCGCCGCTTCGGCTGCCAGCATGACTTGTTGCAGCCAATGGTGACTCAACGGAAAACCGGACAGTGCTCCCGGCAAAGGTGACCTCGCCAGTGCAAAGGCGCCAGCGCAAATCGCCACTGTCACCACCCCGACCAACAGCTTTCGAAAATGGTCGGGCTTAAGCCACAGCAGCCCCGCGCCAGCGGCAAGGGGGCCAATAATCATTGCAGGAACCAACGTCACAAATTGGGCGGGGACCCGGCGCTGGAGGCGCCAGTCTCCGGTTTGGCTCTATGCAGGGTTTGTGCCATGCCGGCCGGTTGTGGCAACAGGCTGGTTTGACGGGACTTTGGCCTCGCGGCACGAGACTTCGGCTCGACGAATAATCGCTGGTTGCGAAATTTCGCAACCGCTGGATTGCACGGCGGGTCGTATTTGGATATAAGAGTCCGGATGTTTTTGAGTGCTGATTATAAGCCGGAGTTTAACTCGCTGAGAGACGGGCTGCTGGAGTTGGCCCAAATCCGGCACGTGGATGATTTGCTCGAGCGGGTGGTTGGCGTTTTGGCGGAGCGACCGCATGTGGCGCTCGCGCGGATTTGGCTGCTGCGCCCGGGAGACCAGTGCGACGCCTGCCACCTCCGTGCCCGCTGCGAGAGTCGCGAAGTGTGCCTGCATTTGGCGGCCAGCGCCGGTTTTCGCCGCACCGAGGACCGCCCGGATTGGTCGCGGCTGGAAGGCGAGTATTCGCGCATTCCGCTGGGGGTGGGCAAAGTAGGACGGGTCGGCGCCAGCGGGGACGCCATCGTGGTGAAGGATTTTGCGGGCGACCCATCGTGGCTGTTGCGCTATCAATGGGCCTCCCATCAGCATATTCGCGGCCTGAACGTCCAACCCATCAAATTCAAGGAGGAGATGCTGGGCGTTTTGGCGATTTTCACCTGTATTCCGACGCCCGACGAAGGACCGATCTGGCTGCGGATTTTTGCGGACGAGATTGCCGGTGCGATTGTGAATGCGCGTGCTTTCGAAGAGATCGAGCGTTTGCAGGCGCATCTGGAGGCTGAAAACACGTTCTTGCAGGAGGAAGTGCGGGAGGCCCGGGCCTATGGCGACATCATCGGGATGCACTCTTCGATGCGCCGGCTGCTTAAGAAGATCGAGATGGTGGCGCCAACCGACGCGACGGTGCTGGTGCTTGGCGAGTCCGGCACCGGCAAGGAACTTGTCGCCCGCGAACTGCATCGGCTGAGCCAGCGCAGGGAGCGCCCGCTGATTCGCGTGAATTGCGCGTCGGTGCCGCGGGAGTTGTACGAGAGCGAGTTCTTCGGCCACGTCAAAGGCGCGTTTACGGGCGCGATCAAGGACCGCGCGGGGCGGTTCGAGGCTGCCGATGGCGGCACGCTGCTGCTGGACGAAGTTGGAGAGATTCCGCTGTCTCTTCAGAGCAAATTCCTGCGGGTGCTGCAGGAGAAGCAGTATGAGCGTGTCGGTGAAGAGAAAACCCGCACGGTGGATGTGCGGATCATTGCCGCCACCAACCGGGATTTGAAGCAGGAAGTGGAGGCAGGACGGTTCCGACAGGATCTCTTTTACCGGTTGAATGTGTTCCCGATTGAAGTGCCGCCGCTGCGCGACCGGAAGGATGATATTCCGGTGTTGGCTGCTCATTTTCTGGAGTTGGCGGCGCGGCGGTTGCGCGTGCCGATGCCCCGCTTCACTGAAACTCAGGCTCGGCTGCTACAGAGCTACGATTGGCCGGGCAACGTTCGCGAGCTTCAGAACGCCACGGAACGCGCGCTGATCCTGGCGCAGAAGGGAGTCCTCCAGTTTGATCTGCCCCGAATTGATTTCGCCGCTCCTCCGCCTGTCCTTCCCGTAACGAACGGCAACGGGTCAGCGCCGACGATTTTGACCGAAACTGAACTTCGGGAACGGGAACGCCAGAATATGCTCGCTGCACTGGCCAAAGCCGACTGGCGGATTCATGGTCAGGGCGGCGCCGCTGAGTTGTTGGGCCTCAAACCCACCACACTCATCTCGCGGGTCAAGAAGATGGGACTGAAGCGGCTCGGGTGAGGGGAAAAGCGGGGTTGGAGCTGGGCTTATTGGCAATTCGACAGCGATTTCATCCTGTACGACATCGCCAAGGACTCCTGAGTCGAGCCCATCCGGAACGCGTTGATCCCGAAATAGGTCTCCCTCAGTCCACCAGCAGGGGCCTGAATCCCGCCCGACGAAAGTGCCCGTCGGTCGTTAGCACATCGCGGATCTTCCGTTCCCGCATGATACAAAAGCTCAAACAGTCAACAAAGGAATAGCCCTGATCGGCCTGACGGCGGATCAAATCCTTGGCGCCATCAAGCACGATCTCATCCGGGTTGATCACCAGCAATGCCGCGCTCTGTCGAAGGGAATCCAGGAAGCGAGCCACCAGGTGAGGACGTTTCCTGGCGACCAGCAGTGTGCAGGTTTCGCCAACGATCCACTCGGAAGTAACCGGCCGTACACGACCACGCAGGTCCTCGAGCCAGGTTATCGCCTTTTCGTGCGCCGCGTCACGATGGTCCAGGGCTGCGAAAAAACCGCTGGTATCGAACCACACCTCACTGGCCATAGACCGCCTCGTCTATCTCGGCATTCGTGAGCGGGCCCATGGGTTCAGCCAGGTCACCAAGCCGGAATACCGGGTCGTCAGGAGACAATTCCTCTTGCGGCTTCAACGGGACAATTCGAGCTAGCGGCTTGGTGCGATAGGTCAGCGTGAGCGAACGCCCGGCCCTGACCGCTTGCAGCACTCTCCCAAATTGAAAGCGCATTTCGTGGGTCGAAATCGTTCCCCGGCTGGCCGGCCTCTTCGCAATCTTCATAATGTTTATTATTATGTTACACTAACGCCTGTCAACCCCGCATATTGCGCGGTGGCCCCCTCTACGCGCCACCGACTTCGAGCAAGTATTCCGCGAAAGAAAAGGCCGCGCCGTCGAAGCCTTCGATTTTTGGGTTGGTTGATTCTATGACGTAATATTCGTCGGGCGCGTGGGCGCCGCCGCCATGGCCGAGACCGAAATGGCCGGCGGGCAGGCGCAGGGGCGGATTGGTGAAGAGACAACCGGGCCAGGAACCCGCGCTTCGCGGCCAAAGCAGCGGGTCGATGCCGTGCCGTTTATACACCGCGGCTTGGGCGCGGATAAATGCCGAGTCCGCCGACGTGCTGTTCGGGTCATAGCCGCCCGTCATCGTTACTTCGAGATCACCGAACCCGCGCTTCGCCAGATGTGCTCTCAAAGCGGCCAAGGCATCTGCCGCCGTCATGTCGGGCACGAGCCGCAGATCCAGTTTGGCAGTGGCCTGGTGAGGGAGAACGGTCTTGCCGCCGGGTCCGGTATAGCCGCCGACCAGGCCCTCGATATTGACGGTGGGCCGGGATACCAGCCGCTCGAGAGACTCTTGCCACCCGGCGTCACTAATCCAGCGGTCCACGCTCAGCAGCTTCTTCGCCTGCGCTTCGCTCATGCGCCGGGCGCCCTCGGCCACCATCTGCTTTTCAGCGGCGCTGATTGGGCGCGCCTTGTCAGCAAAATCCTCAATCGCCGGTTCGTTGCCGTCGGCCCCGACCAGTGTGTTCAGCGCCTGCACCAGGTGCCAAGCCGGGCTGTCTACGCGCGCTTTGTTGGCCGAATGAATGTCCTTGCGCGGGCCGCGTCCCCAACATTCGCCGCTCGCTTTGAGTTCCACTTCGATAACGCCCTTCGCGCCCAGGCTGATCGTCACGATGCCATCGAGGTCCTGCCCCGCGCCCGGCATGAAGATGCCTTCGCAATGGGACAAGGCGCTTTGAACTTCGGGTCGGCCGACCACCTGCGCGAAATGGGGAGAGCCGATTTCCTCTTCTCCTTCGGCAACCAGCACGAGGTTAACCGGTATTTTGGGGCCGGCGCCGCGGATCGCGTGGAGCGCCGCCAATACGGCGGCCTGCGGGCCTTTCTGGTTCACGACGCCGCGCCCCATCATCACTTTGCCCAAGCCGGGCTTGTCCACCAGGGCGGCCTCCCACGGCGGCGACGACCACTCCGCCGGGTCGACCTGTTTGACGTCGTACATGAAATAAAGACCCAGGGTGCGAGCCGCTCCGGCATCGAGCGTGGCGAAGATTCCCGGCTGCCCGTCGGTGGGCACGCGGGTTACCGTTTGAAACCCGGCCTCGCGCAGCAGTTGGATGGTCAGGTCGCATCCTTCAGAAACGCCCCGATTCTCGGCGGCGATCGACGGTTGATGGATCCATTGTTGCAGCCGCCGAACGGCTTCGGCATGTCTCCTTTGGATCTCTTTGCGGTCACTTATCGTGAAGTTTGCATGTTGGTTGACCCTGAAAATGCA
>DATDCV010000692.1:0-15693 GCA_036524155.1 Verrucomicrobiia bacterium
GAGGAAACGCGGGCCAGAACCATCCTCTGGCTGCGCGATCATAAACTGCGGCTATGCGCGCTCGATGGACCTCGCTCTCGAATTACCGTGCGCGCCGCTCGAAGCGGTCATGTCGAACGAGGTCTGGGAAGAGGTCTACCGCCGCCTGGCGGAGTTGATCCAGGCGCATCGCACTACGCTGGTTTTTGTCAACACGCGGCGGCTGGCCGAGCGGTTGACGCATCACCTAAGCGATCTGCTGGGCAAAGATGCCGTCGCGTCACACCATGGCAGTCTCTCAGCCAAGCTCCGGCTGGAGGCTGAGGATCGTCTCAAGCGCGGCGACCTCAAAGCTTTGGTTGCGACTGCTTCCCTCGAACTGGGCATCGACATCGGCTCCGTCGATCTCGTCTGTCAAATTGGCTCGACCCGCTCGATCGCGACTTTGCTCCAGCGGGTGGGCCGCGCCCGGCACCAGCGCGAGGGCCTGCCCAAAGGCCGCATTTTTCCCCTCAGCCGGGACGAGCTTCTCGAATGCGTAGCCCTGCTTCGCAGCGTGCGGCGGGGCGAACTCGATTCCTTGCAGATCCCTGAAAAACCGCTGGATGTCCTGGCGCAGCAAATTGTCGCTTGTGCCATTCCGGAAGACTGGGATGAGACGGCGCTTTTCGAACTGCTGCGTGGCGCCTGGCCGTACCGGAATTTGACGCGGGAAAAATTCGAGGAAGTTCTGAAGATGTTGGCCGAAGGTTTCAGCACCAAGCGAGGCCGGCGCGGCGCGCTGATTCATTACGACGCCGTCAACCATCGCCTGCGCGCGCGGCGTGGCGCGCGATTGGTCGCGCTCACCTCGGGCGGCGCCATTCCCGATTCCGCCGATTATCGCGTCGTGGTCGAACCCGACGAAACGTTCATCGGCACCGTCAACGAAGACTTCGCGTTCGAGAGCGCGGCGGGCGATATCTTTCAGCTCGGCAATGCTTCCTGGCGCGTCTTGCGGCTCAACGCGGGGACGATGCGCGTCGCGGCTGCTCCGGGCCAGTTGCCCAACATCCCTTTCTGGCTCGGCGAAGCCCCCGGGCGCACGACCGAATTGTCGAGGGCCGTCTCCGACTTGCGCACTGAGATTGAGCGGGTTATCGAACGCGAGCAGAGTCTGAAAGCCGGTCCGGGCGCATCCCCGGACGGCGCGTCGCCCGAGCTCGACCGGGCGAAAGACGCCGTCGCGCGTTCCCTTGTTTCCGCTGCCGACCTGACCGAGCCCGCTGCTCGCCAGTTGGCCGATTATTTTGTCGCCGCTTACCAAGCCCTGCGCGCGATCCCTTCACAAAACAAACTCATCCTCGAGCGGTTCTTCGACGAATCCGGCGGGATGCAATTGGTGCTTCATTCGCCGTTCGGCATCCGGATCAACCGCGCCTGGGGCCTGGCTCTCCGCAAACGGTTTTGCCGCTCGTTCAATTTCGAGCTGCAGGCGGCGGCTACTGATGAGGCGATCATCCTTTCGCTCGGAACCCAGCATTCGTTTCCTCTCGACGAAGTTTTCCAGTATTTGAGCAGCCGCACCGTTCGCGATTTGCTCGTCCAGGCGCTGCTGGACGCGCCGATGTTCCCGATCCGCTGGCGCTGGAACGCCGGCCGGGCTCTCGCCCTGCCCCGCCAGCGCGGCAGCCGCCGCCTCCCGCCGCAAGTTCAAAGGATGGAATCCGAAAACCTTCTGGCGGCCGTGTTTCCCGACCAGCTTGCCTGCCTCGAGAACATCGCCGGGGATCGCGAGGTCCCCGACCATCCGCTGGTCAACCAGACCATCCACGATTGTCTCACCGAGGCGATGGACATTGATGGCCTGATTGAACTCCTCAAGCGCATCGAAACCGGATCCATTCGGTGCCTGGCGCTCGACCTTCCCGAGCCTTCGCCCCTGGCCCATGAGATCGTTCATGCAAAGCCTTACGCGTTCCTGGATAACGCGCCGATTGATGAACGCCGGACGCAGGCCGTCTACGCCCGCCGGTTCAGCGACGCATCCGATCCACTGGGCATTTTGGACCAGGCGGCCATCGCGAAGGTTTGCGCCGAAGCCTGGCCCCGCGCCACCGACCCGGATGAGTTGCACGACGCGTTGCTGCTAGGGAACTCGATGACGGAGCCTGAACTAGTCCGCGTCGCGGCGGAAGCGCAGGCGTGGCTCGCGGAATTGGCAACCCAGAACCGCGCCTGCCGGCTGAAGATCGGGGCCGCTCAAGCGCCGTTTTGGGTCGCGGCGGAACGGTTGTCGTTGCTCCAAGCCATTTTCCCCGGCGCGGAACTCGATCCGCCGATCGCGGCGGCGGATTCCTTGCCACGGAAACATTGGGATCGTCCCGAGGCGCTGCGCGAACTGGTGCGTGGTCGAGTCGAGATCAGCGGTCCGATTTCTGCGCGCGAACTCTCCGACGTCTTTCACGTGCCGGAATCCGAAATCCACGCCGCGTTGCTCGCCCTGGAGGCGGAAGGCTTTGTTCTGCGCGGGAAATTTCGTCCGGGAGCGGCGGACCTCGAGTGGTGTGAACGGCGTTTGCTGGCCCGGATTCATCGCCTGACCATCAACCGTCTGAGGGCGGAAATCGAGCCGGTTTCAATCGCCGATTTCCTGCGCTTTCTGTCTAAATGGCAACGCGTCGATCCCGAGGATCGCGCCGCGGGCCCGGAAGGGCTGCAAGCGGTTTTGGAGTTGCTGGACGGCTACGAGGTCCCTGCCGGAGCGTGGGAACCCGAAGTCCTCGCCGCTCGCGTGAGAGACTATACGCCCCAATGGTTGGACCAGGCCTGCTTCCGCGGGCAAATCGGCTGGGGCCGGCTGTCGCTCCCTCCAGGTTCAGCCGGCGGCCCCTTCGCCCCCATCCGCTCCAGTCCTATCGCCCTCTTCACGCGCCATAACCTCCCCTGCTGGCTGCTACTGGTCCGCGCACCCTCGGCACCGGCTTTCTCACCCGACACCACGCGCGTCCTTGAGGCGCTCCTGGAGCGTGGTGCGCTCTTTTTTGGAGAACTCGCCCAGTCGCGTGGCTTGTTGCCCTCGCGCATTGAGCAGGCGCTCGCCGAACTGGTCGCGCAAGGGTGGGCAACAGCCGACAGCTTTGAAGGGTTGCGAGCGCTGCTCACACCGCCCGACAAACGGGTTCCCTTTGCCGACCCCGGCCGCAAGCGCCGCCACAAACCCGTCACCAGCCTCGAATTCGCGGGCCGCTGGTCACTGCTCCGCTCTACGATTGTAGGGCACGAGGTGACGAGTGCACACCCCGAGGTCACTGTAGGGCACGAGGTAACGAGTGCAGATTCCGAGGTCCCGAGTGCACCCGCTCCTACACCGTTCATCCCGCGTGAACAAGCCGTCGAGACTCTCGCCCACACCCTGCTCGGCCGCTATGGCGTCGTTTTCCGGCGGTTGCTCGAACGCGAGTCCCTGAAGGTCTCCTGGTTCGAGCTTGGCCGGGTTTATCGCCGCCTGGAGGCCCGGGGCGAAATTCGCGGAGGTTACTTTGTGGGCGGGGTCAGCGGTGAACAGTTCGCCCTCCCTGAAGCCATCGGCCTCTTGCGCTCCACCCGCAAGGAACCCCCTGCCGGCCGGTTGCTCGCCATCAGCGGCGCCGACCCGCTCAACCTCACCGGCATTCTCACCACCGGCCCCCGGATTTCCGCCATCACTTCCAACCGGATCCTGCTCCGCGACGGCGTGCCTGTCGCCGCGCTCGAAGCCGGGCAAATCCTGATGCTCGACCCCCAAACCCGCCAACTCGACCCGCTGGCCGAACGCACTCTCCGCGTGGGCACAATGGCCGCAGCCCTGCGCCCGTATTACGCTTGATAAAGGCCACGGCGCCGTGACCACGCTTATACTCGGCGCTGATGTGGAATTCGTCCTTGGACGGACCGGCTGGCTCCGGTTCGCTGCATCGCGTTCCAGGGGTTAGACCCCCTCCGGCTCTCCCCGGGCCGCGTGCCAAATTCTGACAATCTCCACCAACTGGCGCTCAGGTGTCAGCCGGTAAATCACCCGGTAAGGACGGACGATAATCTCTCGCAAACGCGCATCCCGCCGCTCAGGTAATGCACGGCCCATTTCGGGAAACTCCTGAACCATCTCCGTCCGCCGGATCAACTGGAGCCCAAAAGAGGCCGCTCGGTCCGCATTGTCCCTCGCGATGAATCGGACCAAATCACGAAGGTCATCGCGTGCTGCCGGGGACCAGATCAGTTTGTAAGCCATACGGCCAACTGGCGCTTGATCTCTTCATGCGCGACACCTTCGCCGCGATCCAGTTGGTCCAAGCCGACCTGTATCGCGGCCAGGAACTCAAGCCGATCCGCAATCTGGCGTACCGACGCATCGTCGGGAAGTTCTCGAATGGCGTCGAGGACCATTTGTTTCTGCGTCATAGGCGGAGCTTAGGGTGCCCAACCATCTTTCGCAAGTCGCACCGCGGGCTAATCACCGAGCCAAGCCGCAACCGATCGAGATTGAACGGCGCGAAGCGAAGGGGTAAACGGGCTGTCCTGTGCTACGGGAAACAGAAATACGAGTCCGGCGACAAAAGCGGCAACTAGAGCACCGACAACAGATCCGTTCGTCCCTGAGCAGCGACGGTTGTTTGCCATTCATACAACGCGGGCGGTCGGGCCCGACGCCGATGGAACTGAGGTACGGCGCGGCCCAGGGGTCCAACGTGGCACAGAAAGCCCCTCGCGCCGTTGCCTGAAGCGGCCCAGTCGGGTGCTCTCATTAGTGATGAGTGTCGTCGATCAAATCCAATGAATAGCCCGGATGGGGGCGCTCACGGGCCATTCCGGGCCCGAGCCGACGGAGTGGCGACTCGATATGCAGCTCCAGCGGCGCGACATTGGTGAGTTGAACCGCGGGAACAGCCGGGGCGGGAGGCCACACCATTGCTGGCGCCGCCCGAGCCAAGAGAGGCGAGGCAGGACGCTGATGCTGGAATGCACCAATCAGCGAATAGCAGAGCAGGAACCCACCGACAAAACCGGCGCCTGCCCACTTTATTTCACGTCTCGGCATCTTTCATTTGACATCCCTCGCGCCACGGCGTTCACACCCGACACAGAGGTGAGCGATGGCGGGGCGCCATTCGGTGAAGCACCTGCTTGTCTATTTTGCATCGGCTTTCACTACCTCAAACTTCTTTTCCAGAAGTTTGTCGGCGCCACGAAACACCTGGAAGGTCCATTGCCCTGTCACTAATTCGTAAGGCTCCGTGAAGTCCCATAGCATTTGTGGATTCTTGTCTTCGAGTTTAGCAGTAATGTCCCCCTCGAAGCTCTTGAGCTTCCGACCGGAAGCCGGGTCTGTCATTTCAGGAAACAAATAGACAATGTGCGGCTTCACAGGGGCGCCCTCCGGCTGGCGGTGCACCACAAAACGGAAGCCAAATTTGCTCTTCAGTTTTGCAGGGATTTGATCGGCCATCTTTTCGAGCCTGACTGAGCCACCGAGCAACACTTGGCCTGTTGGTGCGTTAGTGTCCGCGACGGACTCCTGGTGACCGCCCGAGTAAATCCCATATCCCAGTATCTCGCCGGCGGGCCGTTGGGCCCCCACGGCGACGGTGATCAGGAGGAAGCCAAGACAGAACGATGAAAGTGCGATTCTCGTAAACAACTAACGCCGAGGAGGAGCCATGACGAGGAGCGCGTCAACGCCGCCGGACTCCGGGGCTAAAGCGACCGCGCTCCTCGTGATTGGCTCAATCCCTTTGCTAAGTGCGTTCATTCTGACAGCTCCATCGTCAACTCGGGCTGTTCGCCAACAATGTGAATGATCAAGCGTAAAGCGCTGGGCAGCGCTCGTTTATCGTAGCTGCGAGTGACCCAATCTTTCCCGTTGTTGAACGTGACGAGCACCAGTCGGTTGATCGGTGGAGAAGCGCTCTCGATCGGAAGCTTGGCAATCGCTCGTTTCAGACTGGCGAATTCCTGCTTTGAGAGCGTCCTTCCTCCGCCAAGCTCATGCCCCCAAGTCTTGCTGTTGCTGATATACCGTGCGTCCGACTCCTCCCCTGATCGGTCCACGACATACTGCCGTGCACGCTGATCGTCCTTCCAAAAAACCGAGATGCGGATCAAAGTAGCGCGGGAGTCTAAGTCAGAAACGTTTGTATGGCAGTTGAGGAACCACCGAAACCCCTCGGTTTTGGCGTATCGGGAGAGGTCTGGGTTGACCTCGCGCTCTGAGGCCAATGCGGAACCAAGAACCAGGACTGACAACCAGAATATCATTCGCGATCTCGGCATTGGCTTCACAATTAACGTCGCGCTCTCACTGGCGCCCGGCCACAGAGCGCCGTCCGGGCGTCCAGTGGAGAGCGCAAGTTAGACCGGTTTCTTTCCATCTTTCTCTACTTTCTCGGTGGCCAGGTGTGTTTCAGGCACACCTCCGACTTCCCATCAAACTCACGCGCCGAATATGTCGCCGCAAAGTCTTTAAGGGACCCTGGCGGATCCGCATCCGCACCGGCCATATGATTGCAGAAATGATATGTGCTGTAGAGCCATCGACCATCGGAGCAGTGGCCAAGAAACAGATGATCAACGAAACCACTGTTGGCCCCGTGCCAAAAGGCGTAAACAATGTACTCGCCATTTGTCATGAGGACCACTTGGTCACCTGTCCACCTCTGATAATCTCCTTCTCTTGGTGACGCTTTCAGCTCTTCCAGTTCCCGGCGAATGTCCTCGTTTGTGGCGGTCAGCCCCGCTAGCCGCTGAAGCGCTGCTGTTTTCCAGACGGCGCGTGCGTGGTCATACCGCCACCAGTACGCCCGGAACCCTCCGAGCAGCAGCGCAGCGACTAACGTGAGTGCCGCCAAGCAAAGAAGTGCCTGCCGGGTTACGACCTTCAGCTTGCTCTGCTCACGGGTGCTCGCCACAAGCTTCATGCTGGTCAACCGATCAGGCCACCGATGGCGGCCCGCCACCAGCTTCCGAATTGCCAAGCGACTCCGCCGGGCCGCCATTCGGTGGAGCGGCGGGTTCGGCATCCGTTCCCCACACGCGTCGTGCGGCGGAAATGGACAGATGCCACAGCGTGGGCAGCGCCACGCCGAGCGCTGCGCCAGCTCCCAAGCTCATAAAAACCAATTCTGAGTCAAAGGGCTTAGTAGGTTCGGATATGGCTGCAGCCTCCCGAGCGAGCTTGAATGCCATGTAGCCTCCCATTAGGGCGCCGGCAACGGCTCCGACAATGATGCCGAATAGACTTCGTTGCCAGCCCCGTGAGAAGGTCCCAAACGTTGAAACTGCCGCAGTCGCGCCCAGGCAGGTCAGTAAAAGCGAGACCCCGAAAATGAAATACGTGCCTGCGAACCCGGCAAGCACTGCGAGCACCACACCGACGTCCAGCCGGCCCGCAGAAATGCAGAACGCCGCCCAGAATGCTACCGGAGCCAATATGTACAAAAACGCGGCGTTAACCACGCAAGCCAACCAGCGTATGTGCGGTTCAATGAGGATCGGGCTACGCATAGTCTGCCGAACGATTCGCATCAGCCGCGCCGGACCCCTGAGCAGCAATAAACAGCAAGGCGCAATCCGGCGTCGCCTGAATGCAGTTGTTGGGCCGGTCCAGGGTCGTGGTCCCCTCAAAACTCATACCTGCCGTTCCCATAAATATCGGTTCGCAGGGAGCCCTGCTTGTTGGTGTAAAGGGAGTTCCTCGCCCTAAAGGCTCGAAGTGTTTCTGCCCCAATGTGCTGAACTACTTGGTTTGTGTGGCGTGATGCTGCTTCCACAAACGCATTAACGGCAGCGCTGCCACCTTGGGTTCCCGTGAGTATCTCCTGGATCTGTTCGACTACCAGCGGACGATTTAGGGGATTACTTGCGTTGGTTACAGCGTATAGGAAAGCTGGCACTGCCGCATCCAGCTTAGATGTAGTGCTCCTTATGGCCTCCACTGCGTCTCTTCTGATGCGTTCGTCTCTGTTGGTTAGCGTCCAAGCCAAAGTCGAGACACCGTCTTCTCCCATACGAGCCAAGGCATAAGTATAGAGCCAGCATCGGTCTCCGGAGCCGAGCAGTCGCGCCAGGTCTGGGACCACTGGTCTGGCCTCGTATCCGATGATGAGCGCCGCCATTGCCGCTTGTCTATGGCGTACCCAATCACTTCTGAAGGAGAGCGCTCTGACCAGCCAAGCTCCTCCATGCTCCTGGGGAAGCCGTAAGGCAAGCTGGCACAAGCGGGACCGGAGGGAGGAACCATGGCTCCTGAGCTCACTCTTGAGCCACGGGATGGCTTCATCCCGTGCCGCCAGGACTGCGGCAGCAGCCGCGTTCGTCTGCTGGAGGGTTATGCCGTTTGTGCTGGTGATTCGAAAAGTGATTTGGTCAATACCTTCGATCCACGCATGGAGTGGGCGGCCTTGGTCAATGGGCTCTCGGGCGGCCCTAACAAAGAGCAGGGTCCCGCAGAGCACAAAGGCTACGGCAGTGGTTGGGATAATCCACCCCAGCCGCTGCCTTTTCGCGTCGTGCAGGAATCTCACTGTTCCGGGTTCTGGGCCTGTGCGCGTCCCACTCGGGCAGCCGCAGCCCAACGACAAGGAGCACCGATCAGCGGCATGTCCCGGTGCTCGAATTTTAAGATGATGTTACCGCCGCTCATTCGGTGCCTCGGCTTGTTAGGGCACTCTTCCCCATAACGCAGCCAATAACAGCGTCCAAACAGCAGCCGCATGGAGTGAAACAAGAGCGGTGGCGCGCGCTTCGCTTTTCGGCTCCCGTCGCAAAGCTTGAATGCAAAATCCTACTGCACCCCCAGCCAGAGCAACGCCCGCCCAAGTGAGCAACTCGATTGCAGAGGGGCCGAAAACGAACTCACTGCCTATGCTGAACTCACGTTTCGAAAAAAATAGCCGGTGCAGCAGCCAGACGAAACAGCAAAGCGACAGAAAGGCTGAGAGCGAGCCCGCAATGGCGCAAGGCGGAAAATTCCGTTTGATGCTGCCACCCCGATCGTTGGGCCAAAAGTAGGCCCCAATTATGGAAGCAACGAAGAAAGCGCACAGTGCGGCGGCTCCGGTGGTCACGTGGTTGTCCATGTTATCATGGTGTTGCCCCAAACATTCAGGGTGAGCGACGGGAGGCAGCCGCCGACGACACTCCGTTCGCCTCTGAGCGAATCGGCTGCTTCCCGTTCGCTCCACCCTGCGGCTTTGCTGGATACATTTTATACTGCAGCAATTTATCTACACCAACCTCCAGTCCAGCGTTGTAACCCTGCCGCCATATTCTGTCCGTATCTTCTCTAGCGGGCAGCTCGAATGGTGTGCTGCGCAAACCCATGAAGCCGCGAAGTCCGTCGTCCCAGCCAACGCTGAATCCGTGCAGGTAAACGCCGTTCGCGGTGGGGTCGTCTTTGTAAGGCGTGGAAGTTGGATAGGGGACCGGCTCTCTGCGCAGAATCCCGTAATCGGCGTATGTTACGTCCCGCCAGCCCGCCGGATGCATTACGTGTGGCTCCACGGTGGTGCAGCTAGACGCTGCACACAGGGCGAGTAGGATCGGTAATGACCGCGCCATCACGGTGCTGCGGGTGTTGCCGAAGTAATTATACAGAACTGGATATCACGCGGAAAGTGGTGGATATCCAAACGGCTGCTTGCCGGTAATGGACCCCTCGAGTTCATTAAGTGGATTTTACTGCTCTCCCCGCCCAGCTGTAAAGGCCGCGATCGCAGCTAGGGCCATCGGCACGCAAACGCGTGATACAAAGGCTTTCTGGGGTCGGCTGGATACCCCAGCTCGAGCTGCTAGACCGCTACGTGGTCGGCAGCAAGAAGGCGTTTTCGGTGGTGCGGATGCCCAGCGTCGAACAAGAGCGCAAGCGGGGAGCAGACGGCCTTCTGGTTCCAGCAAAGGGGTAAGGTCGGGAGGGAGAGGTCGATGGGGAGCAGCGGGGGCTGCGAGACGGTGAAGGATATGGATCTGCTGCCGGGTGTGCGGACGGTGTTGCGGAGGTTCAGGCGGCTGATGGTGTGAGGGGGAGATGGGTTGCGGGTTTTGGGCGGTGTGGGCATGGGGGGCTTGGACTCCAAGCTAGGCTCATGCTGAACCAGCACTCCGGCACTTGCCGCCTTTGCACACGTCTGACAGCATGCTGGCCTATGCCAGTTGCGCAGACCGTGTTTTCGTCCGATGGACCCCGAGTCATACACCTGTTGTTCGCGCTCTGGTGGCTGACGGCGATTGCCCAGGGCGCTCCTGTCGAAACCCCCGGCGATCCTGCCAGTGCCGAAAACAGCGCTGTTCAAGCGCGGCAGGGACGCCGCGGAGCGCCCGGGCTCGAGGGCATCTACAAAGCGCGCGTTGTGCCGCACTGGTTCGCGAACGACACGCTGTTGTGGTACCGCAACGACCTGCGCGGCGGGGCGCGCGAGTTCATTCTGGTTGACACGGAAAAAGGAACGCGCCAACTGGCGTTCGACCACATCAAACTCGCGGCGGCGCTCTCAAAATCGTCCGGACAGGAGTTCCAGGCTGATCATTTGCCTTTTTCCGAGATCGAATTCGTGAAAGACGGCAAGGCTCTGAAGTTCGAGGCTGTCGACAAGGCTTGGGTCTGCGATCTGGGAACTTACGAGTGCTCATCCGCGTCGCCGGCTGCCGAGAACAAACCCGCACCCGCGGCCACCGAGCCAAAGCCCGGCGGTTCTCCATTTTCAGTTGAGCAGGGCCTGGGTCCGCCCGCGGAGACGCAACGCACAAACGAGGCACAACAGGCCGGTTCGGAGCCGGAGCCGCCCGCCCGTGGCCGGCTCTCGCCAGATGGCAAGTGGACCGCGTTCGTCAAAGAGAACGAAATTTATCTGCGGTCGGAAGCCGACCGGCAGGAACGCCGGCTGACGCAGGACGGAGCTGAGACCAACGCCTACGGCCAGCTCGAGTGGGCACCGGACTCGGCGACGCTCATTGCGTGGCGGATTGAACCCGGCGATCGCAAACTGGTTTACCTCATCCGCTCCTCTCCGCCCGGCGGGGGGCGAGCCACGATGCAGTCGCGCCCCTACCCGTTGCCCGGGGACAAATTCAGCCAATACGAGCTGAACCTGTTCGATGTGGCCTCCGGCAAACAACTCAAGCCCCCCGTCGACCGTTTCGAGCACGAATGGGAGCGGCCGCGACTGCATTGGACCCGTGACGGGACCCATTTCACCTATTCACAGGTCGAGCGCGGGCACCAGCGTCTCCGGGTCATTGACGTTGAGGCGCGAACCGGCGCGGTCCGGAATGTGATCGACGAGAAAACGCAGACCTTTATCTGGACCGCGCACACGGAGAACCTGAGGCTGGAGCTGGTCAATTGGCTCGAGAAAACGGACGAAATCATCTACGCGTCGGAGAGCGATGGCTGGCGACATCTGTATCTTTACGACGTGAAGGAAGCGCGTCTCAAAAAACAGATCACCAACGGCGGCTGGGTGGTGCGCGGGATCGACCGCATCGACGAGGAGCAACGCCAGGTCAGGTTCCTCGCCAGCGGGGTCAACCCGGACCAGGACCCTTATTTCATCCAGTATTACCGGGTGAACTTCGACGGCACGGGCCTGGTCGCGCTGACCGCCAGCAACGGCACCCATTCCGTTCAGTTTTCGCCCACCCGCAAGTTTCTGATCGATGCCTACAGCCGCGTCGATCAGCCGCCGGTCAACGAATTGCGGCGCGCGGCGGACGGCCAGCTTGTTTGTCCGCTCGAAGAGGCGGACATCGCGGATCTGAAGACCAACAACTGGGCGACGCCGGAGGTCTTCGTCGCCAAAGGCCGCGACGGCAAGACCGATATCTGGGGCATCATCTGCCGCCCACACGATTTTGATCCCGCCAGGAAGTACCCCGTCATCGAATGCATCTACGCCGGGCCCCAGGATTCCTTCGTGCCGAAAAGTTTCGGCGCGAGCCGGCGTTATTCCGCATTTACCGACCTCGGCTGCGTCGTCGTGCAGATTGACGGCATGGGCACCGCGAACCGCTCGAAAGCTTTCCATGACGTTTGCTGGCACAACCTGAAGGATGCCGGGTTCCCCGACCGGATCCTCTGGCACCAGGCGGCGGCGAAAAAATATTCGTGGTACGATATCACGCGCGTCGGCATCTATGGCACCTCAGCCGGCGGACAAAACGCCGCCGGGGCGCTTTTGTTCCATCCCGAGTTTTATCACGCCGCCGTTGCCAACTCGGGCTGTCACGATAACCGGATGGATAAGGCGTCCTGGAACGAGCAGTGGATGGGTTATCCCGTCGGCCCGCAATATGCCGAATGCTCGAACATCGAGAACGCCGGCAAGCTGAAAGGCCACCTGTTCCTTATCATGGGAGAGATGGACGACAATGTGCCGCCGGAATCCACGCTGCGCTTTGTGGATGCCCTGATCCGGGCGGACAAAGACTTCGACCTGCTGGTGGTTCCGAACGGCCGGCACGGCGCCGGCGGCGCCTACGCGCAACGCCGGATGCAGGATTTCTTCTCCCGCCACCTCCTCGGAATTGAACCCGCGAACCATAACGCGCAGGGAAGCGGCGGCTGAACAGCGAACGCTCCTGGAACATTCGGTTTTCGTTGGCTCGCGGCCGCCCTCCCCATGAACCAGCTCAAGAAATTCCCCCTCACCCCTACCCGTCTCCCCGAGCAGAGGGGAACCTACGAGCGCTGGCGCTGCAAGCGGTTCAGAGGTGCAATGCGCGGGCATGTTCGGTGAATTCTTTCACCGATGGGGCGTGACATTCGCTGTTCCCGCGGTTCACTCCTCCTCGCGGACCCAAACGCTACGAAATGTCTTCTTCGAAGGATCCTTCACTTCTTTGCCGGGCACTCCGTCCACGGGCTCCGTGCCGTCGTCACTCAGGAGCTGAAACTCCCGAAGGCCTTTGCCGGGATAAATGATGATTGCCTCGGGATGGTAATCATTCAGGCGCTTGATTTTTATCCGTTCGGGTCCGGAGTTCCCCCCGCTCCATCTGAAAAGCTCAAACTTGCCACCGCCGTGGTAAGAGCCGGCGATGATAATGTAGGTTTGCTGGTATAGAGCGATATCGCGAATTCCCAGGCCGTCCAGGTCGAGCTGGATGCCGGGCTCAAAAGCGGGACGGCTTCCGCCGACGACTTCAGTCGGATTTGTCATCGGGATGAGCAGCGCTTTGCCGTCAGGGATGGGATTGCGGAAACCGATCAGTAGATGTCCCTCAGGAGTTGCGGAAAGGCCTTCGATATTGAGTCCCGCGGGTTCCTTCGGACCGCGAGCCGCTGCCTGCGCCAGCCGATACCCCTGGAAACGCGGGTCGGCCTCCAGGTCACGCAGCAGAGCCCTGTACGGCTGGCCCACGGGCAGGACCTGCACTTGGCCACCTGCGTCCCTTATGGCGGTCCCGAAAAAACAGCCCCTGTTGGGGCGCTCCCGGCCGTTCTTGTTGCGTCCATGGGATCCTATCCAGTAAATGCGGTCTCCGATCCGCGCGGCAGCCTCGAGATCGGCCTCGACGTGTTTGCGCTCAACCTGGACGAAAGCGCTGAAATCGTATTGTTGAAGCGGCGGACCGGGAGTATCAGCGCTGTAAAGCCTTATTGCGTTGCTCTCGTCGTCAGCTACGACAAACAGATTGGATCCGACCGCCACCCCGCCGGACGCGTCCGCCATCCCAAGATACGTCGCGGGGTTGACCAGCCGACCTCGTTCGGCAGCTTCTCCCGTGAACCACCAGGCCAGCAGGAGAAAAAGCAAGAGTCGCACGTTCAAACTCTGGCATATCCGCACATTGCCGGCAACGCTTGTTCGAGCCACGGCGGCGCGGGGACGCCTGTCTCAGCCTGGCCGCCCCGGGATGAGAATGACCGGTCGAGCGCGCCCACGGGTATCCGCTCAGAAGCTGTGAAAAAATTGAAAAGAGCCGAAATTGGCAATCGCAAGTAGTTGGCCCTCAACGTGGGTGTTGAACATTTACTCGCGCTTCGCCAATTTTTTCACACCTTCTCAGTCTTGGGTCGGAGCGCCGATTTCTAATCGGCTTAAGCGCACCGACGACCGCGTGTAAGCCGAGTGCAAGTCGGCGCTCCGACCCAAGACTGCGCGGATACGCCCACGGCATCCTTGCGCGGGCCGATCTTTTTCCCTTAAATGTCCGCGGGCCCTTATGTATCGCGACAAGAAAGTAGTGGTAGTGATGCCGGCGTATAACGCGGCGAAGACGGTCCGCCAGACCTACGAGGAGGTGCACGAACAGGGCCTGGTTGACTCGATCATCCTCGTGGATGACGGGAGCCGGGATGAAACCGTGGCGGTGGCGCGCAGCCTGACGGGACTGCAGGTGCATGTCCACCAGGTTAACAAGGGCTATGGTGGCAACCAAAAGACCTGTTACCGGCTGGCCCTGGAAGCGGGAGCCGATATCGTGATCATGATCCATCCGGATTACCAATACACCCCCAAGCTAATCCCGGCGATGGTGGCCATCATCGCCAATGGGCTGCACCCCTGTGTGCTGGGCAGCCGTATCCTGGGCGGCTACGCCCTCAAAGGCGGGATGCCCTTCTGGAAGTACGCTGCCAACCGGTTCCTCACCCTGGCGGAGAACGTCCTGTTGGGGGCCAAATTATCGGAATATCACAGCGGCTACCGCGCCTTTTCGCGTCAGATCCTCGAAACGCTATGCCTCGACGGCAACTCGGATGACTTCGTGTTCGACAATCAAATGCTGGCGCAAATCCTTTGGCACGGGTTCACCATCGCCGAGGTGAGCTGCCCGACCAGCTATTTCCCTGAAGCGTCGTCGATCAACTTCCGGCGCAGTATCAAATACGGCTTCGGTTGTCTGAACACGGGATTGCGGTTTCGGCTCGCCAGGGCCGGCCTGGTGCGGTCAGGTTTATTTCCCGGGATAGCAGGAATGGCTTCCAGCCAGTCTCCACCGCCGGCCTCCGGCCAGGACCGGAAAGGCGCCTGTCCGATATAACGGAACTACTTGGCCTTGGCCAGGCGGAGGGCGAGCCGCGACTTCTTCCGGTTGGCAGTCGCGCGGTGCACGACTCCGGCCTTGGCGGCCTTGTCGAACGCGGAGGTGAGGGCCTGCAGCGACTTGGCGGCTTCGTCTTTCCTGCCCGTGCCAATCAGCTCGAGGTAAGTCTTCTCCAGAGTGTGCAGGCGCGACTTGACACTGTGGTTGCGCACTTGCTTGCGGGCGCTGTTCCTCATCCGGCGTTCGGCTGACTTTGTATTCGGCATAAATAACTCTAAAGTACTTTTTGAAGGGCGCAAAGTTACCGGAATACCCGGCGATGTCAACTGCGGTGCGGGCCGAGACAGCCATATTCGTGCCAAATTTTGTTTGTGCTGGCCGCAGAGTCGGTTACACTATCGTCATGGCACAGGGCCTACAATTGTCGCAACGCTTGTCGCAGTCGCTGGTGTTGGCACCGCAATTGCAGCAGTCGCTGGCCCTTTTGCAGGCTCCCACGCTCGAGCTAAAGGCACTGGTGGAACAGGAGTTGCAGCAGAACCCGGTTCTCGAGGAATCTGCCGCGCCGGAGCCGGAAGCCCAGGAGAAAGAAGTGCGGGACGATGCGGCCGAAAGCGTGGATCCGGCGGAACCTCCCGCGGACCTCTCGTTCGACCCGGCGACCGAGAAGCCGAGCGGACCGGTGGACGATTTCCAAGCGGAATTCGAACTGCTGAT
>DATDCV010000693.1:0-11421 GCA_036524155.1 Verrucomicrobiia bacterium
GGCCGAGGGCTTCGGCTGGGTCTATCGACCGCCTTCGACCCCATGAGGCCCGACGCACTCCCGCCACCCTCGGCCCCAGTCCGCGGCGGGCGCGACTGGCCCTTTTTCGCCGGTTTGGCCATCCTGAGCGGCGTTTACATCCTGCTGATCGTCGCAATGCTGGCCGCCGATCTTTCCTTCACCACGCCGCGTCACCTGGCGCAGGCGCTCGCCAGCCCAGAGATCAGGTATTCGATCAAACTGAGCCTCGTATCCTGCACGCTGACGACTTTGTTATCCCTCTGGGTCGCCGTGCCGACGGGATATCTGATGTCGCGTCACCGGTTCCCGGGCAAGCAGTTGATGGATGCCATCCTGGACATCCCGATCGTGCTCCCGCCGCTGGTGATCGGACTAAGCCTGCTGATTCTTTTCCAAACGCCGCCGGGCCGCGCGCTCCAGCGGGTCGTGCCCGTAACCTATGCGATTCCAAGCGTCATCCTGGCGCAATTTGCCGTCGCGTGCGCTTTCGCGGTAAGGACGATGCTGGTGACGTTTGACCAGATCAGCCCGCGGTGCGAGCAGGTGGCGCTGACCCTGGGTTGTAATCGCGGCCAGGCCTTCTGGCGCGTCGCCGTGCCGGAGGCGCGGCGCGGCATGCTGACGGCGGCCACGCTGGCCTGGGCGCGCTCGCTGGGGGAGTTCGGACCGATCCTCATTTTCTCGGGCGCTACCCGTATGCGGACGGAAGTGTTGCCGACGACCGTGTTTCTCGAATTGAGCATCGGCAATATTGAAGCGGCGGTCGCGGTGTCGCTGATCATGATCGTCGCCGCGCTGGCGGTGTTGACCATCGCGCGCCTGTTCGGCTTGCGCGCACCGTTGGAGCGGGTGCTGTAGCCATGATCGCGGTGGACCATCTTACGGTACAGGCCGGCGACTTCGCCCTGGAGAACGTCGCCTTCGAGGTTCCCACGGGACAGTATGCCATTTTGATGGGCCGCACCGGGTCGGGCAAAACCACTCTGCTGGAGGCGCTGTGCGGTCTCAAGGCAGTCGCGCGCGGCGCGATCCGGCTGAACGGGCGGGACGTCACGCGACTCAAGCCCGCCGAGCGCGGCATAGGCTACGTGCCGCAGGATCGCGCGTTGTTCCAAACAATGACCGTGCGCGAACACCTCGCCTTTGCCCTGGTGATTCAAAAGGCGAGCCGCGAAGTCATCCGGGAGCGCGTCGCCGAGATGTCCCGGCTGCTGGGCCTCGAGCAACTGCTGGATCGCAGGCCGCACGGCTTGAGCGGCGGAGAAGCGCAACGGGTGGCACTGGGTCGCGCGCTTTCAGTTCGGCCCGGCATTCTCTGTCTGGACGAGCCGTTGACGGCGCTGGATGATGAGACCCGGCAAAACATGTGCACTTTGCTGCGGAACGTGCGGCGGACCACTGGCGTCACGATACTGCACGTGACCCACAATCCCGACGAAGCCGAGCAACTGGCGGACCGAATCCTCTTGTTGCGCAATGGGAAGGTGGAGCCCCGGGAGTAACATCGTGAACAAACCAACCACCACCGGCTTGAAGTCGAACCAATCTCTGACCGACCTCGAGCGCCAGGTTTACGAGTGGCAAATGTGGGTCGATGGTTTTGGCGAGGAAGGCCAGCGGCGGCTCAAGGGCGCTTCTGTGCTCATCTCGCGCTGCGGCGGGGTCGGCGGCGCGCTCGCTCTCGAGTTGGCCGCCGCGGGGGTTGGAAGAATCATCCTGGCCCACGGCGGCAACCTGAAACCGTCTGACCTCAACCGCCAGATATTAATGACGCAGGACTGGCTGGGCCGGCCGCGCGTCGAATGCGCCGCCCAACGGTTGCGCGCGCTGAATCCGCGCCTGGAGGTCGTGGCGGTGCCCGAGAACATTTCAGAAACCAACGTCGCGCGCCTGGTTGAACAGGCCGACGTCGTGGCAGATTGCGCGCCGCTGTTTGAAGAACGCCTCCTGATGAATCGTGAGGCGAACCGCCAGCGAAAGCCCATGGTAGAATCCGCCGTCTATGAACTGGAGGCCCAAATTACGTCGATCGTTCCCGGTCAAACGCCTTGCCTCGCCTGCGCATGTCCCGAACCGCCAGCCGATTGGCGGCGGCAGTTCCCGGTTTTCGGCGCGGTCGCGGGCGTGGTCGGATGCCTGGGTGCGATGGAGGTGATCAAGCTGCTGACAGGTCTGGGCCGGCCGTTGCTTGCCAGGCTGCTGGCCTGCGATCTGCGGACCATGTCCTTCCGCACCGTCAAAACGGCGCGCCGCGTGGATTGCGAAGTTTGCGGAAAAGGCTAGCCTATTGCCGACGGTTTGAAATACTCGATGACGACATTCTGCGCGGCAGAAACTGCTTGAATCCCGCCGTGGATCGGTACCTTTTGATTCGTATGAAAGCAGGAGTTTTCACGGTCATCCTCGGTTCCATGCCCTTCGAAAAAGCGCTCGACTACGCGGCGTCCCATGGTTTCCAAGCTGTGGAAATCGGCGTGGGGGGATGGGCCGGCACGGCCCATTGCGACCCGGATGCGCTTCTCGCGAGCGCCCGCAAGACCAAGGAGTTCCTCAACGCGGTCGCTTCACGCGGACTCGAGATCTCATCATTAAACGTCGCCGGCAACCCGATTCATCCGAACCGAAAAATGGCTCGGGCGCACGACGCGGATTTTCGCCGGGGAGTCCGTCTCGCGCGAAAGCTGGGGGTCGAGGTCCTCACCACCTTCAGCGGGTGTCCCGGGGGCGCGCCTTCGGACACCCAGCCGAACTGGGTGACCTGCCCCTGGCCACCGGATTACCTCGAAATCCTCGACTACCAATGGAAGAAGGCAGTGATCCCCTATTGGCGGCGGACGTTGGAGTTTGTTCGAAAGAACGGTCCGCGCAAAATCGCGCTCGAAATGCACCCCGGGTTCGTGGTCTATAACCCGGAAACACTGCTGAGGCTGCGCGCCGCCGCGGGGCCGGAGCTCGGCGCTAACTTCGACCCCTCGCACCTGTTCTGGCAGGGGATCGATCCCTGCGCCGCGGTGCGCGCGCTCAAGGGAGCCATTTGGCATGTTCACATGAAGGACACTCAGGTCCAGCAATGGAACTCGACCGTCAACGGCGTGCTGGACACGAAGCATTATTCCGACGAGCTAAACCGCGCGTGGATCTTCCGCACGGTGGGCTACGGCAACCCGCGCCGGTTCTGGTGCGACTTCATCTCAACCCTGCGCCTGGTCGGCTATGACGGAACGCTCTCGATCGAACACGAAGACAGTCTCATGAGCCCTCGCGAAGGGCTGGAAAAGGCGCTGCGGTTTCTGAAGGGAATCCTGATGGAGGAGCCAAGAGGCAAAGTTACCTGGGCTTGATCAGGAATGAAGCCGGCCGCGCGGAAAGCAAAACGGTTCGATGTGTTGGGGCTGGGCTGCGCCGCGGTGGACGACCTGCTGTTCGTTTCGAGCTTCCCGTCCGCCGACGAAAAGGTGCGGGTCGAACGGACCGGACGCCGTTTCGGCGGGCTGACTGGCGTAGCGCTGGTTACGGCTGCCCGCGCCGGCGCCTGCTGCGCCTATGGCGGCTGCCTCGGCACCGATGAGTTCTCGGAATACGCCGCCCGCTATTTGACCCGCGAGGGAATTGATGTTTCGCATGCGCCGCGGCTATCGGATGCGCGAGTAGTGCACTCGGTCGTTGTCGTGGGCAACGACAACGGGAGCCGGAACATTTTTTTCGAGGGCCACGGCAGGATCGGCGCCCACGACAGCAAGCCAGGCGAGGAAATCATACGGCAGTCGAGGGTGCTCTTCCTGGACCAATGGGGCATGGGGGGTAACCTGCGAGCGGCGCGCATCGCGCGGTCGGCGGGCGTGGCGATCATTGCGGATTTCGAGGATGCGGCCAGTCCGCTCTTCCCCGAGGTGCTGGCACTGGTGGATCATCTGGTTCTGGGCGAGAAGTTCGCCATGCAGATCACGGGCCGGCCGGATGCCGCCAGCGCGGCCCGGGAGCTGTGGCGCGCCGACCGCACTGCGGTTGTCGTAACCTGTGGCGCGCGTGGTTGCTGGGCCGTGTCGGCCGAGACTGGACCGAACGCCGTCCATCATGCCGCCTTCGTCGTGAAAGCCGCTGACACGACCGGCTGCGGCGATGTTTTCCACGGCGCCTACGCCGCCAGCCTGGTCCGAGGTGATCCATGCGCGGAACGAATCCGTTTTGCCGCCGCCGCTGCTGCCTTGAAAGCGAAGACCGGGGAAATTCCGCGGTTCAATGATATTCAGCGGTTTCTCGGCGAGCAACCGTTTGATTAATTATGAACACACTTAGCGTTGCTGATTCTCTCGAAAACGCCCTGAGCGCAGTCCCCATCCTGGACGTTCATACCCATCTTTGCGGCCCGAAGCTGGCCGCGCGCGGACTGCACGACATCCTGCTGTATCACATGGTTGTCAGCGACCTTTACTCGGCCGGTTGCCCGAGTGGGGCGCGCCTGACGCAATTTCCCAACTGGGCGGGCAAAAAGGAGGCGCACCAGCGCATTGGGGAGGCCTTGCCGTTCCTCCGCTATATCCAAAACACCAGCGGCTGGTGGGGCGTGCGCATCATATTGCGCGATCTCTACAACTGGACCGAACCCATTACCTTCAATAATTGGCGGCGGCTCGACGACCTGGTTCGCGAGCGGGCCGACGATGGCGCCTGGGCGCGCTCCGTCCTCAAGCGCGCCAACATCCAGCGCACGTGCGCCGAGTATTGCCGGCGCGGGAAAGGCGAAGCGGACGACATCCTCCAGTACTCGCTCGAATGGGGCATGTTCATGCGCACGCAATGGGGCGAGTACGATACGGCGGTGTATGACCTCGAACGCGCCTGGGGCCACCCGCCGGAAGCGCCCGTCGCCATCCTCGGCGGCCAGGCGCGACCGTCGGCCCACCGCACGATCAAAACCATCGATGACGTCCATGCAGCCATCAAGCATTACATCGAGGCTATTCCCTACGAACAGGTGGTTTCCACGGCGATGGGGATTTCGTCGGACATCGACTATCGGCTGCCCACCGACGACGAAATGGCGGCGGCGCTAAAACGTCGGTCGCAGGCGGGACCAGCCGAGCGCGATATTTATGCTGCCTATATCGGGGAGGCATTCCTGGCGGCCCTCGAAAAGCACGGAGAGGAGATCCTCTTCCAGTTCAGCCTGGGAGCTGAGCCGCTGCCGTTCGAAACGGCGAGCCGGATTTCGCAAAAAACACTCGCCCAACTTGGTCAGATTGTCGCCCGGCACCCGGAGCTCCGTTTTCAATGCTTCGTCTCGAGTCGCCACGCCGACCAGACCTTGTGCACTTTTTGCCGCGAATTGCCCAACTTCAGCCTGGCGGGATTTTGGTGGCACAGTTTCTTCCCCGCCGCGATCCGCCACGTCCTGGCCGAGCGCCTGGACATGGTCCCCGTCAACAAGCAGGTCGGGTTCTTCTCCGACGCTTATGTGGTCGAATGGTCTTACGCCAAGACGGTGATCGTGCGCAAACAGATGGCGCGCGTCCTCGCGGAGAAAGTGGTTCAGGGCCAATATTCGATGGAGGATGCGCTCCAGATTGCGCGCGAGCTGCTCTTTGAAACACCCCGGTCGTTATGCGGCATGACGCCGACTGCTGGCAAAGCGAAAGCTTGAAACCTATGCAAACGCGCCGCCAATTCATCAAAGACTCGAGCGCCATAGCCGGAGCCGCGGGCCTGGGCCTCGCTCTAAGTCCGCGCGTTTTCGGCCAAGCAACCGCGGCGGCTGACCGCGTGGTCTTTGGCCTCATCGGTTGCGGCACCATGGGCCGCGAAAACATGCGCCACTTCCTGAAGCTCAATCAGCCGGTGGCCGCCGTATGCGACGTGGACGCCGCGCACCTGGATCGGGCCGCCGCCGAAGTGGTCCAGGCCGGCCAACCGGCGCCGAAAAAGTACAAAGACTTCCGGCAATTGCTCGACCGGAAAGACATTGATGCCGTGATCATCGGCACTCCCGATCATTGGCACGCCTTGCCGTTCATCGCCGCCTGCGAGGCCGGAAAGGACATCTATTGCGAGAAACCGATCTCGCACAACATCGTGGAAGCCAGGGCGATGGTCGGCGCCGCGCGCCATTTCCGGCGGGTAGTGCAGATCGGCACCTGGCAGCGCAGCATGAAACATTTCCAGGACGCCATCGAGTTTGTGCGTTCCGGGAAAATGGGGAAAATCAATTTGTGTCGCGCCTGGATGTGCCACTATTTGCCTGACATCGGGCGGCAGGCGCCGCAGGCGCCGCCTCCGGAACTCGACTGGGACTTCTGGCTCGGCCCGGCCCCCAAACGGCCATACCAGCCCAACCGCTGCCATGAGCACTGGCGCTGGTTTTTTGACACGGGCGGCAGCCTGATGAGCGATTGGGGCGTCCACATGATCGACATCGTGCTCTTGGGCATGCAGGAGACCGATCCGGTGAGCATCGTGGCGACGGGCGGAAAGCTGGCTACCAACGACGACCGGGATACGCCTGACACTCTCGAAGTCAGTTATCGTTTCCCCAGGTGGGTGCTGAACTGGGAACATCGCTTCAACAACCCCCGCGGCCTGGACGGCGGCAAAGAGCACGGGGCCGAGTTTATCGGCGACAATGGTTCATTGATGGTGGACCGCAGCGGTTACAGGTTCTATCCCTGGCCCCCGGACCGCGAAGGGCCACCGCCTTCTCAATGGTCCGACAGCACGCATTGGCAGAACTTCCTTGATTGCGTGCGCAGTCGCAAGAAGCCCGCGTCCGATATCGAATCGATGGCCAAGACCACGATAATCTGCCACTTGGGCAATGTCGCCTTCCAGAGCGGCAGGATTCTCAAGTGGGATGCGCAGAAACAGGACGTGACCGACCATCGCGACGTGAAACACTGCGTTTCTTATGAGCGCGAATACCGAAGCCCCTGGAAACTCAAGCTTTATAGTTGAGACCCGGAAGGGCGAAGAGCGCACCACGGAAATCCGCGCAGTGAAGAACAACGAGGCATGAAATGGTATTCGGGAGAAAACCTGCCGGCCACCCACGCCCGGCCGACCTTTTCCGAGGCCTGGTTCCACCAAAGTTACGGCCTGGAGTTTGGCGAAAAGTACTCTATGGATCCCGTCTTCCGCACCGAGCAGGATCGGGAGGCGGTGCGGTTGCTTCACGAACGTTTTGGCGCCCTCGGCCTGGGCAAAAAGGATCCACCGCCCCGGCCTCATCTCGAGATCTGCGGTCACCGACTTCTGCCCGCACTTTTGGGCTGCGAGGTGTTTTATCAGGCCGGTCAACCTCCAGCCGTGCAGCACCTCCCCGCCGGTTCCATCGAGGAAATTGCCTCCGTCCCCAGGCCCGATTTGGCCGTCAACCGCTGGGCCCGCGAATTTCGGAGGCAAGCCGGTATTCTCATCGCCCGGTACGGTCAGGTGGATGCGACCATCAATCATGGCGGGCCGATCAACGTCGCCTCGAACGCACTCGGCACCCAGGCCTTTCTCTGCCTGGCCGAACCTTCGCCTCAATTCCGCGCTTTTCTGCAAATGATCGCCGAGCTGTGCCTCGAAACCTACGACCAACTGACGTTGCCTCTTAGTCCTGGTCTCGACCCCGGACGCGAGCTCTTCATCGGGAACTGCCCCGTCATGATGCTCGACCCTGCCACCTACAGCGACGAGGTCTTTCCGGCTGATTACTATATCCGCACGCGGGCCAAAAAGTTCGGCCTCCATCATTGCGGGGCAATGGATAGATACCTCGGGCAGTATAAGGCCCTCAGCCCCTGTGACTACATCGAGGTCGGGTGGGGGAGCACGGTGGCCAGGGTGCGCGAGGCGTTTCCGACTTCGATGCTCGACCTGATGATCAACATTCCTGCGGTGCAAAACATGCCGGCCGACCGGCTGGCTGACACGGCGAAGGAGATGGTAGATCAGGCCGCGCCTTGGGGATTGATTCGCGACATCTATATGGCCGACATCGGCCCCGACGTTTCGGATATCGTCGTGGAGAATTTCGTCGAAGCGGTGGATGCTGCCTTCGCAGGCTTCAGAATTGAGTAGGAACCAGCCTGCTTCCGAGAACCGGCTTTCTCCCAAAGAACCTCCACTGCACCGCGGAGCTTTTGGAGCCTATTCCTTTGCCTCCATTCCTTTGCCATGGCCATAAGGTTTCGGTCGCCGCATGGCAAGTGAGCGGAGGCAGAGAAATGGAGAGAGGTTCCCAAGGACCGCCCCTAATCACGGTACGGCCCTTTTTCGGTGTTGCCGGACGTTGCCAAATGGCATGGAATGAACGAACAACAGCGCGATTATGAAAACTGCGTCCAAGATTCTCTTCTGCTTCGTCAGCCTTGTTGCCTTCACATGGGGATCAGTTCTTCCGCTCCGGGCCGAAAACAAGATCCCAGCCGATTGCAAAGTCGGTGGTTTCGCCATCGGCACGATCGTTTACACTTTCGACCGCTTTTCCTTGTTTGAGGCGCTTGAGAAAACCGCCGAGTGCGGCGGCACGGTCGTCGAGCTTTCGGCCAAAACGAGCCTGAGCAAAGAAGAGCCCAGTGTGCCGTTTGACTACCACGCCAGTCCGGAAATAATCCAGAAGGTCAAAGCCAAACTTGCCCAATGCAAACTCAAAGCCGTCAATTATGCAGTAATTCCCTTCCCCGCGGATGAGGCGGAGGGACGCAAGGTGTTCGAATTCGCCAAAGCCATGGGTATCCGCGCCATCACCACCGAGTCGCCGGAGCTAATCGACCGGCTCGATAAACTGGTCAAGGAATTCGATATCATGATCGCGTTCCACGACCATCCGCGGCACCCAAACGATCCCAGCTACCGCATGTGGGATCCCAACTACATCCTTTCGCTGATCAAGGACCGCGACGCGCGGATCGGTGCCTGTGCCGACACCGGCCACTGGCTTCGCTCCGGCCTCAAGCCGGTCGAATGCCTGCGAATTTTGAAAGGCCGTATCGTCAGCAGCCACTTGAAGGATCTAAAGGAGATGGGTCTCCAGGCCCACGATGTGCCCTTTGGAACTGGCGTCGCCGATATGCCCGCTATTCTGGAAGAACTGAAAGCCCAGGGCTTTGAAGGCAACCTCTCCATCGAATACGAGTATCATTGGGACAACTCGGCGCCCGAGGTCGGCCAATGCATCGGCTTCGTCCGCGGCTACGGGGCCGGGAGAAAATGGTAGCGCCGGTTGCGGTATTCAACCTGGCATGAAACCTCTGGGCGCAGTTTTGTTCATGTTGGTGGCGTTGACCCTCTCCGCCGCCACGAAGCCTGTCATTTACTGCACCGACCTTTTCCATCCGCACGTTGACCCGGACGATCACTTTGATCTGGCCACGCTCTTTGCACTGCCGGAGCTGGACGTGAAAGCAATTGTCCTCGACCAGGGCAACCGGCAGTTGGAAAGGCCGGGATCGATTCCGCTGAAGCAAATGTTCAGCTTGGCGGGGCATGAAGTTCCTTATGCGATTGGGCTGAGCGAGAAACTCGCTTCACCCGCCGACGACGGACGAGGTCAGCCGGCCGGCTTCCAGCATGGTGTGGGTCTGATGCTGAAAACGCTGCGCGAAGCGTCCCAACCGGTCACGATCATCACCGCGGGGAGCGTGCGCGATCTTTGTGCGGCGTGGAATCGGGAGCCGGAGCTATTGAGGGAGAAAGTCGGCCGGCTTTATCTGAACATCGGCAACGCGGCCGCCGACAGCAGTGAGTACAATGTCGATCTGGACCCGCACGCCTACGTCGGGATCCTGCGCTCGGACCTGCCCATCTATTTGTGTCTTTGCATGCCAATGGGGCGGCAAAGTGCCGATTCCGTTTACAGCACCTGGTGGCGTTTTCGCCAGGCTGACGTTGTGGGGTCCGTCCCGGAACCTCTCCAGCGTTTCTTTATTTACGCCTTGCAGCGGTGTGCGCCGGACGAACTCGATCCGCTCAAGGCGCTCGAGAGCGATCTTCGGCCCTGGCGCCGCCTGGTGTGGGACATGGACCGCAATATGTGGTGCACCGCCTCGTTTCTTCATGCCGCAGGCCGGAAGATTTACATGACCGGCCAGACCTGGACTGCGCCCCTGACGCGACCGCCTAACGGGACATCCGAAGCGCTTTTCACTTTCTTTCCAGCTCGCGTTGAAGTTGACGAAGCCGGGAAAACAAAGCTCTTGCCGGGCGCGGCCAACAGCAACGTGCAGTTGCTCAAAGTAGTTTCCCCCGACGAATACGCTCCCGCGCTGCGAGACTGCCTTCGCGGACTGTTGCAGTCGGGGTTCCCGGCTCGAGCGCCGGCGGGCGGGCGCTCCTCCGCAGGGTGAACATAGGCGTGACTCATATCACAGGGATCAAGATCCTCTTGCCTTCCATAAACTCGCTCACGACTTGATTAGAGCAGCGCAGCTTGTCCTGGATCGTTAAATCGGTTCGGGCATGGAGCAGGATCATGCAGATGCTCAAGACGTCGCCGGTGCCGGTGGAATTCACGATGGTATGAGCAGGGCTGGGTGCCACGATCGTCAACTCGCCGTCCGCCCAAAAGCCGGCGCCCCGGACGCCCAGGTGGACAACAACCGCTTTGACGCCCCAATCAGTCAGGCGGCGCAGAGCCGTCTCCAGGTCGGCGCTGTCGGTAAACTCGCACAACTCGCGGACGTTGCCGTGGGCGAGGTCCACCTGGCCCAGCGTCTCCCGGAGCAGTTTTTTTCGCCGGACGATCTGTTCCGTGGTCCCGGTGGACCAAGAAGGGTCGAAGTTGAGGTCGAGCGATGTGGTCAATCCGCGGCGACGGGCTTCGCTAAACAAGCGCACGTTGCCGCCTTCGAGCATCGCCTGCGAAAACCAAACATCCGCCCGCAACAAATGGGCGCAGCCATCCAGGGCGACAAGGTCGAGGTCATCGAAGCGCAAGGTCTCATTATTCGGAAGGCAGCTCAAAAAGTGTCTGCGGCCGTCGGCGAAGCCCAGGGCGACGGTGGTGCCGGTCGCACAATGCGGATCGCGGGCCAGGTGAGTCCGGACGCCGTGACGTTCCATCGCATTGGCCAGCCGTTCTCCCAGCGCGTCAGCTCCAGCTTTGCCGACAAACCGGACGCTCGCGCCCAGCGCGGCCGCCGCGCAAGCACTGTTGGCGCCGCCGCCGCCAATCGTCTCGACAATCGGCGGCACCGGCGTTTCACCATCCTCGAACAAGCGCGCAGTTGCGGGGACGCTCTGGACCTTCACGTCGCGGTTGATGTTCCCCACGACGCAGACGGGCGGGCCGGTTAAGAGACCAGAGTCATTCATGCGGCAGCCTCGGAACCCCGGAACCAATCTGATAGCGAAAGGTTAAAGGGCCTCTTCCCCACGAAGCTGGCCAGGGAAGGTACAAGGGCCTCCTCTCCCCCTGCCCTCTCC
>DATDCV010000694.1:0-4852 GCA_036524155.1 Verrucomicrobiia bacterium
GAAACACACCTTCCCACTGGAACCTGATGGCCGGGAGCGCACCTACAACATCGACCTTCTGCGAGCCCCGGGCTGGGGCGGCACCGTCCTTGCCTTGGGCCTGCAGCCCAGCAATGACACCAATGCCGTCGCCACCCTCTCGCACCTGGGGATTGGGAACGAGCCGGAAGGTCCTCCCCATCTGCGGGTGCTCTCCTTTGCCCTCGAAGAGGCCCTTCCGCGGGCCGGCTTGCCTGCTGCGCTCACTGCGATTTTTTCAAACGACGGTGGCGGTGTCGCGAGCAACGTTCTCGCCGAATTGGAGCTTCCGGCGAGCCTGAAACTGCTGGGTTCTTCTGCGACCAGCCAAATAATCCCGCGCCTTGGCTTCGATGAGGAAAAGACTCTGACCTGGACGGTGGAGGCGACCAGCCCCGGGACAAACCGGGTGCGACTCAAACTGAGCGCTGTCGGGGCGGAACCAGTTCTGGTGAGCGCACTGGCTCTGGTCACGCCGCGGCTCCCGGCTGCTTCATCCGGTTACGTTCCGGAACCCAAACCCGTGCGAGGCCCCTACGAGGTGGGGGTCTACTATTTCCCGGGCTGGAAGACGGCCAGCCAATGGGAACCACTCAAGCGCTTTCCAGAACGCAAACCGGTGCTGGGCTGGTACCGAGAGGGCGACCCTGAAGTAGCCGACTGGCACATCAAATGGGCGGTCGAGCACGGCATTACTTTTTTCGCTTATGACTGGTATTGGTCAAAAGGCGCACGGCAACTCGAGCACGGCCTTCACGACGGGTACTTCAAGGCGCGCTACCGCAACCTGCTCAAGTTCTGCCTGCTTTGGGCCAATCACAACCCGCCGGGAAGCTCCTCGCACGAAGATTGCATCGCGGTGACGCGGTACTGGATTGAAAACTACTTCCGGCGCCCTGAACATCTGATGTTCAACGGCAAACCGGTGGTGATCATCTTTGCTCCGGATCGGTTCACGCAGGACCTCGGGAGCGAAGGGACGCAGAAAGCCTTCGAGGCGATGCGGGGGGAATGCAGGGCGGCGGGTCTGAAGGGGCTTTACCTGGTCGCCTGCGTGGGGGACGCCGGCGGTGCGCGGCGTGCCGCGGAGGAAGGCTACGACTCGGTGACTGCTTATAACTGGCCGGGACTGGGCATGACCGGCGACGGCATGTTTGGACCGTTTGACAGCCTCGTCGAAGGCTACCGCCGTCATTGGGACCACCTGCTGGACCAGGGCCGACTCCCGCTGGCGCCCCTGCCGGTATGCGGCGGATGGGACAGCCGTCCCTGGCACGGCGAGAATAACCTCGTTCGTTTCGGTCGAACGCCGGGGCTTTTTAAACAACACCTGCTCGATGCGCGACGCCTCCAGGAAAGCGGCCGCTTCAAACCACCGACTCCCAAAGCCATCCTCATCGAGGCCTGGAACGAGTGGGGCGAAGGCTCTTACATCGAGCCCCATTCCGAGTTCGGCTTCGGCTATCTCGACGCACTGCGCGAGACCTTCTCCGGGGCGCCGCCTGTGCACGTCGATGTCACCCCGGCAGATGCGGGCCTGGGGCCTTACGATGTTGTTCCCTCAGAGCCCGGGCTAACGGCCTGGGATTTCGCCGGGACGGACAACGGTTGGAACAACACGATGCAGCTCGATGGTCTGAAAGTCGCCGACGGTGTCCTGAGCACGCGCAGCACCGGGAACGACCCGGCATTCTTCGGGCCGCCCATCCGGGTTGCCGCCTCCGATTTTTCTGCGGTGGTCGTGCGCATGCGGCTGTCACGGACCACGGGTGAATCCGGCGTGGATTCCGCGCAACTGTTCTGGCGCACCGCCCGCGTGGCCGAAAGCGAAAGCACCAGCGCCAGATTCGAGGTAATGATCGATGGAAACTGGCACGAATACCGAATTCCAGTGGCCACCAACCCGCGTTGGCGAGGGTCCGTCATCCGGTTGCGACTCGACCCGGTCAACCAACCGGACATCCAGATTGACATCAGCCGTATCGAGCTCGGATCGTAGGGACGCTCCATTTCGTATGAGACACTATGAAAACCAATGCTTCATCGCTTCTCGCCGCTTTATTGGCCCTATCAGCCTGCGGTGACGCCCGCGGCGGTCTGCAGGTCTGGACCTTGACCGAGACCCGGCACGTTTTGCGCGGCGACCCGCCCGGCAGCGGCACATCCGTCAACGTTAGCGCCGCCGGTAATGAATGGGTCAGCTTCCAAATTCTCCTCCGCTCGGAGGTGCCCGTGAAGGGTGTTGATGTTCAACCTGGCGATCTCCGGGGGCCGGGCGGGGCCGAACTTCGCGGTAGCCAGGCCCGGCTTTACCGCCAGCACCAACTCGACCTGGAAGTTGGCACGTACCGGAATGACAGTTTCAAGCCGGACTGGTATCCGGACCCACTCATACCGTTTCAGCATCCCGTCACAGGCAAGAAACTGGAAGGCGCGCGTATCACCGCGGTGCCCTTCAGTTTACCTGCAAACGAAACGCATGGTTTCTGGGTGGACCTCTACGTTCCCGCCAACACCGCGGCGGGGATCTACCGCGGCGTCTATCGAATCACCGCTGGTGGCGGTGACGCTGTTGAGATCCCTGTCTCGTTGACACGATGGAATTTCACGCTGCCCCAAACACCCACGTTGGTGACCGAGTTCGGTTCGCCGCGGATGCGCGACTACTATCGCGAACGCGCCAGAGCTGCCAATGAGCCTGAGCCGGCGGATTGGGGTGCAATCGAGACCCAGTGCGCGCAATTGCTGAGTGAACATCGATTCAACGCTACGCCGCCGCGCGAGGCGCTTACTCCCAAGCGGCAGCCCGATGGATCGTTTCAAATCCCTTCCCGGCAGGTGCAGACGCTGCGGGAGTTTATCGATCGCTACCATGTCAACGCCGTGTGTGTTCCGCATCCGGACAGCGCGATCAAGGATCCCGATACGGAGCGTGACACGCTGCGCGCCTGGCTCGCGGCCTTCGACCGCGCCGCGAAGGAACTCGACCGGTCCGGCATCCTTTTCTACACCTATTTGAGGGACGAGCCGAACACGCTCGATGATTACCGCTACGTGCAAAAGTGGGGGCGCGCTGTCCGCGAGGCGAAGTCCGTCGTCAAAGTGCTCGTGGTGGAACAGCCTTGGACAGAGGCGGGCCAAGGCGGTGCCGACAGCGCCTGGGGCGACCTCTACGGTGCGGTGGACGTCTGGTGCCCGTTGTTCTCGCTGCACCGCCAGGAAAGCGCCGCCAAACGGCAGGCGCTGGGCGAAATGATTTGGACCTACACGGCGCTCTGCCAGGGCCCGCCGACGCCCTGGTGGCATATCGATTTCCCGTTGCTGAACTATCGCGTGCCGGCCTGGATGGCGTGGCGGGATGGCATGACAGGCCTGCTTTATTGGGGCGGGATGTCTTACTGGCGCCAGACGGATGATCCCTGGACTCAGGCTCCCTACTACACCGGCAATGGCAAACCTCAGCAGGGGCAGAAACGCATTGTCTTCCAGGGCGAAGGCTCCGTGGTGTATCCGGCGCGGGCCGTGGGCTACGACGGAGTTGTGCCGACGATCCGCCTCAAGGCCCTGCGCGACAGCGTCGAGGATTACGAGTACCTGGCTATTCTCGGCCGGCAAGGCAAGGCGGGTGAAGCCCGGACACTGGTTCGTTCACTGACGCCGTCGTTTTTCCAGTGGGAGAAAAATCCGGGGGCTTACGAACAGGCGCGCGCGCGGCTGGCGGCGATGATTGCTGCCGCCGGCCCTGAAAAGCGTTGATGGCCGTGGCGCCACATCGAAATTGGCTTCGAGTTCAAGGCCTGCTCTGACAGCCAGTCGAAAGGGACAGGCGCTGTTTAACACCCGCCGCGTAGGACTAATTCCGACAATCAAATCAGACAGATACGGCTTCTAGTCGACAGCAAGGCTGCTGCATGCTGATAGCGTGAGAAGTAGAGTAGCTGTTGGCAGAATCGGTGTCTTTTGTTTTCACCTCGGGCTATCCCTGGTCTGCGCTAGAGCGGGAGACTTGTATGTTTCAACCCAAGGCAATGACGCGAATGCGGGCACGGCGGCCTCGCCGCTGCGGACCATCACGCGGGCCTATTCGCTGGCCAGCGCGGGCACCACGATCTATGTGGCGGCCGGCGTCTACACCGACTACAGCAGCGGCTGGGGGATTCACCTGGGCAAGAGCGGCACGGCCTCCAGCCCGATCACGCTCAAGTCGCAGGTGCGGGGCGGGGCGGTGATCGACGGGCAGAACGCCACGGATCGCAACCAGGGCTTTTACATCGACGGGAACTACAACGTGGTGGACGGCTTTGAGATTCGTAACGCCCCGCACGGAGGAATCTCGATTTGGGCCAACGGCAACCGGATCATCAACAACGAGATCCATCACAACGGCAACCCGGCCAGCACGAGCAGCAATGGCCAGGACGGTGTCTACGAGGACTCCGGCCGCAGCGGCAATTATTTCGCCAACAACTCGATTCACGACAACGGGCGGGCGGGCAGCAATCTGGATCACGGGTTGTATTTGTGCGGGCAGAACGAGACGGTGATTAACAATTTGTTAGTTCGCAACGCGGCCAGCGGCTTGCAGGTGGCGGGCTACACCACGGTGAGCAACATGAAGGTGTACAACAACGTGGTGGCGTGGAACGGGACCAGCGGGATCATTTTGTGGATGGCGCTCAGCGGGGTGGATATTAAGAACAACATCATCTACCAGAATGGGCACGCGGGGATCGGGTGTTATGCGGCGACGGGCAGCGGGGTGGTGGTGGACCACAATTTGGTCTATGGGAATGGGTATGGGAGCTACGATTGGCTGAGCGGGAGTTCGACGGTT
>DATDCV010000695.1:0-17163 GCA_036524155.1 Verrucomicrobiia bacterium
GTGGATATCGCACTATACGGCTACAATGGGCGGAACAAACCCGGCGGGAACCTGACGTGGCACTCCTATTGGCAGGGGAAGATCCTGTTGCCGGGCGGCGAATGCGAGATCGGGCTGATCGAGCATCCCAATCATCTGGGCACGACGGAGGAGGGGTATCTGCTGTTGCGGCCCTGGGCGGACCGGGTCAAGCCCTTCAGCCTGGAAGATGGGTTGATGACCGGTGTGGAGTTTTGCACAAACCTGTTTGCGCGGGGACAGGCCTATCGGTTGAACTGCGCTTATGTTGCGGGGGATCCCCCCCGGTTCAGACTCGAAGCAACCAGACTGGAGACGCAACTGGGGGAGGCGGCGTTGACCGGCAAGTATATCGAACGGCTGGTGCTTAGGGAGCATGACGCCAAAGTCCCCTTTACGGTTCTGCTGGATCGACCGGAGCCGACCGTGAGGATTCCGGTCGGGACCTACAGCAAGTGCTGGGTCGTTCTGAAAGAAAATGACACCAGGGCTTTCAGCGATTATCGCGATTGGCTGCGGGCAAAGCCGGTTACCATTACCGCGGCCAAAGCGGCGATCCTGCACGCGGGCGGGCCGCTCACGAACTGGGTGGCGGTTGAAAACCAGGGGCGCACCTTGTCGATCGATTACCGCTTGGCGGGCGATGGCGGGCGCTACCGCCCGGCAGGTCCCGTGGACCGCGCCAACCCGCCGCAAGTCGCGATCTATCGGAACGGCAACCAGGTCGGGTCCGGCAAGCTTGAATATGGCTGAAGCGGCCCCTGCCCGTACTCATGGCGAGTACCACCAACAGTCTCAGCGGGTGAGTTGCAGATCCGCGCCACGGCGGACCTTGGCGCCTTGGGCGCAAAGGAAGGCCCCGCTACGTCCTACAAGTGGTCGCCTCCCTGCCGCCTGCCTCAATTCCTGGCGCCGCTGGCGCTGCTCCTGCTGCTGCTTCCAAAGCGAAACCGTGCCCTCGAGGCACTGTGGGTCGGCGTGCCCGTGGCGTTGAGTCTGGCGGCCGGATCGCTGCTTTGTGCCATACCGAAAGTCGAAGGGAATGCGCCGGGAGGACTGTTTGGGGTGCTCGGCGCCGTGGTTCTTGGGCTGGGAGCAGTCTGGCTGTTATCTCCTTACCTCCGGTGTCAACGCCGTTTGCTGACATTCCTGGGGATGTTGGCAACGATGGAATTGGCCGGCCTGTTCGCCTTCGTGGTCGCGCGGCTGTCGAACAAAACCGCCGCGCCGACGGAGATGTTGGTCGCCGTGGCGGCGTTCGGGTTGCTGATGAGCTTGGCCATTAACCTGGCAGGTTGGACCTGCGGAAGGCGCTTTGGCCCGTTGCGCTTGTTGTTGTGGGCGTTTGTTTGGCTCTTCGCCGGCTGGGCGACCTTCTTCATCGTGATGTCGTTGGCGGCCGGGCACGGCCCGTGGCTCGAGGAGGCCGTTGCCCTGCTGATTTTCTCCGGCGTGAGCTTCGGCCTGCTGCTGCCCTTCCTGATCCTGTCACTGACCAATGCTTTTTACCGTGAACGACTCAAGGAAGTCCTGCATCTGGCGGAACCCGCACGCCCCACGCCCTCCACCGCAGGAGTGGTCGTCGAACCTTCCGCCTAACTTGTGCAGCCTTCGCACCGCGTTGTCCACCACCAACCGCTGCGGCTCCTTCTCCAGCCCCTCAACGCCCGCCCAGGCGCCAGTCGCGCTCTCCCCGTCAGCACTCCCGCAATCACCCGCGCTGCAACACTGTTTGCGTCGCGCCCCTCCGGCAACACCCCGAGCCGCTTACCGCGTGCCACTCTCAGCGCTGCAGCAACCCAACGCCGGACGCCCGTCATGTGATAGCCCGAACTGGAGCGAAGCGCAGGCTCGGGAAACCCGCCCAAACTCCCTCCCCGCCCTGTAACGGCGGCACGAAGCCGTCATCTGCTGTGGTGCTCCGACGTGGTTTCGAGCCGCTTCAACAGCGCCTCCGACATGCGCCAATCTTGGAGGGAATCAAACGCGGCAAGCTGATACACCAGCACGATTAGCCAGAAGAAAAACTGGTAATCCCCTTTGGAAATCTTGTGCCTTAACCGCCGCTGCGCCAAGAATGCTGCCGGCCAGCCGCCCAGCAATTCCAGCAGGTGCAACCGGGCCTCGGAAATCCGCCATTCGCCGTTGCGGGCCTTCCGTTTATCCCGCATATACGCCCACCAGGTCAGCACACTCATTACCAGCACGTAACCGCCGGCCCAGCGTAGATCCGGCACTCGGCGCGTTATTGCGACCGCTGGAAGCGCCAGCAGCCCCAATAAGACCAACACGTTAGCGACCGTGATGCGTCCACCGCCATCAACGTGCACCGCGTTCTTCGCGCAGCTTCTTCCTCTCAAGTCCAAACCCATGACGAACTCAATTCGGTCACCTGCTTCAGGCCTTTTTCGCCATTCGACAAAATCACGCCGGTGCAAAAACACCCGGGCCTTTCCCGCCTCAACAAAACCGTAACCCTTTCCGTGGTCCCACTCCACTATTCTGCCGCTCAAAACCGATACGGTTGGAGTCAAATTGATTCGTGTCGCCATATTCAAGGCTTCGATTCGATCCGCGTTGTTATTTCAGCCGTAGGGAGCGTCACGTTGTTGAGCAGCAGGTGTGGACGGCTTAACCGAGAAAGCGTGCTTGCCACCAACGCTTCACCCCGATTGCCCCTGATCAGCAGATGACGGCCGGCTGCAAGCCCGATGGCCAGCGCGACAAGACTGGCAAATACGGTCAAAATGAGGAAACACTCGATCCAAGTCACAAATTCCGAGCAGCATTGAGGGTACCAGCACAGTTGAGCTGCGGACACCCCGTAGCCCAAGGCGCACTGCCCGGTGCTGACCGGTAAACCAAAACCTTGCACAGCCCCTTTCGCGATCTCCCGTATCCTCCCATGCGAGTGCCATAAATGTCCTTGACGCTGCGCCGCACGGGCATAGGCTCGATAGAAGAGCGGAGAACCTGAAACGCAGACCTATGAACTACTGGCTCGATCTTTTCACCGGTGCTACCTGGCGTCAGTTCCTCCAAGCCGGCAGCGCGATCTCCCGATTCCGGACAAACCAACTCGAGCCGAGTGCACGCCTGCAACCCGGTTGCATCATGCCGTGCTGGCCGAGGTATGAGCGCTGACGATTCAACCTTGCTTGTTTTGGGCGCCGGCGCCTCGATTGGTGCTGCGAAATACCCGATTGAGAGCAGCCTTCGCCAAGCGATGGCGAAAATGCCATCGGGCGAGAACTTTTTCTACGATCTGTTCCACCAAGGTAAGATGGACACTCACGGCGAGCGGTACGTGAACTCGCTTGGTCTGACCTGCGAGGGAGTCAATGATCTGATTGTGCGGGCATGGGGACTCGAGAAGAATCGAACCAGATTTGAGCCTGAAGAGTGGAGGCAGATTAATATCGAGGACGTATTCACGTTCTTGGATATTGGGGAGAAAATGTATTCCCGAGGGACCCCGTACCAGAAAGGATTTCGTATCTGCAAGCGAGACCTGGCTTCGTTCGTTACGTTTCAACTGCTGTTCAAGTCTGAAGGACTCCACTGCGAACGCCTGCTCCACCTTCTTTGCGAACTGAGGCCAACTGACAGCGTGATCTCGTTCAATTGGGACACCATCGCTGATTTCACTCTCCAGCGCCTGGGTGGCCCGATATACGAGACCTACTTGGACCTGATGACAACTGACAAACCGCGACTGCGCGACTACAACAGTCGTGGCGTTTTCCTGAAGCTCCATGGGTCTCTTAACTGGCGTGTGTGTCCGAATCCGCAATGTCCTCTCCATGGCAAGGCAAGGCTTGCGGTCGAAGACAAAAAGCTCCTGCGACTCAGGGAAATGCATAAATGCCCCAACTGCGGAAACGAACGGTGCGAGCCGTTCATCGTTCCGCCGACGTCCAATAAACTCATCCGACCGGGGAGCATTCTGCATAAACTTTGGCTCATTGCACGGCAGAAGCTGGGCAGCTGCCGAAGAATCGTTTTCGTTGGATACTCCTTTCCAGCGACTGACTTCTACTCTGAGTGGCTGTTCAGACAGATTTATTTCCTGGAAGGAAATCGCCCAGAGATCATCGTGGTCAACCCTGCGATGAAGCACAAAGATAGCGATGTCCAAAGACGTTATCAGCGCCTTTTTAAAGGTTGCAAGATACGGGTGTTTCGGGATCTCAAGGAGTTCACTCGACGGGGTTTGAAACTACTGAAGCGCGTTTGAGGGCACAGCCCACGGCTCTGAAACTGATCGGATCGGGGTCGGAACAACGTTCTGCCCCGTCCTGGTTCCGGCGGTGAATTGCATTCGTCCAAGTCGCGACTGCGCGGAAGGTTCTTCTCTTACCACCCCCGCAAGGGAGCGGATTTCCGGAATGGAAGTCCGTCAATCACGCTCCTCCGCTTTCGGTCGGGATAAATGCAGTGCGAACACCGGCCCCTGGCGTCCAAACAGTGCGCGCCCAACCGGGACGATCTGAATCCTTTGTTTTAGTCGGTGGCGTGCGCGGTCATCGTTCCCGAGGCGAACACCAGTTCGGCGGAATGAGGCCCGGAACGGACCAGCACAGCGCCATTCGTGCCTGCCAACGCCAGCAGCGCCGCGTCATCGATTTCGTGATATCGGCGATCCTCCGGGCGGGTGGCGATGCGGTTGACGTTCCGGCTTGGAGCCGAAGCAATCACTCCGGAGGGGCCGAACGGCTGAGTTTGGATCAACGCGGACGGGGGCAATGGTTCCGTCCGTACCAAAACATACACGAGTTGGCGGGTGACCGCTTGGGGCCGAGGCGGTAACTGGCCCCACCAAACCAGCAGCACCATCGCCGGCAACAGCAGCAAAACCGAGCCGGCCCGGCGGAGCTGGAGAAGGGTCCGCCGGCGCCTCACGTTGCGCAGGGTGCGATGAAGCAGCGCGTCGCGTCGCGCATCCGGCTCGCCGGGCTCGGCCAGGATATCGCGCAGCAAACGGTCCCGATCGTCATTCATGCTTTAGCTCGGCGATTAGCGCGCCTTTGAGTTTGCGACGGATGCGCACCAGGCGAGACTCAGTCGCTTTCTCGGAGGTCTGCAGTTCCTCGGCGATCTCGCGCACGGGACGATGCGCGAAATACTTCCACTCCACCAACGTCCGCTCGTCCTCCGGCAGCGCCGCCAGAGTTCGCTCCAGCGCGCTGAACAGCCGCGCGTCAGCCGTGGGGCTTTCCGGGCCGGGCCCTTCAACGAGCTGGTGTCGTGTGAACCGCTCAAGGAATGCCAGGTACCGGCGGTGTCTGCGGCTCTGGTCACTGAAAGCGCTACGGGCCAGCACGGTGAGCCAGTTCCAGAAAATGTCTTCCGCGGGGAATACCTTGATGTAGCGGACCACCCGCAAGAGAGTGGCTTCGAGCGCCTCTTCGGCCCGTTCGAGGTCGCCCGCCGCCACCACGAGCAGGTAGCGGAACAGCCGGTCGTAATACGTGTGGTAGAATTCAAGGTACGCGGCTTCTTCACCGGCGCGCATCCGGCGTGTCAATTGCGGCACGTCCGTAAGCGCGTTGGCCGGTGCTTCCACTGGCGCGCCGCCGGTGCTTTGATGTGTCGAGGAACGCAAAAACTCTCATTCGCTGCCGGTGTTAGTGGATTCGGCGCTCCGGGGAGGTTCCGCCGGCTTGGGCGCCGCAGCCTTTCCGGGAGCGGCTGGTGCGCCCGGAGGCGCGAGCGCCTGCAGGACCGCATCAATAATCTCCAGCTTGTTTGGCTCACCCACTGCGATCAAGAGGTTTGTGTCTTTATGGAAACTGATTTTGGGCGGCGAGGTTTCACCCAGCATCTTCCATCCGGTTTCAATCGCCGTGGTGATGTCATCGACGGTAAGATGCCGATCCCCGGAAACCGGGCGCAGGTACGGCGACAACGAGTAGAAGCGGACTGCCTTGCCCTCGCCGGTGCCGCCGATGGTCGGCATCGGCGGCTTCTCCGCGTGAAAACACCATATCGTGTCGTCCGTGAGCGCGCCGGGTCCCTGCTGGAAACCATAACTGGTGATTACCTGTTGAATGCTGCGATAACCGCCGAACTGGGGCCCACCGTAATAGGAACCAGATTCGTACGCCTGGGTCTTGCGGCTGGCCTGTTCCAGCGCCGAAAACAATTGCTGCACGTTCACGTTCGTCATCTTTAACACCGGGATTTTCGTCTCCGCATACTCATCGGGGACGATCGCATTGAGCGGCTTTCCCATCGCCTTCTGGATGGCCGCTACCAGGTCCTTGGGCATGCCGCCGGGGAAATCCAGGCTGAACCGCGTCAATTCCCCCGACTGTTGCTGCGGAACGGTTGTTCCCGGGGGCAGATTTGGTCTCCGCATCGACGGTTGGGGTTGTGCCTGTGCCAAAACTATCGAGACGCAGGCCGTCAGCAGCCCGGTCGCCCATAGAAGCGCTTTTTTCATAATGTGAGTTGTCTGTTTCTGTCTCTATAAAGGAAGACGACAACTGGCCCGAAATCCTTCGCAAAAAATCTCAAATTGAAAACAGAAAGAGCTGGTGTTCCATGCTGGGTATTGACAGGAAACGCGCAGGCACCTTGCGCGAACTGATTCCGGGCTTGCCCAGCAATAAGTCTGCCGGGATGCGCAAACCAACGACGAGTGCCCGAATCATCTTAAGGCTGAGTCCACGTCTGCCGGAGAGGACTTCGGACACTCGACTCCGACTGCCTAACAACGGAACCAGGTCTTTTGGTGCCTGTCCCTGTTGCTCCATCCGGACGCGGATCGCTGCGTGAGTACCCCCTCAATCTTGGGTCGGAGCGCCGAGTTGCACTCGGCTTACCATCGCCCGTCGGCTCGCTTAAGCCGATTAGAAATCGGCGCTCCGACCCGAGACTGAGGCGATACCTGCGTGATTTCATTGCGGGCCCTGGGCTTCTCACTAAGATTTATCCTATGCGCGTTCTCCAGGTTTTCTGCGGCCTAGGTTTGCTGACGTTGAACCTCTCCGGCCAGGGCTGGCCCGCGGAGCAGTTGGCGGCGGCCTGCGACTTCGAGGCTCATCGCATTACCTCCAGCGACCCCAAAGGCGGAAACGAGGATTGGCGGTTTCTGGAACCGGGCGGCACGTTGGTGCTGGCAGAGGTTCAGGGGCCCGGCTGCATCGCGCACCTGCGTGACAACGTCACCAGCGACGAAGCCCACCACCTGCAGTACCATGTGTTGCGAATGTACTGGGACGGCGAGGCTGAGCCCAGCGTCGAAGCCCCGATTGGCGATTATTTCGGGATTGGGTTTGGCTTCACCGAAAAAATGAGTTCAGCGCTGATCTGCATTGACCAGCGGCCCGGCCGACTGACAGACCCGGCGGCCATGGGCGCGGCGCGCAACTGTTATTTCCCGATGCCCTTCGGCAAGTCGGCCCGAATCACCCTCACTAACGAAGGCAAGCAGCGCAGCAAGCACTGGTTCGAGATCAATTATCGCACTTTCCGCGCGCCCGCCACCAACCAGCTTTATTTCCACGCCCAGTATCGGCAAGCCACTCCGCCTCCGGCCGGCCCCTATCTGATTCTGGACGCCAAAGGCAGGGGTCACCTGATGGGCTGTGTGTTGAGCGTGAAAAACAACGACGGAGGCTGGTGGGGCGAAGGCGATGAGATCGTCTATATCGACGGAGTACATGCGATGCAAGGCACCGGCTCCGAGGACTACTTCTGCGAGTCCTACGGGTTGCGCGCGGGATGTTTTCCTTACTTTGGAGTGTCGTTGCTCGAAGAGCCTTTCACCAGTACCTATCGCTGGCATGTGCCCGACCCGGTGCCGTTCCGGGAGTCCTTGCGCTTTCTTATCGAGCACGGCCGAGGTGTGCCTCCTTTCGAAAGCCGCAACAGCTATTACAGCGTAGCCTATTGGTATCAAACTGAACCGCACGCTGCCTTTCCCGGGCTGCCCAGCGCCGCTGAGCGTGTCGCTTGGGCCAAGCCCCCGCCGAAATGATCGACGAAACGAAGGCGCGAGCACTCCTCAGTCGGCTCGGTTGTGACATGTAATTTTGTGCGGGTTCCAGCAGGTCGAAATAAACCGCTAGTCTGCGCTAATCAACGCTGATTCTATCGATGAAAGACGCTACCCGCGACGACAAGCGGCTTTATCGTGTGACTCGGCTGCCTTTAGCCCACAAAGGCCCGTTACGCCGCGATTGCCAATTCCTGAATCTTTGGTGTTGACAAGCCTAGCAGTGTTAGGTAAAGTGCCGCATGCTTTCGAAAGAACTCGTGGCGGCCTCGACGACGACCCTGGTGCTGTCCATTCTCAGCGAAGGCGAGAGTTACGGCTACGCGCTGATCCAGCGGGTCCAGGAACTCTCGGACGGGAAAATTGAATGGAGCGAAGGGATGCTTTATCCCGTTCTGCACTGGATGCAGAAGCAGGAGCTGATCGAGTCCGAGTGGCGGGAATCGGAGACCGGGCGAAAGCGCAAATATTACCGGTTGTGCAAGGAAGGGCGTCGAGCCCTGGAAGGCGAACGGCGCGAGTGGAATACGGTGCATTCAACCCTGACGAAGTTATGGAAAACCCAGCCCAGTTTGACCTGAACGACAGAATCCGGCAGTGGCGAATTGAACTGGCGAACTCACCGGCGCTCGGTGGTCGGGACCTGGACGAACTCGAAACGCACCTGCGGGACTCGTTCGAGGTCCTGCGGGCACGGGGCGTTGAGGCGAGGGAGGCGTTCGAAATGGCGCTCCGCCGTTTGGGCACGAGCCGGGAGTTGGAGGCCGAGTTTGCCAAGGTGAATTCGAGCTGGGTTTGGTCCGAGCGCGCGCTCTGGGTGCTGTGCGGCGTGCTGGGCGCAAACCTCTTGGGGTCGTTCGCAGCGTTCTTTTCGAACGTGGTTCTTAACCTGAGCACGTGGAAGGGGTTGGGGCCCCGAATGATTGGATGCTTGCAGTTCATCACGTACTGGATTGCGACTGTGGCGCTAATCTGGCTGGTCGTTCAGGTGGTCACGCGGCGTTCTCACTGGCTTCAGCGAGCAGGGGAGGTTGCCTTGAAGAAGCCCGTGTGGGCCGGGCTCGCGCTAATAGGAGGACTGGAGGTTTTGCAGGTTCTACCGCGGCATGCGATGCGATGGCTCGAACCGTTATGGCAGCATCTGGCGAATACAGGGCGGTCGCTGCCGGCGGAGAGCCACACCGTCATCTCCGCGTGGTTGGTTTGGGGGTTTTTCCTGACCCAGGCCTTGTGGGTGGCGTCGGTGCCGCTGATGGCAGCTTATGTCTGGAGGAAACGCAGTCAATCGGGAGTTTGGCTCCAGCGCGGGTTATGGGTGCTCATCGGAGTAGTCGTGGCTCGGCTGTTTACCGGACTGATACTGGAACCATCGTCTGTGCTGCTGGCGGTAAGCTATTCGGCTCCACCTTTGGTGCAGCATTTGGCCGGTTTGGCCTCAATCGGGCTCTGTCTAGGCGTCGCTGCGGGAACTCTGCTGGCGCTCGCCAAGACGGTGAGCAAGTACCCAGCACAATGGGAGTGGGTCAGCCGACTTTGCCGGGAGCGGCCGTTGGTTGGCGCCATCTTATGTGTGTCCGCGTGTGCAGCCGTCGAAACGAGCCTCTATTTTGTGGCGCGGATGGTTTTGCCCGGGCAACTCGGGATCGGCACAATCGGGAGCAGTTGGTTAAGAGCGTCCGGAGTGCTGGTTTACGTGGTCGTGCCCACCACGCTGTTGCTGTGGCTCGCGCGACGCCGCCAGGCGCGATTTCCGGCCGTGACCAGTTGATGAGCCGCGAGTCTTCCCGTTTGCGCCGGCAGCAGGCAGTCACGGCAATTTTGCGTGCGCGACATGCAGGAGGATAGCCAATTGCCAATAACCAATCACCAAATCCACCGCTGCCTTCAACACCGTGTTAGCTATGTGCTGAGCCACAAGTGTTACCCATCTCCTGACCGCGCGCATGTCTTATCTTTGGCTATCGTCTATCGCCTATTGGCTATTCAGACGGGGCCTCTTCTCCTCGCGCTTCTCGGGCCTCGGGGCTGTTATAAAGCGGATGTTCAGGCTTCAGCTTGCGTAGAAACTCCAGTCGGAATTGTCTGGCCTTCTCCGCCACTTCGCGCCTGTTCCGCTCCGATCCCGTTAGGTGGCGTTTGCCCTGAACGGGAGAGCCTTCCAAAGAGCCTCCCCATGCCGTCAGTTGCCGCGCGCACGACTCCGCCAACTCACGGATTTCCTGCAAGTGACGCAGATGCGGCTTGAGCTTGGGCCGATTCTTGACCACCGCCATCATCGAGCGGACCTCACCACCTGAACCACGGGCAATGGCGAGAAACGACAGGAGTTCTCGGTTGGTTACTCTCTCGAATCCCTCCGCAATATTGTTGGAAACCGAAAGCGCCGCCCGGTCCAATTGGTTGCGAAAACCGCCCGAGAGTGGCAGGCTGGGTGTTTCCAACAGGTCCAGCACCCGGTTGTAGAGCCGCGCCGCTTCCTGCCACACCGGGAGTTCTTCGAATTTCGTATACTTAGCCATTTGGTCTTCTCTTTCTCTAATCGCCTGTTGTGGGTTCACGCCCGACGGGGACGAATCCCAAGTTGCTACGGCAGCCTGATCTCGCAAAATCAGACAGGATTGGCAAACCGTAACCCTGCGTGGCTCGCGCGACGCCGCCACGCGCGATTTCCGGCGGGGACCGGTTGATAAGCCGCGAGTCTTCCCGTTTACGCCGGCAGCAGGCAATCTCGGCAATTGTGCGGGCGTGCCATAGACGAAGGGATAGCCAATAACCAATCACCAATCACCAAGTCCAGCGCCACCTAACAAGAGTCTTGTGGCCATTGGCTATCGGCTATTCCTCTGGCCCGGCCTTCTCTCCCCGCGCCTCCTCGGCCTCGGGGCTGTTATAAAGCGGATGTTCCGGCTTCAGCTTGCGTGGAAACTCCAGTCGGAACTGTCTGACCGTGTCCGCCACGTCGCGTCTGCTCCGCTCTAAGCATGTGATTTAGAACTGCCGAAGGGTTTCCCCCGAAATGACCATGGCCTTGCGGCGATCCGCATGCTAGTCTCCGAGCCATGAAACAGCCCTCGTCGTTAAGCCGCCGCCAGTTCCTGAAACTGACCGCCTCTGCAATGGCCGCCGCTCCGCTCCTGAACAATGCCGCGGAGTCCTTCTCGAGTCGCCCGGGCAAGATCAAGCTCGGATCCGTGAGCTGGAACTTCCATAGCCTGGGTCCGGCCGCCGACCCCGAGGAGGCCAGCGACATTATCGGCGGACTGGGGTTCGACGGGATCGAGTTGATTGCCAACTCGCAAGGGGACTTCAAAACATTCTGGACGGACGAACGAGTGGACCGGCTGAAACTGAAGCTGGAAAAGAACAAACTGCGCGTTTCACAATTCGCCATGTTCCAGCCGGTCGTCGAGGACCTGTCCAGCCCGCAGCGCGAAGCGCGCGAACGGGCGCTGGATCTTTTCGAATCCGGGTGTCGACTGGCCGCGAAGTTCAACTCGCCGATCGTCAATATCGTGGCGCCTTGGGCCCGGGAGCTGAAGGGGCCTACGAGCTATTTACCGCGCTATTACGAGGTGGGGAGCGGCGCGCCCGAAACCAAGTTCCACATCGACATCGCCGACGGTTTCGATTGGGACGCGGTCTGGAACGGTTTTGTGGAGACGGTCAAAGCGTGCGTGTCCCGGGCCAAAGCCCATGGCCTGAAGTTCTCCATCGAGAACCATACGCACACGCTCCTGCCCGACACCGGCTCGCTGCTGCGGCTCTGGGACGCCATTCGCGATCCCGCTCTGGGCTTCAATCTGGATGCGGGCTGGATCCAGTTGGAACGCGAATATCCGCCTCTGGCGATCCACAAACTCAAGGGCCACCTGATGAACCTTCACCTGCGCGACATCGACGGCCTGATGCGCAGCTTTTCGCCGATCGGCCACGGAGTGATGGATTTCCGGGCTATCGTCCAAGCCTTGCAGCAAACCGGTTTCCAGGGCTTCGCTTCCCTGGAGCAGGACGGCCACTCCGGCGACCCGGACATGAAAGACACTTGCCGCCGCTATTTGCAGACGCTGCGGGAGTACCTCGGCTGATTAGTACCCCCTCGGTCTTGGGTCGGAGCGCCGAGTTGTACTCGGCTTACGGGAGGCCGTCGGTTCGCTTAAGCCGATTAGAAATCGGCGCTCCGACCCAAGACTGAAGCGATACGCTGATTACGCTCGAACGGTTCGGTAACCCTACTTCGCTTTGATATCGTAGCAGAGCAGCAGGTCCTGGTCGCGGAGATAAAGTTTTCCCCCCGCTATAACCGGGTGCGGCCAACTGTTCTTGTTGCTGCGGTCGGGTGGATCAAAGCGGCCAAGCTCTTTGTAACCGTCAGGGGAGGCTTCGATCAAGGCGATGGTGCCGGGGCCGCTTTCCTGGCGGAGGTAGAACCGGCCGTCGGCGCAGGCGATCGAGCCTTTGCCCAGTTTTTCTTTTTCCTGCCACTTGGCTTCGCCGGTTTTGAAGTCCTGGCAGGTCCAGCCTTTGGCTTCGGAATAGCCGTAGACATAACCGCCAACCTTGATGACGCCGCCATGATGATTGGCCATCACTTTATTGGCGTAGACTTGCTCGGCGGAGAACTTGCCATCGGCGGCGGTCACCTTGAACAGGTTGCAGCCGGCGCCGTAACCGGAGGTGACATAGGCAAAGCCCTCAGCGAAGATCGGGGTGGGAATCACCGCGATATTGCCCTTTCGCGGCGCGCGCCAGAGTAATTTGCCGTCCGCCGCGGCAACGCCGGCGACACTGGCCGGGGTCAACTGCACGTATTGTCGCACCCCGCCATACTCAACAGGCAGAAGGGACGAATAATGGGCCGAATCAGTGAAGTCCTTGCTGCGCCAGGCCTCGGCGCCGGTTTGCTTGTTCAGAGCGACGACGGCTCCCTGTTGGCCGCCGGGAGTCACAATGACATTGGCGCCGTCCACCAGCGGAGATTCAGCATAGCCCCACGAGGGCAGAGTGCCGCCGAAATCTTTAACGAGGTCCTTTCGCCAGAGCTCTTTTCCGTTGGAGGCATCCAGGCAGACCAGGTCACCCCACTGGTTCAGGGCGAACACCCGGTTGCCGTCGACCGTCGGGGTTGAGCGGGGCCCGTTGTATTTCGGATCGCCAACGGGGCCGGCCTTGCCGAGCTTGGCGGTCCACAGGACGGCACCATCAGCTCGGTTCAGCGCGATGGCAAAACTGGCTCCGTTTGTGTCGCCAGCGGTGTAGATCCGGTTCTCCACCACCGCGACTCCCGCGTAACCTTCGCCGAGACCTTTGGCTTTCCACGAAAGCGCTGGACCGCCGGCGGGCCACTCCTCGAGCAAGCCGGTTTCAGGCGAGATGTCGTCGCGCCTGGGACCGCGGAACTCGGGCCAGTCGCCCGGTGCCGCCGGAACATCGGGGGCCAGGGATAGAATCAGACTGCCGCAAAGGGCCAACGGCCCGCAATGACGCATCATGGATTTCATAAATCGCGCCGCATTTTTGCCGATTACCGGCGAAATGCAAACAGAATGCCCGGTGCTTAATTGAGCGCGACGCCGCGGCGGATGTAAGTGGGAACGTCGAGATCCTCGCCTTTGTGAATCGTAGGTTCGCTTTTATCGAAACGCCCCTTGGAGACGATTTCCAGCGGCAACTGGGCCTGGCGGAACCTGGGACCTCCCTTTTGACCACGCCCGCGCCCCTGGCGGGCGATGAGCTGCTCCACCTGCTCAGGCCGAAGGGTTGGCGGTGGCGGCACAAAACGCGAGCCGGATCGAGGACTTGAGCCGGAGAGCAACTGGCTCTGCAAGCCTTCAATCCCGGGTCTCGAGACCGGCGCGGAGGAATGGTCAACACACCGGGCCGCAATGATTGTAACCCCTAGCCGGTCCTGGAAGTCCTGATGAATGGCTGCCCCCATGGTGACCTGCACCCCCTCACATTTGCTCGCAATCTCTTCCATTACGCGGTTGACGTCGGCGATCGTCAAATCCGGTCCGCCCATCAGGCTGACGAGAATGGAGTCCGATTCGGGCAGGACGGCGCCCCCGTCCAGGAGCGGGCTGCCGAGGAGTTTCTCAACCACCTCACGCGAGCGGGTTGGCCCCATGGCCTCCGCGACAGCGAAAGCGCTTTCCGTGTGTTGATCCCGAAGCAGCTCACAGAGCTGGCCAAAATGCAGGTCAATCAGCCCCTTGTGGGTGGCGAGGTGCCAGAAGCTGCGGACGGCGTCCGCCAGCAATTCATCAGTCAGCTTGAAAGCGCCAAGAACGCTGGTGTTTTCTTCGAGGGTTTTGAAAAGCTTCTGGTTGGGCAAGCAGATCACCGCATCCGCCGCCTCCCGAAAGGCCTCCAGTCCTTTTTGTGCCAGGTGCTGGCGGCGGCTGCCTTCACAATCGAATGGCGTCATCAGGAAGGCGACGACCAGCGCGCCGGTCTCCTTGGCCAGGCGGGCGACGATCGGCCCGGCGCCCGTGCCGCAACCGCCGCCCAGGCCGGCGGTGATAAACACCAAATCGCTGCCCCGGCACAGTTCCTTGATCGCGGCGGCGTGTTCCTCGGCCAGAGTCCGTCCGCGTTCGGGGTCGCCGCCGGAGCCCAGGCCGCGCAGCAATTTGGTCTCGAGCGGAACCTTCGCGGGCAGGGAAGAGGCCTGTAGCGTCTCCAGGTCGGAGTTGATGGCGGCGGTGCTGGCGGCAGGGAAACCACCGGCGACGAGCAACTCGAGCACGCTCATTCCGGCGTTGCCAATGCCCAGCACCTTGAGACAGACCGCGCGAGCGGTGTTCTCAATCGCGGGCGGGGTGGTCAAGGGGGATTCGTCCATAAGGCGCGATAGTTAAGTCCGGCGAAAGAACTGGCCGAGGGTATCTTTGAGGAAGCCTTTCGTGGCTCGTTTTCGTTGTTGGAAGGTGCCGAATTTCACCAGGCCGATAGGGGAGGCGAACTCCGGTTGGTCCAGGGCGGATTTGAGTCCGCTGACCGAGGTCGTTTTGCCACAGGAAACAGGCATGCCGAGGATCTTTTCCGCTAATTTTCCGATCTGGGGGATGCGGGCGCCGCCGCCGGCAAGAAAAACACCGGCCCTGAGGTAATCCATCGCATTCACCTGTTGGATGTCCTGCGCCAGCAATTCGAACAGTTCTTCGAGACGAACTGCCATGATCCGGCGCAGGTTCTCGAGGCTGATGACCTTCAGCGGCATGCCCAACTCGTTGGCGAGTGTAATGGTCTGGCCTTTGGCGTCCTCCTCCACGAAAGCCGACCCGCGTTCAATCTTGAGCTGCTCGGCCCGGCTAAGCGGCACTTTCAGACCATAGGCAAGATCGTTGGAGATATGGTCGCCCCCAACCGCCAGCACGCCCGTATGCTTGATGATGCCGTTCGCGTACACCACGTACTCGGTGGTGCCGCCACCGATATCGATGACCAGCGAGCCCAGTTCTTTCTGCTCGTTGCTCAGCAGGGCCAGCGAGGAGGCCAACCCGGTGAAAACGATGTCATCAACCTCCAGTTGCAGGCTCTTGACGGCTCGAATCGCGTTCTGGAGGCGATTGAGATTGCCGTGAACAACATGGACATCAACCTCCACCCTGGACCCGAGCATGCCGACCGGATTGGCGATCCCGTCCTGGCCATCGACGAGGAAGTGCTGGCGGATTGCATGGATGACATGATTCTGCGCCGGGAGATTGATGGTCTTGGCATTCTTGATTACGTCCTGCAGATCCGCCTCCGAGATCTCCCGGTCAGCCGATACCACCGGATGGACACCGCGATTGTTAAAGCCTCGGATGTGAGCGCCCGTGACCCCGAGATAGACGCTGCGGATCTCCACATCGGCCATCTGTTCCGCCTCCACAATCGCCTGCCGGATGTCCTCTTCAGCCTGAGGCGCGTCCATAATTTCCCCTTTGCGGACGCCGCGAGACTTCGCCTGGCCCAGCCCGACGATGTTCAGTACGCCTTCCGGGCTCAGGTCTCCGACCACGGCACAGACTTTCGACGTACCAATTTCCAGTCCCACGATGATTGAAGCGGAATCAAACATGTTTCTTCCTGTTTCGAAGCGGTTTGACGGCCTTGGGTGCGGCAAGGGGCAGCGCGCTGGCTTCGAGCCAGCGGGCGGGAATGTTGTTGCTGACCGCGAGATCGATCGCGGAAATCGCTTTCCCCAGGCGCTGGCCGGCATCCTGGATGACCTGCCAGCGCCGCAATTGCTGATCGAAGTTGGTCAGGCCAAGAACAACTTCGCTGCCCTGGCCCGTGGTCACGGTCAGGACTTCGGCCGACGACGCGTCAATCCGCGTGATCTCGACCGCCGCGTGCAGGCTGGACTGGTCGAACGCAACCAGCAACTGGAGCGCTGCCTGAACCGACGGCAGGGCCAGGCGCCGGCCGACCTGGATGTCAGTGCCGGTCAGCAAGATGGTCGGCAATGGCTCAGGAGGCAGCGCTGACGTTTTCTCTTGTAGCTGTGGGTCTAGCGGCGCCATAACCCAGCCTTGTGAATCCAGGTGCAACACGCTCATCTCGATACCGCCCCCGGGCTTCGGGCGAGGCACGTTGACTTGGGCAATCGGCTCGCGCTCCACCACCCGCACCCGCAAGGTGTGCGGCGGTATCCGTTCGACTGACACCGACTCGATGAGCGATACCATTCCCAAATCGCGTTTCACCCGCTCCAGGTCGAGCGCCAGCAAATTGGCTCCCGGCCGCACGCCAGTCCACCGCCGGATTTCGTCGACGGCCAGCACACCGTCCGTTTGGATATCGATCACCTGGATGGAAAACGCGTTGTTCTCATAGACAAGCTGGTTGAGCGCCCATTGCCCGCCGCGCACCACCAGGCAGACCCCGAGCACGGTGGCAAAAACCACACCCAGGGCGACCGCTGCCATCCGGGCACGGCTGGCGCGCACCTGGCTGGATCGTAGTTTGACGTCCAGCACGAACTCGCGTCCGAGCCGCCGGTTTCTGGATTTACGCTTGAACCACATAGCCGTGCCGATTAGCTCCCAGCCTCCGGGCGGCCCGACGAACGGCCCAGCGCCAGGTCCACCATCCGCTGGCACAACTGGGCGTATGTCAGGCCGGCCGCCGCGGCGGCTTTGGGCAGCAGACTCGTC
>DATDCV010000696.1:0-3770 GCA_036524155.1 Verrucomicrobiia bacterium
GGCATGGACCACCTCTCCGCCAAGGTCGCCGCCGCGCGCCATCATTCCTGCCAAACGCTTGTCGTAGCTATCGAGGTCCTTTCGCAGCGCCACCATCTGGTTCAACCATCGCTTTACCTGCGGCAGCAATGTCCGCGCCTCGGCCCGCGTATAATGTTTGTGAAATTCCAAACCGACCTTTCTTCTTTTGAACCTCGGTCGCACGATCTCAGCCACCTGCTTACTTCGGTTGCGCCGCATCCAGTTTCTTCTGGATCACCTCGTTGCGCTCCACCGCCAACGCTTTCTCCCAGGCCTCGCATGCCTGCCGCACCTGCTTAAGAGCCATGTATATGTCGCCCAGGTGATCGTAAAGGGTCGAGTCCGGCTTAGGGGACAGCTCAATGGCCTGCAGCATAGGCTTGAGCCCCTCCTGGGGCTGGTCGAGTTTGTAGCACACCCACGCCAGGCTGTCCAGGTAGGCCGCGTTTGTTGGTTCCGCCTTGACGGCTTTCTCAACCAGTTCCCGCGCTTTCTCCAGGTTGACTCCGCGCTCGGCCCACATATAGCCGAGATAGTTGCACGCGTCGGGCCATTCCGGCGAGAGGTCGAGACACTTCTGAAAATACTCTTCCGCATGCGAGTAGTCTCCGGTCCGCTCATAACAAGCGCCAAGCTGGAAATAAAACTCCTTGTCGAGCAGTTTCGGTTCAGTTGCTTTCGCCATCAACTCGGCCGCGGTGAGGTAGCGCAGCGCCGCCTTGTAGTCTTTGAGTTCGCCGGCAGCCAGCCCGGCGTAGAACTCCAGCAGGAACGTCTGGGGAAATTTCGTGCGCACTTTCTCGAGGGTCTGCAGCGCGTCGTTCGGTTTGCCGCCGCTCAACTGGGCCAGCGCCAGGTGGTAATAGGCTTCGGCGAAGTCCGGCTGGAGCAGGATGGCCTGGTTGAACTGGTCGCTCGCTTCCTCCGTGCGCTTGACGCCATAGTAGAGGTACCCCAGCCAATAATGCGCCTGCGGATTGGCCGGGTCGTCGCGGACAATCACCTGTACTTGCTCAATCGCGTTGGTGCGATCGCTTCCGCGCAGGTAAATCGCCGCCAGCTTCGCGTGCAACTGGTCGCGTAGCGCCGGCACGTCGGGCAATCTCTTCAATAACTCCAGGTAGATCGGCGCCGCCTTGCCGCCAACCCCCAGGACGTTGTAAGTCTCCGCCATTCTGAGGCGCAGCATCGCGTCCGGCGACTTGAACTTTTCGACCTGCTCCAGCACGGCCAGGACCCGGTCCAACACCTTGGCCTTCTGCGAAGGTATCTGCAGGATGTAGTTCGAATAAAGCTCCGCTACCCCCGCCAGAAAATCCGGGCCGGTGTTCGTTTGTTTCGCCGCTTCGTCCAGGACCTTCAGCGCTTCCTCCTCGCGCTTGCTTTGCAGGAGCGTGACAAAGAGGTTCTGGTACCCGGCCAGAGCCTGGGGCGACCGTTTGATAGCGGTCCGGTTGGCGAGCAAAGCCTGATCGGTCTTACCCAGTTGGCCGTACACCAGCCCCAGGCGCGCGTAAATCGCGCCCGACGCCTCGGGAAGCTCGGCTGCACGCGCCAATAGCTCCAGCGCCTTCTCGGGTTGCCGGCGCTGGAGCAACCGCCGGGTCACTTCCAGAATCAACGGTTCGTTGGCCGGATCAAAAGTCGCGGCAAGACAATACTCCTCGAGCGCCGCATCGGTCTCCTCGTTCATCTCGCGGATTACGCCTGCGGCATAATGGGCGTGAGCCCGGGCGAGGCGTTCCTCCGCCTGGTCGCTCGCTGCCGCTGGAGCATGGCGCGGTGACCTTCCTGGAGCGATGGTCTTTTGGCTCCCAACCCCCGTCACCTTTGGCGCCATCAGCGGCCGGCTCGCCTGAGCGTGCTGTCGCCCTGTGTGCGCGCTGTCGCACCCGCACAAGAGCACAACCATTAGCAAGGAGACAAATCCCCCCATGAAAACTCGAAGCATGCGATCAGTTCGCGTTCCCCGCCCCGCATACTGCGGTGTTGGAGAACCCGGCGGGAGACTGGATCCAGACCCGCCAAGGCCAAGCCGCCACGCAGACCCGCCCCTGCGTGGCGTCAGGATTCCTGCCACTGACGCGGCCAACCGGTCCGAATCGCTCGGATTACTTTTGCCAGGTGCGCTTCTTATGGCGATGCGCGCGCAGCTTTTTGCGCCGTTTGTGCTTATTAATCTTCGCTTTCCGACGTTTCTTTAATGAACCCATAACTTGGTCTCTGTAATCCTGCGGTCCGCCCACTTAATCTGCCTCAGAACTTCTCTGACTCAACCCTTCTGCGCAGCACTCATAACCTGCGGAATCATCGCCCCTCGGTCAAGTGTGGAAACGCAGACTGATAAAATGAAATGGTACCCCCTCCATCTTGAGTCGGAGCGCCGAGTTGCACTCGGCTTACCATCGGACGTCGGCTCGCTTCAGCCGATTAGAAATCGGCGCTCCGACCCAAGACTGATGCGATACATGAAATGCATGAATCACTGTTTACTTTCATTCGAAGAAAGCCGAACGTTTGCGTTGATTTCGTCATGTCCTTCTTTTGCCCGCTGAGCGTTCGAGGCCAGGCGATTCAAGGCTCGTGAGGGCATGTCGACCCGAAGTATGAGTAAGCCCTTGGTTCAGGAATCTCACGCGTCGCCGGAAACCACCGGTGGTCGGCGGTGGAGGTGGCGCTACGCGCTGACGGTCGGGATAGTGGCGCTGGCGACGGCGTTGCGCTGGGGATTAGACTCGCTTTTTGGGCCTGGCGTCGCCTTCATCACGTTTTTCCCCGCAGTGGGCATTGTTGCCATGATCGCCGGAGGGCGGGCCGGGGTGCTGGCCACCATCCTGTCGGCCGTGGCCGCCGAGTGGTTGTTCCTCGGCAGCGGGTATCGGCTGACACACAGTGCCTTGGGGGATTTGGTCGGGCTGGGGCTGTTTGTCGCGGCCGGTGTGCTGATTAGTGTCACCGCCGGCATGCTCGGCCGGGCTAGGAAGCGGGAGTGGGAAGCCGCAGAACGGGAAAAGGCGGCCGGCAAAGTCCGGGAGTGGGAACAACGGCTGAATTACGCCCTCGAAACCAGCCAGATCGGTGCTTGGGAACTCAACCTGAACGACCAAACGGCTCACCGATCTTTGCAGCATGACCGGATTTTTGGTTACTCGGAACTGCTGCCACGGTGGACGTATGACATGTTCCTGGAACATGTGCTGCCCGAGGACCGCGCCATGGTGGACCGAAAGTTTCGCGAGGCCGTGGAAGCCGGCACCGACTGGAGTTTCGAGTGCCGCGTACGCCGAGCGGATCAGCAAGTGCGGTGGATCTGGGCGTCGGGCCGCCACCGTTCGGATGCCGCCGGTACTCGGTGTGGCTTGGCGGGGATCGTCCAGGACATCACCGAGCGAAAGCAGGCACAGGAGGACCTGCGCAAGAGCGAGGAGCAATTGCGCGTGGCGGCGACTGCGGCTGAAATAGGCATGTGGTCCTGGAGACCCGGCACTGACCAGGTGGTGGTGAGCGCCAACTGGCGTCAACTGTTCGGCGTCAGCCCTGACGCTGCTGTGACCTTTGCGACCTGGTCAAATGCCCTCCACCCCGATGACCGCGAGGACGTGGTGCGCGAGCTGAATGCGGCCAGCCAGGAGCACCGCGAATTCAGCGTCGAGTATCGCGCGGTGCATTCCGACGGCACTATACGCTGGATCATCGACCGCGGTCGCGCCTGGTACGACGATCAGGGCCGTCCCGCCGGGATGGCCGGC
>DATDCV010000697.1:0-15323 GCA_036524155.1 Verrucomicrobiia bacterium
TGGTCACGCTATACAATCCACCCAATGCCTCACTGTTGCGCCACCATTACGAAAACCTGCCGCAGAAGCTAGCGCGCGAGGGCGTCAGCCCGGAAATTCCGTGGCTCTACAATTTCAAAATTGACTTCCGTTTCAAGTAAGCGCCAGGACTCAAAAAACCGGAAGATGTCAAATTGTTTACCCCTTAAAAATCTCTGCCGCTGGGGTTTGGTCGTACCCCAGAGCGTGGCGTTACTATAAGCAGGACACCTCGCTGGGGTTTGTGGGTGGCACAGACTTGCGCGGGGCAACCCAACGATCGGCCTGGAGCGGAGCTTGGTGCCGAGTGGGCCTCAATCCGAAGGATTGACAGAGAGTAGCCGGAGGTCGCCGGGGTGTTTGGGGGCGGCGACCTCCGGTCAGGCGGCAAAATGATCGGGCCACCCCGAAGGCGGTGGCAGAAAAGCGCGCACCGACCTGGGCAAACCCAACTGAAAATGCGGCCGTGAAACCCCGGTTGGTTTGTTCTGGCATCCCTTCAGGATGCGCCGGCGTGCGGGCGTTGTTTCCGGTGGTCGTTCGCCCCTGCTGCCCGCGAACGACGCACCGGCTACTGTCTGCCAACCCTGCGGGTTGAAGCGGGTGGTCTACAGCAATCGGCGTATCGAGCGGTTGGACGCGGGAGAATCGAAACCGATTCCAGCAAGCGAGGTGTTCGCCCGATTGCAGGGCACTGCGCCGGGCGGATGAGCTTCATTCTGAAGTTTCTTCCGGAGGCGAGCGCGGAAGCCGATTGTGCGACTGGCGATTATGAAGCGCGAGTCCCCGGCCTGGGCGTGCGGTTTCGGGAGGAAGTGGAAAGTCCGTGCGCGGCCATCGTCCAGCATTCCCTTCTTTGGCGCGGGCTAAGTATCAGCTAAGTCTTCGGTCGGAGCGCCGATTTTTAATCGGCTTAAGCGCACTGACGGCCGCGTGTAAGCCGAGTGCAACTCGGCGCTCCGACCCAAGACTGAACGGATACGGCCAAGCGCGTTTTCCGCTTGATTACCTTCGGGTTCACCGGATCATCGTCGGCGCGGACCGCACACGGCCGGGCTACAGCTCGCCGCGCCCGGCAGGTAATGCAGTTCAAAATCATGATGCTGTTGGAGTAATTAAAGAATGAGCCACAATTTGCTACTGTTCAGATTTCGCAGCCTGCCGATTCTGCTGGTGCTGTCGCTCGCTGGCAGCCGTGTAATCGCCGCCGAGCCCAAGGCCGGCCAGATCGAAAGCTCGGTCGTTAAGATATTCTCGACCGTCCGTTACCCTGATTTCGGCAAACCCTGGGCGAAGCAGGCGCCGCGGGAAATTGTCGGCAGCGGGGTGGTGATCGAGGGCAAACGGATCCTCTCGAATGCCCATCTCACGCTCTATGCGAGCCAGGTTCAGGTCCAGGGCAACGAGTCCGGCGATAAGTTTCCGGCGACCGTTGAGGCGATGGCGCCGGGGATTGACCTGGCTGTGCTCAAAGTGGATGACGCGGCCTTTTTCGACACGCACCCGCCGTTACCGCGGGCGAATTCTCTGCCGGAAATCAAGGACGCGGTTTTGGCCTACGGATACCCGGAAGGCGGCAGCAGCCTTTCCACCACGCGCGGGATTGTTTCGCGCATCGAGTTCACGCTCTACAATTTCCCCGTCGCCGGACTCATCATCCAGATTGATGCGGCTATTAACCCCGGCAACAGCGGCGGGCCGGTGCTGGCCGGGGACAAGATGATCGGGGTTGCTTTCCGGAACCTGCGTGGCGCGGACAACATCGGCTACATTATCCCCAACGAAGAAATCGATCTTTTCCTCAAAGACATTGCCGACGGGCGGTATGACGGCAAGCCGTCCATGCACGATCTCACCCAGACCCTCGAGAATCCCGCGTTGCGCGAGTTCCTGAAGCTCGACAAAGCGGCGGCCGGCACAGTGGTCCACCAACCTGGCCTTTCGGACGCGACGTATCCGCTGAAAGAATGGGACCTCATCACCCGGATCGGCGATAGCCCCATCGACAACCAGGGGAGGGTCAAAGTGGGACCGGCGCTCCGGGTTCATTTCAAATACCTGGTCCAGAAGGTCGCCCGCGACGGAAAGGTGCCGCTGACGATCGTGCGCGCGGGCAAGGAGATGAAAGTCGAGGTGCCGGTGCCGTCAAGGCTGCCGATGCTCCTCCAGGCTCTGGATGGGGCCTATCCTTCCTATTTTGTCTATGGGCCGCTGGTGTTTTCCACCGCGAACCGCGAACTCGTGGGCGGCCTGGCTGCCGAGTCCTTCGGCGCGAGCTTCTTCCTCGGCCAGGCCGAAAACGGCAGCCCCCTCATTGGCCGCCTGGGGGCCCAGCAGGCTTTTCCCGGTGAGGAGCTGGTCATCGTGTCGTCGCCTTTCTTTCCAACCAAGCTCGTTGCCGGCTATGACAACCCCGTGCTCCAGGTCGTCAAAACCGTCAACGGCCAGAAGATCAAAAACCTGGCGCACCTGGTGGAGGTGCTGCGCGACTGCCGCGACGATTTCGTCACTGTCGAGTTCAATCTCCGCGGCGCTGAAACGATAGTCTTCTCCCGCAAAGAAATGCTTGCTTCCACGGAAGAGATCCTCACCGACAACGGGCTGCGGGCACAGGGATCGGCCGACATGCTCGCAATTTGGAGCGCGAAGTCTGCGAAGTAATGTCGCCGGTTAGATGAACTGCTCCATGCCCGCACACGAGCACACCAGGTTCCGGTCGCCGTAGACGTTGTCGATGCGGCCTGCCGCGGGCCAGAACTTGAATTCGTAAAGGCGCTTGTCCGGGTAGCAAGCCTCTTCCCGCGTGTAGGGGTGCGACCAGTCGCCGGCCAGCATGTCGGCCGTGTGTGGTGAGTTCTTGAGCAGGTTATTGTGGCGGTCGGCTTGCCCGGATTCTATCGCCTGAATTTCCCCGTGGATCTTAATCAGGGCGTCGCAGAACCGGTCCAGCTCGTGCTTGGACTCGCTCTCAGTCGGTTCGACCATCATCGTGCCGGGAACCGGCCAGGAGATCGTCGGCGCGTGAAAACCATAGTCCATGAGGCGCTTGGCGACATCCTCGACGGTGACGCTTTTGAATTGGCGCAGGTCGAGGATGCATTCGTGGGCCACCAGGCCGGATTTTCCGCGATAGAGCACGGGAAAGTATTGTTCCAGGCGTTTGGCGACGTAGTTGGCGTTGAGGATCGCGTATTGGGTGGCGCGGGTCAGCCCGGTTGCGCCCATGGCCGCGATGTAAACCCAGGAAATGGGCAAAATGCTGGCGCTGCCCCAGGGCGCGCTCGACACCGCCCCGACTGGATTTTCGCCGCCCAGGTTCACGACCACATGGCCCGGCAGGAAATCGACCAGGTGCTCGGCCACGCAAATCGGGCCCATGCCCGGTCCTCCGCCTCCGTGCGGGATACAGAATGTTTTGTGCAGGTTCAGATGGCAGACATCCGCCCCGATGTCACCGGGCCGGCACAGCCCGACTTGGGCGTTGAGGTTTGCGCCGTCCATGTACACCTGGCCACCGTGGGCATGCACAATCCGGCAGATTTCCCTGATCCCGGTTTCAAACACGCCGTGCGTTGAGGGATAGGTTACCATCAAGGCTGCGAGGTGGTCCTTGTTGGCTTCGGCTTTGGCCTGCAGATCAGCGAGGTCAATGTTACCGGCGGTGTCACAGGCGACGGCGATGACTTTCAGACCCGCCATGACCGCGCTGGCCGGATTTGTCCCGTGCGCGGAGGTTGGGATGAGACAGACGTTACGGCGGCTCTCACCCCTGCTCGCGTGCCACGCCCGGATCACCAGCAGCCCGGTGTATTCGCCCTGCGAACCCGCGTTCGGCTGCAATGAAATTCCCGCAAACCCGGTGATCTCGCTGAGCCAGTCTTCCAGTTGTTGAAACATCGCCTGGTAGCCTCGGGCCTGGCGGAGCGGCGCAAAAGGGTGCAGGCGGCTGAACTCCGGCCAGGTAATGGGAAACATTTCGGCCGCCGCATTCAGCTTCATCGTGCAGGAGCCCAGCGGGATCATTGCGGTCGCCAGCGAAAGGTCACGCGATTCGAGGCGCTTCAGGTAGCGCATCATTTCCGTTTCGGAGTGGTAACGGCTGAACACCGGGTGTTGCAGAAACTCGCTCGTGCGGGCCAGCGGTGCAGCGTAGGCGGCATCGACTTCCCGAGCCAGGTCGTCGGCGGCAAACGCGGGCAGCCGGTCGTTGTTGAACACGCGCCAGACGTCGGCCAGGTCGCTCTCGTGCGCGGTCTCGTCGAGGGAAATCCCCAGGGTCCGTTCGTCGATGACCCGGAAGTTCAGCCGGCGTGCGTCCGCGTTTTTGAGGATGCGCTCGGCGCTTTGGTTGCCGATGTCAACGCAGATAGTGTCGAAAACGGGTTGCGGTGGGGTTGTTGAAGAGTGGGAATCGGAGGCTACACTTTCGGCGGGTGCCTGCACTAAACGAAAACCCAACCGCTCCAATCCTTTTGCCAGCACCAGCGTCAAACCGTGGACGCGTCGGGCGATGCTCCTGAGGCCCGCGGGGCCGTGATAACAGGCGTACATCGCCGCTATGTTGGCGAGCAGCGCCTGGGCCGTGCAAATATTGCTGGTGGCCTTCTCGCGCCGGATGTGTTGCTCCCGCGTCTGCAACGATAACCTGAACGCGGCACGTCCCCGGGAGTCCTTTGAGACGCCGACAATGCGCCCCGGCATGTGGCGCTTAAGGGAGTCGCGGGTGGCGAAATAAGCCGCATGCGGGCCGCCATAGCCCAGTGGAACGCCGAACCTCTGCGCGCTGCCGAGCGCGATGTCGGCTCCGAACTCTCCCGGCGGCTGCAGCAGCGTCAGGCTGAGCAGGTCCGCCGCTACCGCCACCAGCGCGCCGGCGGCGTGCGCCTGCGCGATGAATCCCCGGTAGTCCCGGACTGCCCCGTAAGTGTCCGGGTACTGCACCAGAGCGCCGAAAACCCGGTCGGTAAATTGAAACGTTTCGTGGTTCCCCACCACGATCTCGATCCCAAGGGCCCGCGCTCGGGTCTTGACTACGTCAATGGTCTGAGGCTGGCAGTCGGCGGAAACGAAGAAAGCCGTTCGCCCTTCCTTGAGGCCGTGGCACATCGTCATCGCCTCGGCGGCGGCGGTTCCTTCGTCGAGGAGGGACGCGTTGGCCACCTCCAGACCGGTGAGGTCGATCACCATGGTCTGGAAGGTCAAGAGGGCTTCGAGCCGGCCTTGCGAGATCTCCGCCTGGTAAGGCGTGTATGGGGTGTACCAGCCCGGGTTCTCGAGCATGTTGCGCAGAAGCACCGCCGGGGTGATGCAGTCATAGTAGCCCGTGCCAATGTAGGAGCGGTAGATCTGGTTCTGAGCGGCGATTTCTTTGATCGCCGCCAGCGCCTCGGCTTCGCTGCGACTCGGCGGCAACTGCAACGGCCGGCGCAGTTGGATGTCTTCCGGCACCGCCGCGTTCGCCAGGGCCTCCAGGCTCGGCTGCCCGAGCAGGCTCAACATTTGTCGCGTCTCGTTTGGTCCCGGGCCGATGTGCCGCCGGGCAAAGCTGTCGGTTTCAGCAACCAGGTCTGTCGCAGCCAATTTTCCCTTCTCGGAGATTTGACCTTCGGAGGGGGTAGGTTTTGCGCCCTGTTCTTCCGTAACTAGCATCCAGAAACAGTAAGGACCGTTGAGTTCAAATCAAGGCCGATTTCGGACCCCTCGTCAGTCGGCGTGGTGCGAGTGATAAAGCCCACGGAGGCGGTTCCCAAACAGCGGCGCGCGGACTTCAGTCCGCAGCAATGTCCGAACCCTGGTGGTGTTAGAATTCCGAAAGCCCTCCGCAAATGGACATTGCTGCGGACTGAAGTCCGCGCGCCGGCGATCTGTCACTTTGTCAACAGCCCTGTTAGTCGGCGTTGAGTTCAACGATCGCCCAAAGGCCCACTTCGGGAACAGTCAGAGCGTTCTCTTTAATCTGAACCGTGACGGCTGCCGCTCCTGGGGCGAAAACCCTGGCTTGCTGGGCGGTCGGCACGCCCAGCGCACGGAGGTCCGGGTTCAGGCGGACTTGTTTGACGGGCTCGACGGCGTCGCGCGTTGCGTCGTAATTCCAGTTAACGAGGTGAATGATGGCGGAGCCGGGCTTCACTCTGGGGAGGACTCGAAGTTGGCCGGCGCTCGCAGCACGCACGGCCGGGGTCACCTTCGCCAGGGCTGCCTCGAGGTCTTCCACCTTGCGCGAGGGGGGCAAGGAGGCCAGATAGGCTTTGTCCGCTGGTTGAAAGTCGCCGGGTTCGAGAACGAGTACCGGCGCTGTTCCTCGGAAATCCTCCGCCGACAGGGCATGCTCGACAGCCTCGTCTCCGCCGAGCGCGAGTCGGAAGGAAAGATTAGCTGCGGCCAGCCGGTGACAAACGGTAGCGAACCTGGCGCGGTCGCGGTCAAAGGTTAGCTGCGCATAGGCCACGATGAGGTCGGGGAAAGTTGCGTAACCGTCGAATAGCGAGGCATTCCGGCGCACAAAGCGGTAGAGCGGCGCGAACTTCTGCGAGGGCCCTTCATACCAGTGAGTTCCCTTTTGCGGTGTGTAGCACCACTGCCGGTGCGGCGCCATCAGGCTTTGGCCGGCCGCGTAGCTCAGCGCCACCCAGCTCTGCACCAGCCCGGGCAGATTGTTCTCCTTGACGAAGGCCCAGTCGCCGCCGCTGGCGGTTGCGGCGAGCGGACGGTTGACCGCCTCCGCGATCCGGTAGGCCGCCAGCGGTTCGTCGCTGAAAACCTTTGCCGCCGCGTGGTGTTCGATTTCCGCGCTGAAGTAATCCAGTGTCAGGTAGTCACTGAGGTGCGGTCCCCACATCAGGCACGCGTTGGCGCTCATGGGGATTGGTTTGCCGGCAGTGCGCGCCGCCAGGGTCCGAAGCTCGTTCATAAAGGCCGCCGCGCCGCGAAGCTGATAGGTGCGCCAGCGGTTCCACAGCGGGTGGTCGGCCACTTTGCGCCCGCTCTTTTCCGCCAGCCATTTGCGCAAAACGTCTGCGTAATCGAGTCGGCTCGCGTCCCGGACGCCGTTGCCGGTCAGTTCCGGCGCGGAAAGACTCTTCAGGTAATCGCGGAACTCGCTCACGCACTGCGCGCAAAAACACCCGCCCTCGATGAACAGCGCGCCGGCTGTGCCGAGGTGATCGTCGATGTGCACGCCTTCCGAGCCGGCTTTGATGGTCTCAACCACGCGTTCGGAGATGTACTGCCTGAACACCGGCTGCCGCGTGCAGCACCACCAAAACGGAACTCCTTTATGCTGGTGGTCCGTCAGCCACGGCACCTTGAACGGTTCGCCTTTCAGGTTGCGGCAGAGCCCACGCTCATAGGTCTCCGGGAACCGCTCGTAATATCGGGCGAATTCAGTCACCATCCCCACGCTGCCAAAGAACTTTAGCCCGGACGCTTCTTCGAGTGCTTTCGCCGTTGGCGTGCCGCCCCAGGCCAAGACTGTCGCACCGTAGGTATCATAAACTCCCTTGGGTGCCTGGTACATGAACACTACGTCCGAATGTTTCAGCACCAGAATCGGCTCGGGCGCGGCCATGCCGGTGCTGATCGTCAGCGCCAAAATGCCCATCAGGCGGTTAAGTTGGTGAACTCCGTTTCGACCAGCCGCGGCTGTTTGCATGTTCGGGATGAAACGTCATCCGTGAGGCGATATCAAACCGAATTGCCGAGCACGGCGCTATCCGAGACCGCCTGGCATGCATGGGAATCAAGTGGAATTTCCCTACGACAACCACGCAAACAGGCGCTGCCGTGACGATGCACATAGCGACAGGCCCATCGGCCTTGGGACTTGACCGTTGCTAGCAGACAAGAAACCAGACGCGTGGTGCTCGACGAAGTCGATCGGCTGTCCAATCCTTCCGAGTTGTTAAAAATCGCCGCCGACCATCTGCGAACACTCGAATCCTGGCGACGGGGTCATCGACGTTGGGAGCCAGCAGCCGGCTTCGCGACACGCTGACAGGGCGCAAGACCGAGTTGTGGCTGACACCGATGATCGAGGCGGACCCGGAGGACTTCGGTGATACGGACCCGCAGCACTGGCTCCTCCACGGGGGCTGCCCCCATTCTTCCTGTCCCCGCAACTGCCCCCTGACCATCAGTCATTCGGCACCCAGCCTTTGCCGGGGACGTACTCCCGGCTTCCGGAATGGCTGGCGCAACCGCCCGCAACCAACGCCGCCGCCAAAAGCAGCAACAGACAAAGTTTTGACATGACGGAAATTTAATACAGATTGCTGACACGGCAAGCTGGACGCTCAGCTGACGCTTATGTCAGAGACCGGAAAGTATTTGAAGGGGCAATTGCTGCTCGATAGCGGCCAATTGCGAGGGTCCTTCTTTCAACGGACAGTCGTGCTGATCTGCCAGCACGACGCCGAGGGCGCTTTCGGACTTGTGCTAAACCGTGGCACCGGCAACAACGCCGCCGACATGATCAATGCCGAGCTGCCCGAGGTCCTCAAGACTTGTCCTCTCTACCTGGGCGGTCCCGTGCAGCCTTCCGCCTTGAGCTTTTTGCACACCGAGGCTTTCATTCCCGACGCTAACGTTCTGCCGAACCTCAGCCTCGGCCATTCCCTCGACGCTTTGCTCGAGCTCGGCGAGTCATTTTCCCCGACGAAGAAGATTCGTATGTTCGCGGGGTATGCCGGCTGGAGTCCGGGCCAACTCGAGGACGAAATGAAACGTGAGGCCTGGTTAACGCATCCGGCTTCAATCGAATTGGTCTTCGATTCCAACCCGGAATTGCTCTGGCAAAATATTCTGCGCCAAAAAGGCTGGAAATATCGATTGCTGGCTGACATGCCTGAAGACCCTTCAGTCAATTGACTATTCACTCCGTCCGATTCGCAGCAGCATCAACCGGCGAGTTGCCGTGAGTCCGCACTCCGCAACGAGGCAGGGGGTAATGGATGCCCTTTGTGGCACCGATTCGATCTTTTTACGTGCTTTGAGCGCAGGATTTTAGGCAGCGGCTTCTCAAAAGTGATATTGGCTGGATCCGTGCTTTTCCACTCCCGGCATGAAAACTTTGCACTTGCTGCTCGGTGGGGCGGAACGACGGCTGACGAGCGCTATCCAAACCACGGTTCTAGACGTTTGTTTCAATCGTGCGGCTGTTGCCTTCACCAACAGTTTGCGCCCGAACGAGTTCGTCCGTCAGGGCTGCTGCGGGTGCTACGAGTTGATCATTCTCGATACCGAGCACTTGTTGCCTGAACTTGGTCGGCCAGAACTCGGCTCAGAGGAGTTGGTCCAGATCGTCTGGACCCTCAAAAACCAATCGTCGACGCCACTGGTCGTGCTCGGGGCCACGGCGGAGATGGAGTATAGGTTTCTTGAAGCTGGGGCCGATGCCGTGCTCGTTGGTCGCTGGAAACCTGACGAACTGAGAGCCGCGGTTGACCAACAGCTCGCTCTGCCGCATGCCGAAGAACCGCCCCGGCGAAGAAACTGGTCATTCGCCGGGTTCTTCGGGAGCCGGGGTTGAGTTTTTCCCGCACCTTCCGGTCCGACGCACCATCGCTCTCCTGCCGCGCCGGCCCGGTCGCGACCTCTTCCAGGCCATTTTTGCTCACGGAGTTTCTCGACCTTCGCGCCGATTTCGGGTAGTCATGTATCCCGGTGTCGAACGAACATTCATTGTACCGAACCTGGGTGATTCCCGGCGCACTGCTCGCGTTGGGGTTGGTGCTGCTGGCTGCCTGGTTCCTCCAGAACCCCGACAAGCCGCTTGCGCTTCGCGTGCCCGGCACCGATGCGGCCCCGGGGAGCGATCTCGGCACGAATGCCAACGCGGTGATGGCTGGACGCTTGTTGCGGTCAGAGGGCCAGCCGTCAAATTTGCCGGGCGCCTGGCCCCAATTCCGCGGTCCCGACCGTGATGGGGTTGGCAGGGGCACAGGCCTGTCGCGTTCCTGGCAGTCGGCCGAACCGCGCCCGCTCTGGGCCGCGGACCTTGGCGAGGGTTACGCGGGCGCCGCCGTTTTCAAAGGCCGGGTCTACGTGATGGACTACGACCGCGAGAAGAGGCAGGACGCCCTGCGCTGCCTGTCGCTGGATGACGGCCGCGAGATTTGGCGCTACGTCTATCCGGTGTCCGTTAAGCGCAACCATGGAATGTCGCGCACAGTTCCCGCTGTCACCGACAAACTCGTGGCAGCCATTGGCCCGAAATGCCACGTGGTTTCTCTCGACCCCATCAGCGGAGAATTTCGTTGGGGACTTGACCTGGTTCGCCAATACGGGGCGACGATCCCGCCCTGGTATGCCGGCCAATGCCCGCTCATCGACAACGGCGCCGTGATCCTCGCTCCGGGCGGGAAGAACGCATTGCTGCTGGCGCTCGATGGCCAGACCGGCGCCGTTCTCTGGCAAACCCCGAATCCTCGAGGCTGGAAGATGACCCACGCTTCCATTATGCCGATGGAGTTCGCCGGCCAGCGGATGTACGTCTATTGTGCCAATAACGGAGTCGTGGGCGTGTCTGCGACTAACGGCGCGCTTCTATGGGAAACCTCGGACTGGAAGATCAGCATCGCCACTGTGCCCTCACCGTTGGTGCTGCAGGGCGGCCGGATCTTTCTCTCCGGCGGCTACAATGCCGGCAGCCTCATGCTCGAACTAAAGAAAGATGGCGACCGCTTCGTCCCCAGGACGGCGTTCAGGTTGACTCCCGAAGTGTTTGGCGCGACTCAGCACACGCCGGTCTTTTACGGGAACCACTTGTACGGCGTTCGGGCTGATGGCCGGTTTGTTTGTCTCACGCCTGACGGCAAGCCGCTTTGGGTGAGCGATCCCGGCCAGCAGTTTGGTCTCGGGCCATTTCTTGTTGCCGACGGGCTTATCTATTCCGTGAACGATTCCGGGTTGCTTCGATTAATCGAAGCAGCACCCCGGAGATACAATCTTCTCGGGCAGGCGCAGATCCTGAAGGGACGCGAGTCCTGGGGGCCGCTGGCTTTGGCGGGCGGTCGGTTGCTGGCCCGCGACCTCACTCAACTGGTTTGCCTCGAGGTCGGGGGGAACCCGGCTATCGCCGGCCACTGACGATTTCGGGCATCTTGAAGATGGGCAGGAACATGCAAATGACCATGCCCCCTACCACCACGCCCAGGAAAACAATCAGGATTGGCTCGATTAGAGCCGTCAACCCTGACAGCGTGGTTTCAATTTCGTCATCCAGAAAATCCGAGATGCGCTCGAGCATGTTGTCTATCTTGCCGGTTTGTTCGCCGGCGGTGACCATGCGGATGATCATGGTGGGGAAGATCGGATGCTTGCCCAGGGCCGAAGCTATGCTCTCTCCGCGTTCGATGTCTAACGCCGCCGTTTTGATCGCCTTCTCCATGACGACGTTACCGACGGTTTGCGAGACGATTTGCAGCACCTCGAGAATCGGCACACCGCTGCGGATGAGCGAAGCCAGGGTCCGCGTGAACCGGGCGAGGCAGATCTTATGGGCGATGACTCCAAAAATGGGCAGCCTGATTCTGTTGGCGTCCCAAATCCTGCGCCCGGTGGCGGTCTTGATGAAATAAAACCAGCCGTAAACGCCGGCACCCCCGCCGATGAGAATGAGGAAGATCCACTTCCGCACGATATGGCTCAAGTCGACCAGAAACTGGGTTGGCGCCGGCAGTTTGGAGCCGAAGCTGGAGAAGATCTCGCCGAAAACCGGCACGACCTTTACGAGGAGAAAAATCGTGATCAGGATCGCCACCACGGTTACCACGGTAGGATACATCATGGCGCTCTTGACCTTCTTGCGGAGGCGGGCGGTATTTTCCAGGTACGTCGCCACACGGGCAAGGATTTCAGCCAGCAAACCGCCTTTTTCACCCGCTGCCACCATGCAGACATACAACCGGGAAAACACCTTCGGGTGTTTCTGAAGCGCTTCTGAAAAGCTATCGCCCCCCTCAACGCGTGTGCAGACGTCCTTAATGACGTCGCGCATGACCTTGTTGGTGGTTTGCTCTGCCAATGCCTGGAGCGATTGCACCATCGCCAGGCCGGCGTCGATCATCGTCGCCAACTGCCGCGTAAAAATCACCAGATCAGCCAGCGCCACCCGGCCGCCGCTGGTTCGCCCTTTCTTGCCGATCTTCTCCTGGATCGAGACAACCAGCAGGTTGCGATTCAACAACGCCACGATCGCCGCCTGCTCCGAGGCGGCGTCAACCGCGCTGCGAATTTCGCGGCCGGTGGCGGTTTCACGAGCGACGTAGACGTAAGAGGCCATATATCAAGGGTGTCTTGGCAAACCGGCGCGCACACACATCAGCGCCGCAACTTGGGTGACCTGAGCGCAATCCATCGTTCTCCAGCAAGCAGGCTTTGTTCCACGATTATTTGAACCAGCCCCGGCTGGCTTAGCGCCGGCTTCGGAAGTTCATGGCCCCTCACTGGGCGGCCCCGAGTTGATCGGTCTGCCGCCCCCAAAGGAAGGCCGTTCCCGGCTAATCGGTTGACTTTCTGGCCCCTGGGATCTTTACGGATATGCTCGGGCGTGTCCCGGGCCGGGACAGACCTGCATAAAAACTAGAAAATTACTGTTGTCAACCCTGGTGGGTTTGCTAACTATTACGCAGTTTACGCACCGGTTTTGGTGCGAGGGTAAACGGGTTTTGCCCTCAACAGATGCACAGTTAGACAGGACAACAAAATCATTAAGATCGGAGGAACTAATGAAGTTTGAGAAATGGACAATTGCTCTGGCCGCCCTTGGGGTGATCAGCCTGGCGTCCGCTGCCAAAGCCGAGGAAAAAACCAGCTCGGTGATGACCGCGCTCTCGTCGACGACCTTGAGCGGTTATGTCGATACGTCGGCGCAATGGAATTTTGGCACTGGCAACGCCAACTTACCGCCCTACAAATTCAACGGGGCGAGCAAGGCCGACGGTTTCAACCTGAATGTCATCCAGTTGAGAATTGAAAAACCGCTGGACGAAGCCGAGTGGGCTGCCGGCTACCGGGTCGACTTATGGGCCGGTCCCGATGCGAATACGCTGGGTACCCAATCCATCTTTGGTAACAACAGCCAGGCTTCACAGGGCGATTTCGCGCTCCGCCAGGCCTATGTCGCGCTGCGGACGCCCGTCGGGAACGGGATCGACTGGAAAATGGGCGTGTTCGACAGCATCATCGGTTATGAGTCGGTCGAGTCCCCCAATGACCCGAACTACACGAGGTCATACGGACACTCCATCGAGCCCCAAACCCACACTGGCTTGCTGGCCAGCTACCGATTCAACGACTTGCTGAGCGCCTCGGCGGGCATCGCCAACACGGTTGGACCAGCCATCAATAGCCGTGCATTCGCTCCTGTCGAGACTGACAACTCCTACGCCGAGTCCTACAAGACCTACATGGGCTCGATCGCCATCACTGCGCCGGATTCCATGGGATTCCTTGCGGGCTCGACCCTCTACGCGGGAGTCGTCAATGGTTTCAACAATAATGCGGGAGGCTCCGGCCGCGCGATGCCGACCCTGAACGCGTATGTGGGTGCCACCGTCGCTACGCCCGTTACAGGCTTGCGCGTGGGCGCTGCCTGGGACTTGCTGAACATCAACACCAAACCGAACGGGCCCGACTCGAAGCTTGAGGCCGACATCTGGTCCATCGCCGGCTATGCTTCTTACCAGGCGACCGAGAAACTCAGCTTCCACGGTCGTGTGGAGTATGTCACCGGCGACGTCGACGAGACCACGGGCGTATTCCTCCCACCCAACCAGCAAACGCCTCTGTTCTCTCTCTTCCAGGACAACATCTTTGCAGTGACGGCGACTGCCCAGTACGACCTGTGGAAGAACGTGGTCAGCCGGCTTGAGTTTCGATGGGACCGCGCCGAGCACGGCAAGCTTTTTGGTGGAACAAGCACAGGCGATCCCACCCGGGAAAATGCCTTCATGCTGGGCGCGAACATTATCTACAAGTTCTAAGCCCGCCTGAAACAATCACCCACCCTTCCTGGTTCCTCCGGGAGGGGTTTTTTGTTGCCTTGGTCCGATAGAGCACGGTCAGGACCTGTGGTCATTTCCGGCCTGCAATCCGGATGGCGGAATCTCTATGCTACGACTACAATCGCCACCATGAGCGCTACGCGCAGACAAGGCCTTTGGGTCTTCCTGATGCTGACGACCTTGTCCGGATATTCCGCGGAGGTCTTTATTCGCGCCAACCAACTTGGCTATCGGCCGCCAGCGCTCAAGATCGCTATCGCCTTTTCCACGACGCCTTTGCCCCGAGAGTTCGTTTTGACCGGCACAAATTCCGTTCAGCCATTGTTCAAGGGCAAGCTCAAGCCGATCAATCGAGTGCGATGGGGCCAGTTCGATCACCATGGAGAGTTGAACTTCAGCGCCTGGAACAGGCCGGGCACATACAAACTCCGGGTTGGTGACGGAGAATGTTGGCCGTTTGTGATCGACGAGCATGCCAATGACGAGCTACCGGACCAACTGCTCGAGTTCATGCGCGAGCAGCGGTGCGGATACAACCCCTGGCTCGACGCCGTATGCCATTCCTCCGACGGCCGGACTGCCTACGGGCCGCTTTCCGCCGGTTCCTTTATTGATGCGCGCGGCGGATGGCATGACGCCGCCGATTTGCTCAAGTACCTCCTCACCTCCGGCAACGCAACCGCGCAGATGCTGCTCGCGTTTGAGCTAAGGCCCAAAGCCCAAGTCCCAAGTCCCGAGTCTAAAGTCGAGAGTTCAAAAACTGCACGCGAGGACCCGGAGTTCAAAAAGGAGGGTTTCCCTGCACAAGGGCTGTTCGCGGACGAGGTGGATAGCGCCGGCAAGCCGGGAGGCAACGGTGTGCCGGACGTGCTGGACGAGGCGCGCTGGGGCCTGGAGTGGATGTTAAAGCTGCATCCGGCGCCCGATCAACTTTATCATCAGGTCGCGGATGACCGTGACCACATCGGCCGCCGGTTACCCCAAAACGACACCGCCGATTATGGCTGGGGCAAAGGTGGCGCGCGTGTTGTTTACTGTGCGGACGGCCAACCGCAAGGTCTGCAGCAGTACCAGAGCGCATCCACCGGGATTGCGAACCTGGCGGGAAGGTATGCGGCCGCGATGGGGCTGGCCTATCAGGTGTTGAGCGACGATCCCCGCCAACGCGACTTTGCCAGGCGCTGTCTGCGGGCCGGCGAAGAGGTTTATGCGCTGGGCCGGGCGAAAGAAGGCGTTCAGCAGGGAAACTCGTATCGGGCCCCGTATCGTTACGAGGAGACAACCTGGGCCGATGACATGGAA
>DATDCV010000698.1:0-2085 GCA_036524155.1 Verrucomicrobiia bacterium
GCTCTGGAGGAGAGGGCTGGGGAGAGGAGGCCCTTTCCTTCTTCCTTAGACGGGTTCGTTGGGTGGGTGTCATACGGCGACGGCCAGCGGCGCGTTGAAAAGCTAACCCGGGCATCGCGCACCCCAGACCTCCAGCAGGCGAGCGAAGACGGTTTCCACCGGCAAACGGCTTAGGCCGGCAGGGGAACGGATAAGCATGATGCTGGGGCTGGGCGGACGCCAGATGAATTCGTCTGTCTCCGCCCACAAAACCAGTCCAGGCAAACCCAGGGCGGCAGCGAGGTGTGAGATTCCGGAATCATGCCCGATGAAGCCCTCGCACTGTGAAAGCAAGGCCGCCAACCTGGCGAGCGGCAGACTCTGCGCCACTCGCGTGCGCGTGGGAGGTAATGCGGCCGCGAGCCGCTGCAAACGCCGGCCTTCGGCCTCCCCCCCCACCAACAAAAGGTTAAAGCCGGTTCCATTGACCACCGATTCGAGAAGCTTCGCCCAGCGCGCTTCGGGCCAGTTCTTGTCCTCACTGCCGCTACCGGGATGCAAAGCAAGCACCGGCTTCAAGGGCGGTTCTCCGCCGGGCCAGAAGGTCGCACCGCTGACGGCGCCGGCGCAGGGGCCGATATGGAGCTTGGGGACAGGGTCCGCCTCAAGTATCGCCAACCGCTGCAGCGGTTGCAGATACACTTCAGCCGCCGGCACGCGACAACCGGGTTCGGGTCGGTGGGGCCCTTGAATAAATTGCGCTGGAGTGCACCGGCCCACGTTGGTTCGGAAGATTTCGTCCGGGTCGTAGAGGTATGAAATGATCAAGTCGAAGTCAGAAAAGTAATGCGCGAGGTCTTCAGACAAATCACCGTTACGCGCGAAAAAGCCGGCCAGAGAGCGCGCTTCAATGGACTGGGCATGATCAACCAACCCGCCGGCCACCGCCAACTGCGCTATGTGCGGGTAGCCAAGCACTTCGAGATAGGCATCAGGGAACTGGTGTCTGAGCGCTGCAAACGCCGGCAATGTAAGTATGAAGTCGCCAATAGCCCCTCCCCGGATGACCAAAATCCGCCCGCGGTAAGTTCTTGGCTCCGCTGGCATTCCTTAGCGCACGCTAAAACACCGTCATCCCAAGGCCGGCCACCAGCAGGCCAAAAGCGAGCCTGAGGCCGCAGGCCTTTTTGAAACGGCTCTCGTTGGCCGTATCCCACTCGAGCAGGTTCCGCAGCCGCCAGGGGGAGATCGTAAACCACATTCCCGCAATCACCAGCACATAAGCCCAGCCCTGAATCAGCAGCACCCAGTGCGTCTGGGCAAGTTGAGGCCGGCCCGTGTCCACCATCAATTTGGCAAGCAGCAGCAGCAACACCGCCAAGCCTCGCACCGCAAGGAAATCCCGCACAAATACACAACTCCCGATCCCCACCGCCGCGAACCCGGCAAACAGCACATTTTTGTAGGTGGCGAAATCAGCGATCGATTCCTGGCTCAGGTTGTACAAGAACCACACGGTGCCCAGCAGCATCAGCGCGTAGCCCCACGGCATCGACCGGGGAAACCGCCGCAAAGCAGCTCCGCACTCTACCGGCTTCAAGAGCCCGTAGAGCTGCGGCAGCGCCAGACCCAAGCCCAAAACTATCGTCAGGATGGAGAGGTTTAGTGTCATTCCTGTTTAGAACGAGACCCGAAGATGGACGATGAAGCCGTGGGACGCAAGCCGACAAAGCAGGCGACAAAGCAGGCGGGTTCGGTTCCTCGGGCGGACTATTCCAGGATGTCGGCCTCGCCGTAAAGCGTGAACGAACCCGCGCGCATAATCTTCACATCCAGAACCTGGCCCCGGTGGCGGGCAGAACCCTCGAAGACAACGATTTTGTTGCACCGGGTCCGACCAGACAGGCGCTCAGGGTTGCGCTTGCTGGGGCCTTCGACGAGGATCTCCATGCGCCGGCCCCGCAACATTTCGTAACGGCGCCCGGCCACCTCGTTTACCAACTGCAGCAATCGCTGGTTGCGCTCTTCACGAATGGCGGCAGGAACCTGGTCGGGCATCCCGGCGGCCGGAGTGCCCCGACGTTCCGAATACCGGAAAATGTAGGC
>DATDCV010000699.1:0-9446 GCA_036524155.1 Verrucomicrobiia bacterium
CCGGCGGGCGCGGAACTGGAAAGCCTGTGGGATGGAGAATGGCGGGCTACGCTGCTTCAAAAGGCGCTGGAGCGAGCCAAGGGCCAGGTGAAACTCAAGCAGTGGCAGATCTTCGATCTCTATGCGCTCAAAGAGTGGAAACCGGGCGAGGTGGCTCGCGCGTTGGGGGTCAGCGTCGGCCGGGTGTACCTGACCAAGCACCGGGTGGGCAGGTTGCTGAAGAAAGCGATAAGGAAGCTCGAAGCCACCCTGCTGTAAACACGCCCCAACCCTACGAAGCGCCAAACCGCCAATCTGCCCGAGATTACACGAACCGCTGGAAGAAAACGAAAACGCCTCCTCGAAGATTAGTCGTGACAGCGGCTTGTCGTCGTGGTTGACTAATGCTCCTTATGAGGGAGCCTGTAGCAGGCTTGGCGTCGCCCGTGTCCCCGAGCCCTTTGGTTTCAGGGAGCCCAGTGGGGCAGGCTGCTGACCTTCCACGCCCTCCACCGCAAATTCCCGACCACGAACTGCTGCGCCCGATCGGCCGCGGAGCCTACGGGCAGGTCTGGCTGGCGCGCAACGTGATGGGGACTCTTCGGGCAGTGAAGGTGGTGTATCGCCAGGACTTCGGTGAACCGCAGCCGTTCGAGCGGGAGTTCAAGGGCATCCAGAAATTCGAGCCGGTCTCACGCTCGCACGACGGCCTCATCGATATCCTGCAGATCGGGCGGAATGAGTCTGAGGGCTATTTCTATTACGTGATGGAGTTGGCTGACAGCGCTGGGCAGGAACGGAGCACTGGAGTGCTGGAGTGTTGGAGTGATGGGAGCCCAGCCAACGCGGGTTCCCAGCAGCTCCAACCCTCCAACCCTCCAGTCCCGCACTACTCCACCACTCCGACACTCCACCACCCCAATTCCTACATCCCTCACACGCTGCGTCACGACCTGCGGTCGCGGGGCCGGCTGCCGTTCGAGGAATGCCTGCGGCTTGGGCTTTCGCTCACCAGTGCGCTGCAGCATTTGGACCAGCACGGGTTGGTCCACCGCGACATCAAACCCTCGAACATCATCTTTGTCGGCAGCAAGCCGAAGTTGGCGGACATCGGCCTGGTCACGAACATTGATGAGGCCCATTCCCTCGTCGGCACGGTGGGATATATCCCGCCTGACGGCGCGGGCACGCCGCAAGCCGATCTCTACAGCCTGGGCAAAGTTCTGTACGAGGCGGCCTTCGGCAAGCAAGCGGCGGAGTTTCCCCAGTTGCCGGCTGACCTGCCTTCCCGGCCGGAACACCGCCGGCTGCTGGAACTGAACGAGATTATCGCCAGGGCCTGCGCGAGCCGCCCGGAAGACCGTTACCACTCGGCCGCCGAGATGCAAGCGGACCTGGTGTTGCTGGAACGAGGGCGCTCGGTGCGGACCCGGCGGGCGTTGGAACAGGCGGGGCGATTGGCGATGCGCACGACTCCAATGGCGCTAGCCGTTGCCGTGCTGGGTATCGTATTCTTCAATCTCAGCCTCAAGAAGCGCGGCCCAGCGGCGCTCCCTGCCGAAAGGGCTTCCGTGTTCGTCCTCCCGTTCCGCCCGACGTGGCCGGTGGGGCTAGACGGCAATCCTATTGGCGAGAACTTCTTCGATGACAAGTCGCATTCCCGGATCACGGACGCCGTGATCGATTCGCTCGCGTTGCTCAAGGGCGTCCGGGTCGGCCCGCGGAAATCGGGTTGGACCTTTCGCGATGAAACGGAGCGCCGGCGCGAGGCGGCGAAGACCTTCGCCTATGTGCTTGATGGAAAGCTGACCAATCCACCCGGTCGGCTCGAGCTCCAGGCAACTTTGTTTCAAGGCCGGCCGGAGCGCTCGCTGTGGTCGCAAACGTTCACCGCGACCACCAACGACGTCATCGGCCTGGAGCGGCAGGTCATCGACCGCGTGGCCCGGAGCTTGGGCATCCAAGCCACACCTGAGGAGGCGAGGCGGATCGATCAAATACTTACCAACAACCTGGCGGCCTACCGGGAGTGGCGCGCGGCGATCGGTTTGGTAGTGACTTCCTGGTCGTGGACGAATCTGACGACCGTGAAGGTTGGGTTGAGCCAGGCCGAGCGCCTGGACCCCAATTTTGTTGAAGCTCTTTTGGGCATCTCCATGCTCGACATAGAGACCGCGGGTGGTGAGGCACCCCCTCGAGATAGGATACCGCGAGCGATGAATCTGTGCCGGAAAGTCCTGGAGATCGATGACACCTGCTTTCAAGCGATGCAAAGACTGGTCAGTTGGCGATTACTCTATGACTGGGATTGGGCTGGAGCGACGGATGAGTTCGATCGGCTCAGGCAGTTGTACCCGGATGAGCACCTGATTTGGGCGATCATGTACCGTTGCCTGGGGCGCACGAACGAAGCCCGCCTCGAACTGGCCAAGGCGGAGAAGCAGGACCCAAACAACTGGCTCCTCCGTGGCAACAGCGCCGCCGCACGGTTCTCTGAACGTGATTACGCGGGCGCCCTCAAAGAGGCGAACCGTTGGCCTCAGTTGACCTATGAAAACTATCCCATCCTGGCCCGGTGCTATGTCGAAACCGCGGATTACGCAAAGGCCCTGGACCTGATTGGAAAGGGGCAGGCAGTGTACAACAACTCAGAGTGGGAGGGGCTCCTGGGCCGCACCTACGCTCTGATGGGCGAGCGGGAGAAGGCACTCGAGGTGTTGCGGAAACTCGAGGAAGGTTCCCGCACCGGCTACCCCTACGTCCAGCCCTATTGCGTGGCGTGGGTCCATGCCGGCTTGGGGCAAAACGACCAGGCGCTGGAGTGGCTTGACCGGGCGGTCCAGGAAAGAAATCCCTACCCCGTCCACGCACATTGGGGCGGCTTGCGCACCGACCCTGCCTGGGACGGTCTGCGCGACGACCCGCGCTTCCTCGCGCTGCTGAAGACAGTGGGTCTGGATGTGTGGCCGAGATGAGTGGCTGAAACACCTGATTTCCACTCATAAACGCTGATCACGCTAGCCGCGAGTCTCACGCAAAGGCCGCGAAGGCCGCGAGGGAAGGGGAGCAGGGCTCGATCAGGTCAGTAGGTTCAACAACCGAACTAAGCTCTCTCCGACAGTCCCGAATTCGTCGTCGGTCAAAGCGCCTGGTCGCCAGATCTCGCCGGAAAGGGTTCTTTTCATCTGCCGGCTCCAGGGCGTCGAGCATTTGGGACCGTTCAAGCGCTAAACGGTCGGATTTCTGGCCGCAGGCGGGCCTCGGTGCTTTTCGGTTGAGCGCTCCACGCCTCTGCGCTAAGCTGCTTTCATAGGAACATAATCGGTTATGAGCTACACTGGCACGGTTGAAAAAGGGGTCGTAAAGCTGCCGCCAGAGGCGCAGTGGCCTGACGGCACTACTGTCCGGATTGAGAAAGTCGGCCCGGCCTCCGGCCGGAACAGCCTAACTAGCCGGCTGCGGCAGCTTGCGACCAAGATGGATGGGCTGCCAGCGGACTGGGCGGAGCAGCACGACCACTATCTTCACGGCACGCCCAAGCGCGCCAAACCGTGAAACCGGTCTTTGTCGATACGTTCTTCCTGTTGGCCGCGCTGAATCCCGACGATGCCCACCACGAGGCCGCCTTGGCTTGGTCCGATGCTTATGAGGGACCGCTGCTCACAACCGCTTGGGTCATTACCGAAGTCGCTGATGCGCTGGCCGGATTGAGGCATCGTCGCGTCTTTCAGGAGTTCCAGGAGACGCTGGCCAGCGAAGAGCGGTTGCATATCGTTTCTCCGGACCAGAACCTCTGGGAACGTGGCTTGCGGCTTTACTTCAGCCGGCCTGACAAGGAATGGTCGCTCACTGATTGCATTTCGTTCACAGTGATGGGCGACGAGGGTCTGACTGAAGCCCTGACGGGCGACCACCATTTTGAGCAGGCAGGATTTGTTGCTCTACTTAAGTAAACGCAACACTTCTTTCTCCGTTACCTTTGTTGTCTTGTGTTCACCTGGATCCCTCACGGAACCCGCATAACCCTGTAGAACAGCCTCGGTTCGCTAGTGGCCGCCGGATCGATCAGCGTTTGGCCGCTGGCCGGGATTGGCACCTCGCCGGCGAATTCCCAGTGCACCAGGTCACGGCTCCGCTCGATGCGGACCCACCGCCCAGGCTCACCACGGACGGTGAACTGGAAGCCATCCACGCCTATCTGCAGCGCCGGCTCGAACCGATACGGATTGAGCTCGTAGGCCCCGATGTCGAACCGCGCCACGCCGTCATTGTTGCCGTCCATCGGGCGCGGCAAGCCAAGGATGTCGGTGGTGATGATGCCGGCCAGGTTCGTGCCGGCGTCGATGCTGGGAGAATCAACGCGGAGTCGGAAATCTCCCGCCGCCAGGTCCATGAACGCGGGTTCGTTGGTGATGTTGCCGACGCCGTTGCTGGGCATCGGCGTGGTGCAACAGTAATTCAGAATCGTTCCCTGTTCATAGTTGCGGCCGGTGTTGTAGTACAAGATGGAATTGAAGGCGGTTCCTGCGACCGCTCCATTGTTGCCAACGACGGTGCAATTGTAGAACTCGCCGCCGCTTGAGCCATCATTCCCAGTGACGACACAGTTGCGCAGGACACCCCATGCTCCGCCGCCGGAGTTGCTGGCGAGGGTACAGTCGTTGAGCGTGCTGTCAGCCGCTCCGCCGCCAATTTCTGCCGAGTTGGCGCTAAGCGCGCAATTGGACAATGTGCCTCTATAGGCCCCGCCGCCGTAAGACGAGGCTGAATTTCCGGTTATCACGCAGTTAGAAACCACCGCGCCGCCAGATTCACACCACACGCCACCGCCGCTCGTCTCGGGGTAGTAGAGCCCTGGGTCCCAGCCCGTGCGTGTGGCGCCGTTGGTCAACGTGAAGCCGACCATGCTTGCGTCGGTAGTCAGATACACGCACCGAATCGCCCCGTCGCCGTTCCCACCCCCAGGTGCCTGGCTGCCTTGGATGAAGGTAAGCTCGGGGCCGTTGACACTCCGGAGCGCCAACGGCTTGTCCACAGCTACGCGGTTCATAATAGTGCTGCCTGCCACAGCCCGCCCGCCCGTGGCGTAGGTCCCGTTGGTTACCAGCACCAGATTCCCGGCGCTCCCAGGCACAACCGCATCGATGGCCTCTTGGATGCTCGTTGCCGCCGAGGCCCAACTCGTGTAGGGAAACGCGGGATTCGGATTGGCTTGGTTCACGTAATATACTAATGCTGCATCTTGAGCCCAAACGTAGATCGTCTTGATGGCGCTGACTCCATCGGGATGGCTGTCATTGTAGGCGGTGAGCTTTACGGAATAGACTCCGGGAGAATCCCAAGCGTGGCTGACGAAGGGTTGATTGGTGGTGCTGGTGCCGTCGCCAAAGTCCCAGACGCTCCTCAAGAGCCTCCCCTCCACCTCGGCCACGAGGGACACGACAAAGCCCACAGCAACGTTGGCGTAGTTTGCCCGGATACGCACTGTGATACCGCCAGTAGCGCTCCCTGTGGTAAGCTGGTCCGCCCCGATACAGGGCGGGTTCGCCCAGGGCTCACCATCAATATCGACCCCTGTCGCGTAGTTGGCGCTGCCCGCACCGATGCAGGGCGAGGTGCTGGAAATGTGCGTGGCCGAGGCCAGTTGGGGGTCCGCAGCGATGTTACCGACGCCGTCGATGGGCATCGGCGTGGTGGAACAGTAGTTGAGGGTGCTGTTGAGATAATTGGCACTGCCGGTGGGACTGTTGAAATAGACAATGCAGTTGTTCAGCGTGCTGTAGGCCGCCCCACCACCGCCGCCAGCCGAATTTCCGGCCAGCGTGCAGTTATTCAGTGTGGACCAATTCGCCCCGCCGCCAAAACCGGTCCTCGTGCTCCCTCCACCAATAGCGGTATTGCCCGTCAGCGTGCAATTGTTCAGCATGCTGGAGTGCGCCCCGCCGCCGTGACCAGCAGAGTTTTCGGCCAGCGTGCAGTTGATCAGCGTGCTCGAGTGCGCCCCGCCACCATTAATGCCGCCAGAATTGGCGGAAAGCGTGCAATTGTTCAGCATGCCGCCAAAGACCCCGCCGCCGTAGTGGCTGGCGGAGTTGCCTGCCACCACACAGTTGGAGACCAGCGCACTTGGTGATTCGCACCACACCCCGCCGCCGCTTTCCTCGCGGGTTGTATCGCCACTCGAATTCCACAACGTCGCCCCGTTGGTTAGGGTGAACCCGGACAGGCTGGCGCCACTGGTCAAATAGACACAGCGGATCGCGCCCTCGCCGTTGATGATATCAGGCACCTGGTGGCCTTTGATAACGGTGGATTGCGGGCCGTTCACGCTCCGCACTATCAGCGGTTTGTCCACTGCCACCCGGTTGGTCATCGTGCCCACGACCGTGCGCCCGCCGGTGGCATACACCCCGTTGGTTACCAGCACGGTTTCGCCGGGCAGGGCGGCGTCCACCGCATCCTGGATATTCGTCGCGGCGGTCGCCCAAGTCAGGTAGGGCGGAATCGGATTGGGGCTGTCCAGCCAAACGTGAAGAGTGGCCGGATCGCTCATCTGAATGGTTACGGTGGCCTGTGTCACGCCCCCTAGGCTGGAACCACCGGCAGCGTTGGCCAACCTGACAATGAAGCTCTCGGCGGGCTCCCGGAGCGCATCGTCGATGATTGGCACGACGATTTCCTTGTGGGTCTCACCCGGGGCGAAGTTCAAAGTGCCGGTCATAGCCGTGTAGTCCTGCCCGGCTGTTGCTGTGCCGTCCACGGTCGTGAAATTCACCGTGGCCGTCTCGGGCGAGTCGTCCTGGCGCCGAACACCCAAAACCAATTGGCCTGCATCTTCGGACACGCTGTAAGCCGCCCTCTCCAACTCGATCCCAGTATCATCGTCGAGGATGGTCAGCGACACCTGGTTGGTCCAGCCGGCGGCCGAGTTGGTGAAGCCCAGTATGATGGTTTCAGGTCCCTCCACTAAGGCGTCGTCCACAATCGTCAGCGGGATGGCCAAGTTCGTAACTCCGGCGGCGAAATTCAGCACGCTGTTGGTCAGGACGAAATCGACGCCCGGCGTGGCCGTACCGCCGGTCACGCCGTAGGCGATGCTGGCCGGCTGGTCCACGCCCAGGAGGCGCTCCAACCGAATGCTCGGTACGCCGCTATTCTCCGTGAGCGGAGCGGGCTCGGTATCAACGTTGAGTTCGAGCCCTCGCACCACAAGGTCATCAAAAATATCAACCGTGTTCCCAGCGCCGAAGAAAATACGGCTGTTCGTATTGTTCAACCACGGAGCTAGCGCAAGCACATTAGTCAGCGCATACGCCGCGTCCGGCACGAACGCGCCCCTGTAATTCTCATCGAAGGCGAAGGTGATCGTTGCCCCTTGTTTGGTGATCCTGGCTCGGTGGAAGCCGCCATTTGTGGAAATAAAGTAGAACGAGCTCGCCACGGATGGATCGAATGCGGAATGTGGAAACACACCGGCGTGGATTTGCCCCATGGCCTCGCCGCCGATCCCATGCATCCGCATGAGAATGGAGGGAAATGGCTCGCAGAAGTTCTCACAATCTGGAACACCCGAGCCGATGCCAAAGAACAGAATGTCCTGGTCGATGGACAGGCTGACTTCGGCCACGAAATCCCTGGACATGTAGTCACTGTCGATCGTCCGGACATTATGCCGTTCCCAAATCGTGCCAGCGCGGTGGATTGATCCGGCCTCGATGATGAAAGCGTTGTCGGGGTCTTGCAGGTTGGGATTGAGGACGTTCGTGTCGAAGTGCTCTTCAAAAAAGGGTGTGGCGGCGAGGGCATCAGACCCGCGGATTCCCCCGAGGGCCATGGCCACCAGAAACACCGACAGCAAAAACCGGTCCCTCGTCCGGTACTTGAACAAAGTGGAGTGGAGCCTTGGCCGCGAACTGCGGCCAAGCGGTGTCAAGGACCCGGTCCAGTGGTTTTGGCAAGTTTCAGTTTTCATGGTGTTGTTTCGTTAGACAGTTCGGTTGTGAAGTCCGCTGTCCTTTTCTGTGAAAAACGCTGCACTGCGGGCTGGTGTCCGTGGAGAACAGGGCATCAAACCGCTGAGTGCGGCAAGGCGTACCTGGCCAGCGCAGAAGTGCGCGAGGGGAACGAAGAGGCCCTCACTCCATCCTTTCCTTCGTTCCCTTCGCTGACTTCTGTGGAAAGACTCCGGTTTCACGTTTCTGCTTCCGGTTTCACGTTTCGTCCCTCATCCCTTTCCCTCACGGCACGACGACGCGGTAAAAGCGGCGTGAGTAATTTGCGCTGAAGGCGTTGGTGTAAGTGAACGTGCCCCCCGCGCTGGTGCGGGCCATGAGCTTGGTCCAGCTCACCAGATCTGTCGAAGCCTCGAGTGTGTACACTGCGGGTGCGGTCGGCTCGGTGATCGAAAACCACACGCCGTTCGGAAGCAGCGTCGGCATGGCCAACTCGGGTTGCGGGCCGGGGTACTCCTGGTGCTCTGTGACAGTGATCACCTGGTCAGCAGCGACGTTGGTCAACGTCTGGACAATCCCCGACGGCCACTCGATGCGCAGGGTGGTGACAGTTGTGGCGTCTCCCACGCCGAAGTGCGGGCAGATCTCCGTGAAGCTCGACTGGGCCTGGACGACGCGCATCTGCGACACTTCCTGGCCGCCGATGGTCGCGGTGGCGCGCACGACGGCGCCTATGGCGGCGCGATTCGAGGCCCTGCCATCGAGTTTGACCTTCAGCCAGTGATTCCCGTTGGGGGTATTGCGGTAAAGCATGTTCGAACTGCCCCTGGCCCCGACCAGCAGGTCCAGGAAGCCGTCGTTGTTATAGTCGCCCCACCCCGCCATGGGCCACTGGCCGAATATATCCTGGGCAATGGGTTCATTCAGCACTTCCGTGAACGCGCCGCCCCCAAGGTTCCGATAAAGCCGCGACCGGGAGTTGAACCCCGTTGCGTAAAGGTCCAGCAAGCCGTCGTTGTCGTAGTCGGCGCACGAGACATATTGCGAGTGTACCGCAACTGAAAAGGCGAGGGTGAATTCGCCGGTGCCGTCGTTGAGAAACACCTGCAAGGTGGTGGGCGAACCGAAGACATAGCTGATGGCGACGTCCAAGCGACCGTCATTGTCATAATCGCCCCAGGCCGCGCTTAAGGTGGTGCGACCGACCTGGAAGTTGTAGAGCAAAGAGCCCGTGGCCAGCCCAAAATTTCCATCCCCGGTATTCCGGAAAGGAAGCGGACGTGACGTTCCCATACCCAAGAGGTCCGGCAGGCCGTCACCGTTGTAATCCGCACTGGAAATCGACTCGTAGCGAGCGCCCTGTAGCGTCCAGGCGGTGTTCGTAACGACCGAGAAGACACCCTGACCGGTATTTTGCAGCAAATAGCTCCTTGTGGGCACGTCATAACGTCCCAGTGCCAGGTCTGCAAATCCATCGTCGTTGTAGTCGGCTACCGCGACAGTTTGGCCACGGGC
>DATDCV010000700.1:0-5502 GCA_036524155.1 Verrucomicrobiia bacterium
GTGCTGGCCTATGAAACCTATCGCGATGGTGGCGCGCCCAGCCATTTCGCTTTCCCGGTGCGCGTGCAGCAAAACGCGGTTTTCTTCAGCGTCGCCAACGTGGTGGAGAGCGGCGACGACGATTTTCTCAAGCGCCTCGGGCTCGACCCTCAGGGCGCGCTGTACAAGATGTACAACGCGGCTGATAGCGTCGCCACCAACGAAAAGAAAACGCGCAAATTTGAAGGCACGGCGGACCTCCAGGCGCTGATCACCGGTATGGGGCAGAGCGGCACCATCCGACAAACGTTCATGTTCGACAATCTCAACGTGCCGGAATTCATCGATTTTCTGGCGGCCAAAATGATCACCGCCGACGTCGATTGCTGTCACAAGAATTACTATTTGTACTGCGACAACGACGGGACCGGCGAGTGGCAGGCGATGCCCTGGGACGTGGACCTGAGCTTCGGCCGGGTCTGGACGTGCGGCACCCCCTGCTACGCCTACTACGACGAGACGATCTACACTAACCAGTCCATCTGGACCGGTTCCGGCAACCGGGTGTTCGACCCGATTTACAGCACGCCCTTTACCCGGCAGATGTTTCTGCGGCGGTTGCGCACTTTGATGGACGCGTTGTGCCAACCCCCGGGCACGCCCGCAACGAACGATTTCTACCGGCAGAAGACGCTGGCGCTGCGCGACCGGATCGCGCCTGACGCCGCGCTCGACCTGACCAAATGGGGAACATGGGGCACCCGCGAGACGATCACCCAGGCCGTAAACCGGATCTGGAACGAATTTCTGCCCGGTCGCCGGGATTATCTGTTCCGCGTCCAGACAGTGACCGGCGGCGGTGAGATCCCGTTGCCTCAGCCAACCAATGCCGTGGTCCGAATCGACGGGCTTGAGTACCGGCCCGCGAGCGGCAACCCGCTCCAGGAATGGCTTTCGCTTACCAACGCGAATTCCTATGCGGTGGACATCTCGAATTGGCGTCTCGACGGCGGCGTTCGGTTTACTTTCAAACCCGGCACAGTTCTTCCCGCGCTTTCCACGTTGATAGTGTCGCCGAACGTCAAAGCGTTCCGGAGCCGGACGACGAGCCCGAAAGGTGGCGAGCGGCGCCTGGTGGTCGGCCCGTATGAAGGGAACCTGTCGGCCTGGGGCGAACGCCTGGTGCTGTTGGATGCCGGGGGGCGGTTGGTGAACAGCAATTACTACGTTGGCAGCCCGAGCCCCGCCCAGCAGTACCTGCGCATTACTGAAATCTCCTATAACCCCGACCCTTTTGCGGGGAACACTAACATTGACGCGCAGTTGTTCGAGTTTCTGGAGTTGCGCAATATCGGGCCGGCCGCGCTCGACTTGCGTGGCGTGCGTCTCACTGAAGGGGTTCAATTCAGTTTCAGCTCAGGGGCCATCACTAATCTACAGGCCGGCGCGCGCCTGCTGGTAGTCCGCGACACAAATTCCTTCGCCCTGCGTTATGGAAGGGGATTGCCCGTCGCCGGCCAGTTCGTCGGCAAGCTGGATAACGCCGGCGACCGTTTGCGGCTCGATGATTCGTACGGCGAGAAGATCCTTGATTTCAGTTATGACAACCGGTGGTACCCGATCACCGACGGCCACGGTTACTCGCTTGTGATCGTCGACGATAGCATCGCCTGGTCGCTCTGGGGCGAAAAGGCAAGCTGGCGGCCCAACGGCGCCCTGGGCGGCACGCCGGGACAGGCCGATCCACTCATGGTCGCAATGACCCCGGTCGTCATCAACGAGATCCTGACACACACCGACCCGCCTCTCTTAGACGCCATCGAACTCTACAACCCGACCGCTACAAACGTGAATGTCGGCAACTGGTACCTGACAGACGATTTCAGCATCCCGCGCAAATTTCAAATTCCCAATCCCACATGGATCCTGGCATATGGTTATGTCTATTTCACCGAAGCTCAGTTCAACAAGACGCCGGGGGTCTTTCCAAGCTTCGTTTTGAATTCGGAAGGCGACGATGCCTGGCTGTTCAGCTCGGACTCGCAAAAGACGCTGACCGGTTACGCCCAAGGGTTCGATTTCGGCGCGACGGCGAACGGGGTCAGCCTGGGACGCTACGTCAACAGCGTCGGCGACGCTGATTATCCGGCGCAGGTCCGCGTGACCCTGGGCCAGACGAACTCCGGCCCGCGGGTCGGCCCAATCGTGCTGGCGGAGATCATGTATCATCCGGCGCCGGCGGCTCCCTCAAATAGCCCGAGCAGCTTCATCGAATTGGCGAATACGGCGGTGACGAATGTCCCGCTGTACAATCCGATGGAGCCCACCAACACCTGGCGTCTCCGCAACGCGGTGGATTTTGATTTTCCCACCAACATCGTCATGCGGCCCGGCAGCCGGTTGTTGGTGGTTGGCTTTGACCCCCAGACGGATGCCGTCGCCCTGTCGAACTTCCGGGCTCTTTACAATGTCACCACGAACGTTCCGATCCTGGGCTCGTGGCAGGGGCGGCTCGGGAATGGCGACGAAACTATTGAACTCAAAAAGCCGGATCCCTGGGGCACTAACGGAGTCCCTTATGTGATGGTGGAGAAAGTACATTACCTGGATCATGCGCCTTGGCCGGCGGCGGCCGATGGCACCGGGTTGTCCTTGCAGCGGCTGCAGCTCTCGGCCTACGCCAACGAGCCGACCAACTGGTTCGTCTCCGCCCCGACTCCTGGCGTCTCCAACCAGCCAAACCAGCCGCCCACAGTACAGCTAATGACCCCGAGCGCAGGCGCCATATTCCGCAAGCCGACCACCGTGCAACTTTCCGCCGCGGCGACTGATTCGGATGGGTATGTGCTCCGTGTCGAATTCCGCGCCGATGGCGTGGAACTCGGCGAAGTGGCTGATGAGCCTTATTCCTTCACATGGACGAACCCGCCCTCCGGAAGCCATGTGATCACCGCGGTTGCCGTCGACGACCGTTTGGGCACAGCCGTCTGCGCGCCGGTGAGCATTACCGTCATCCCGCCCGCGCCAACGATCACACTAACGCAACCAGTTGACGGCACAGTGGTGCTGACGGGTTCGACGCTTCCGGTTTCGGCCGCTGCCACGGCCGCGGATGGCTCCATCGACCGGGTGGAGTTCTACGGCAATGGTCTATTGCTCAGCCAGATGCTGGCACCGCCCTACGACACGACCTGGTCGCCGAGCGGCAGCGGGACGTTCGCGTTAACCGCGGTGGCGGTGGATAGCTGGGGATCCGCCGCGACCTCGTCTGTCGCGACCGTCGCATTTACAGCGGGAACCAACACGCCGCTCACGCTGGTGGCGGCGGGGTCCAGGTGGAAGTACCTGGACGATGGCTCGAACCTGGGAACGAATTGGGTTGGCCTGCAGTTTCCTGATGGTTCCTGGCCAAGCGGCCCGGCGGAGCTGGGCTACGGCGACAAGGCGGAAGGGCGGCCTGAGACTACCGAGATCAGTTTTGGCCCTGACGCAACCCAAAAATATATCACCTACTATTTTCGCCAGGCGTTCACGGTGACACAAGCCCCCACCGTGCATGACCTGAACATCAGCCTCCTGCGCGACGACGGCGCCGTTGTTTATCTTAACGGCTGGGATGTGTTCCGCAGCAACATGCCGGAGGGGCCGTTCGACTACCTGACCCTGGCCAACTACGCGGTGGCCGGCGCCGAGGAGACAACCTATTTTCTGAAGTCCGTTGACTCCTCCTACCTGCGGGAGGGAACCAACCTTCTGGCGGTGGAGATTCACCAGTCCAGCGCCGGCAGCTCAGACATTAGCTTCGACCTGTCGTTGACCGGGACGCGGGTGTTGCTGGCGCCGGCGATCCTGGCCCAGCCTGCCAGCGCCGTCATTTTCAGCGGCGGAACTGCCTCGTTCTCCGTCACGGCGGGTGGAACGGCTCCGCTCAGCTATCAATGGATGCTCGAAGGCGCGCCAATTCCGGGCGCGACCGGGGACGTCCTGAACGTCCTGGGTGCAGGCGTCGACAACCTCGGAACCTACCAGGCCCGGATCACCAACAGCATCGGGTCCGTTCTCAGCGCGCCCGCCACGCTCTCCTTCCGGGATGCTCCCGGCGCGAACCGATTGACGATCGCGGTCGCCGGCACCAGTTATCATCTGCTCTATCATGGTACCCCGGGAACGCTCTGCGAACTCCAACGGTCTTCCGACCTGATCCATTGGGGCTCGCTGCTTGAAACAACCATCCCCTCGCATGGTTTCGTGGAGTACACGGAAATTAACCCTCCCGCCGGGGGCGCCTATTACCGCGCGCGACAGAAGTAGGGTGATGTCTGGCGCGTCAATCGCAGACTATAGATCGTTAATGAAGGAACCTGTCCATCTCATCCATCATACGCTCGGTTATGGTGGGGGAATGGAGCGTTACGCGTTGACGCTGGCCGCGAGCTTGCGGGAGTTGGGCCACAAGGTGACCTTCCACGCCCGGAAGGCTGACGCGACAATTGCACGTTCGCTGGGAGTGAACCTGGAGATGTTGCCGGTGGGCCCGTTTCCGCGAAAGCTTCAAGACTTCCGATTTTTCAGGCGGGTGGATCGGCTGCGCGGCGACTTCGAAGGCCTGCAGATCGCCTTGAGCCGAGTACGGGTGAAAGACGTCATGATTTGCGGCGGGCCTCATCGCGGTTATTTGAACCACGCCCGCAAATGGGCCGGGTTTTTTGATCGTCTGCAGATCTGGATGGAATCGCAGGCGTACGGCTGTGCGCGGGTGATCGTCTCCCATTCCGATCTTTGCACTGGCGAATTGATCCGGCTTTACCAGGTCCCGAAAGAGAAGATCGTCACTCTTTATCCCCCTGTGGATGCGAGGTTCACTCCAGGCAGCGATGCGGGTGGACAAGCGGAAAGCCGCCGCAAACTGAGGTTGCCGTCAGACAAACCCGTGCTGTTGTTTCCGTCGATGGGACATAGCCGCAAGGGACTGAAACCAATCTGTGAGGCGCTCAACGGAATGGCTGAGCCATTCGTACTGGCAGTGGCGGGAAAACCGACGGGCAGGGCAAACCACCCGTTCCTCTACCCTTTGGGTTACGTCGAGGATATGACCACCGCCTACCAGGCGGCGGATTTCACCATTTTGGGCTCGTACTACGAGCCCTTTGGACTGGTCGGGCCTGAATCGATCCTGTGCGGCACACGCCTCATATTCGAGGAAGGCATCGGCTGCCTCACGGCCGTCAAACCGGAGTTCGTTTTCACCTTCTCAGTGTGGGACCGCGCGTCCATTCGTCGCGCGGTCAGCCAGGCTTTGGCGCTCGCGCGGCAAGGAGCACACCGGATCAGTCGCCCGTTAGAGGCGCTGCGATATAATCCCTCGCCGGCGGAGCACGCCCGAGCTCTTTTGCGCGCTGCAGGCGCCTCCGATATCAAATAACTTAAATGCGGATTGACATGAAACGACTGCTCAAATCATGGGCGTGGAAGCATAGCTTATCCAGTTTATTTCTTGGTTTTACTGGTGATCTTTTTGCCGAT
>DATDCV010000701.1:0-9604 GCA_036524155.1 Verrucomicrobiia bacterium
GATTTGCTCCTGTTCTTCGGTTTCGAACATGCCCAGAATGCGGTTGATAGTCTGGCCGGCATCGACCGTATGCAATGTGCTCAGCACCAAGTGGCCAGTTTCCGCGGCGCTCAGCGCGATCTTGACGGTCTCGCGGTCGCGCATTTCACCCACCAGGATCACCTTAGGGGCCTGGCGCAACGACGCCCGTAAGCCGCTGGAGAAGGTGTCAAAATCCGTTCCCAGTTCGCGCTGGTTGAAGGTCGCCTTGTTGTGGACGTGCACGAATTCGACGGGATCTTCAAGGGTGATGATGTGAACGGCTTTGTTGTCGTTGATCTCGTTCAGGACCGCGGCCAGGGTGGTCGATTTGCCGGAGCCGGTGGCGCCGGTGACCAGCACGAGGCCGGTTTTCTCCCGTGGGATTTCCCGGATGGCCTCGGGGAATTGCAGCCAGTCGAGGGTCGGGATCACGGTGTTCAATTTCCGCATGACGATCGAATAATAGCCGCGCTGGGAGAAGATGCTGATACGGAAGCGGGCCTTGTCCGTCAAGGTATAGGCGGTGTCGCACGACCCGCGCCGCAACAAATCTGTCAGGTGCCACTGATTGTCACCGATGAGGTTGAGCGCCACCATTTCGGTCTGGAACGGCGTCAGCTTCAGGATCGGCGACTCCAACTCGACTGGCATCAACTCGCCGAAGGACTCCACTTGCAACGGTTTGTCAACCGTGAACAGGAGGTCGGAGACCTCCGGTTGCGAATCGAGCATGGTGCTCAGGACGTAGTCAAGTTCGGGGCGGCGCATAAATTATTCCTCGTCATCCGTGGGGGCCTGGGGCAGGAACGCACGGAATTTCTTTTTGTCGGAGCATTTGTCGTAGGCCTCCTCGGGCGAAATCCGCTTCATCCGCAAATGTTCCAGGATGGCATCGTCCAACGGTTGGTTGCCGATCTTCTTGCCCACCTGGATCATGCCGGGGATCTGGTGTGTTTTGCCCTCGCGCACCAGGTTGGCGATTGCCGTGGTGAACACCAAAATTTCGAGAGCAGCCACGCGCCCCTTCTTGTCAATGCGTTTGAAGAGGTTCTGGGCGACAATGCCCTTAAGCGATTCCGAAAGCGTAGCGCGGATTTTGTTCTGCTGGTCGGAGGGGAAGACGTCGATCATACGGTCGACCGTCTTGGCGGCGCTGGGGGTATGGAGCGTCCCCAACACCAAATGGCCCGTGCTGGCTGCAATCAACGCCAGTTCGATGGTTTCCAGGTCACGCAACTCGCCCACGAGGATGATATCGGGGTCCTCGCGCAACGCCCCGCGCAAGGCCGATGCGAAGCTTTTGGTATGGACGCCGGTTTCGCGGTGGTTGATCAGGCAGTTTTTGCTCTCGTGAACGAACTCGATCGGGTCTTCGACGGTGATGATGTGGTCGCGCCGGTTTTTGTTGGCATAGTCCACCATCGCCGCCAGGGTGGTTGATTTGCCCGACCCGGTTGGCCCGGTGACCACCACCAATCCCCGGTGCAGCATTGCGAACTTCTTCAGTACCGCCGGCAGGGGGGCGTCGAACTTTTCAAAATCATCAAATGAGAGCACCTTGCTGGGAATCTGGCGGAACACGGCAGCGATGCCGTACTTCTGGTTGAAGAAGTTGGCACGGAAGCGCGAAATATTCGGAATTTCATAACCGAAATCGACATCCCCGGTCTCCTCGAAGATCTTGATCTTGTACTCCGGCGCGATCTCGTACAGCATCTTCTTGAGCTCGTCGTTTTCCAAGGCCGGATGATCGACCCGGTGGAGTTCGCCGTTGATGCGAAGCATGGGGTTGTTGTTCGAGGACAGGTGCAGGTCAGAGGCCTTCTGCTCGAACATTAGGTTGAAGAACGCGTCAATTCTCGCCATAAGTATCCTACAGCTCTGGGCTGCTGATAGCTAAATCCGCACCATACTTGGCTGGTGGACAAAGTAGCTGCAAAAATCGAGTCAGAAATCAAGAACCGGGGGGCGATTTCCTTTGCCCGGTTCATGGAACTTGCGCTCTATTGTCCCGTTTATGGATATTATGAAAAGGAAGGAGACATCATTGGGCCACGAGGAGATTACTATACCAGCGTGAGTGTGGGTTCCCTATTCGGGCAGTTGCTGGCCTGCCAGTTTTCCAGGTGGTGTGATGAAGACGGGGAATTCGCGCTGAACCGCAGACCAGGCTCCAGCGATTCATCCGAGCCCTTCCTTCAGATCTTCGAGGCAGGCGCCCATCGGGGGGATCTGGCGAGGGATGTTCTTCAGTGGTTCCAGGATTGGCGCCCGGATCTTTTTCAACGGCTGGAATATTGGCTCGTCGAGCCTTCCAGGAATCGGCGCGGGTGGCAGCAGCGGACGCTCGCCCGGTTTTCTCGCCAAACCCGGTGGATCACACGGCTGTCCACACTCGCCGCAGGCGCGCCGGGAGTCTGTGTCGCCCCGCCTTTCCGAATAGTCTTCGCAAACGAACTGCTCGATGCTTTGCCCGTGCACCGGTTCGGGTGGAACGCGGCAAATCATACCTGGTTTGAGTGGGGTGTGACCAGGCGGGACCACCGATTTGTATGGATCCGAATGCCAGTAGGCCAGCAACCGGTTTACACCTGCTCCCGCGAACGACACCCGACCCGAAATTCAGTGCAGGCGCTCCAATCGTTGCGCCGGCAACTCGCAGAGGTTCCTTCTTTGCTTGGTGAACGCGAAACAGGGTTCCCCGGGGTCTCTCCCTTGGCGAACTCCCCCGCGGTCGAGCGCCTGTTGGAAGCACTTCCGGACGGCTTTATCATCGAGATTTCCACTGCCGCGGAACGCTGGTGGCGAAGGGCGGCCACTGCTGTAGGACCAGGCAAGCTTATCGCGATCGATTACGGGCGCAGGTTCGAGGAATTGCTCACGCCGGAGCGGGGGCGGGGGACCTTGAGAGCCTATCGCCGTCATCAGGTAACCGATGAGATTCTGGGTGCGCCGGGGCAGCAGGACCTAACCGCGGATGTGAACTTCTCTGCCATTGAAGCGGCGGGCGAATCCGCCGGACTGAAGACAGAACTCTATCTCAGCCAGTCCAGTTTCCTGATTGATATCGCCGGGAAAATTTGGGGCGGTCAGCAGCGCTTTGCGCCATGGAGCTCTGAATTCACTCGTCAGTTTCAGACCCTGACCCATCCCGAACACCTCGGGAGAGCCTTCAGAGTGCTGGTCCAATCCCACGGAAGGAACCGGAAGTTCTGACTGACAGGGATGAGCAAGCACTTTTCGGGCTCTGCCATCAAGTGCCAACCGGCGACCGCAGTTCGTAGAAAATCACCGACAGACTGCAGATCGCAGCGGTTTCCGAACGTAAAACAAGCGGACCAAGGCTTATCGGCAGAACGCCGGACGACTGGATCAACTCCATCTCAGATGGGGTGAAATCCCCTTCCGGTCCGACCCAAACCGAAACGGACGCTGGCTTGCGGCCCTGCGTGTTGATGAAACTCTGGAAATACTCGCGTGGGTGCTTACTCCGGCCCTCGAGCGCGCCGACCAAAGCCAGCTCCGGAGACTTACTCTGAGACAGGAGCTGCTCCGGGGTCAACGGTTCCTCAACCTGCGGCAGCCAGGTTGAGCCGCACTGTTTGATCGCCTCGACCGCGACCGAACGCCATTTGGCAGTCTTGTCGCCGCTTGACTCGTGGTGGAGGTGAGAGACGACGCGTTCGGTCAGCAGCGGCACGAGCCTGTAAACGCCCAGTTCGGTGCTCTTTTGGATGATAGCTTCGATTCCTTTTCCTTTGGGCAGTGCCTGGATCAGCGTCACCTGAAAGGGCAGGGGATCGATTTGGTGCCGTTCAAACACCTTGAGATTCAGGCTATCGCGTCCGCAATCCTGAACCTCGCAGAGGCATTGTCCACCTGCGCCGTTCAGGACTGTGACAGTGTCGCCCCGACGGACACGCAAAACGTGCAAAGCATGGTGCGCCTCGCTCCCGTCGAGGCTCAGGACAGGACCGGCGCAGCTTTCGGGCGGCAGGTAGAAGCGGTGCATGGACGACCGCCGTTGTTCACTGAAACAGTTTCTTCGCTTTCTCCAAAAAGCCTTGGCTGATCGGGTTTTCCCGGCCACTGCAAAGCTGTGCAAATTCCTCAAGCTTGGCCTTCTGAGCACCTGACAGGTGCGTCGGCACTTCCACGGTTATCCGGATGTGAAGGTCGCCGAAGCCATAACCCTGGATATTCCTGATTCCCTTGCCTTTGAGCTTGAACATGGTGCCGGGCTGCGTTCCCGCAGGGATTCTGATCGAGTTGCTTCCGTCCAGGGTCGGCACGTCGATTGCCGCACCGAGCGCGGCTTGGACGAAGCTCACGGGCACCTCACACAACAGGTCGTCGCCGTCGCGCTGGAAAATCTCGTGCGGTTTAACGTGCAGCACGACGTATAGGTCGCCCGGAGGTCCGCCACGCCAGCCCGCCTCGCCGTTCCCGGCTGACCGCAATCGGGAGGCCGTGTCCACGCCCGCGGGGATGCGCAACTTGATCTTGGAGAGGCGTTCGCGACGGCCCTGTCCGCGACACACCCTGCACGGCCGGTCAAGAATCCGCCCGGCGCCCTGGCACTGCGGGCACGTCTGCGCAATGCTGAAAATGCCGCGCGAACTCAAAACCTGTCCGCGCCCTCCACAAGTGGGGCAAGTTCGGGCGCGCGATCCAGCTTCCGCGCCGGAACCTTGGCAAACATCGCACTTTTCCTGTTTGGTGACCGAGATCTCTTTTTCGCAGCCGTGGGCCGCTTCTTCGAAAGTGAGCTCCATGTCATAGCGCAGATCGTCCCCACGCTGGGGCTGCGTCGGATCATGAGACCCGGAGCCGAACAGGTCCTCAAAAATTCCGCCGCCGCCAAACACTTCACGAAACACTTCAAACGGGTCGTGGAAGCCGCCGGCCGAGCTGAACCCGCCCGCGCGGCGGTCAAAAGCGGCGTGGCCGTATTGGTCATAGGCGGCGCGCTTTTGCGGATCGCCGAGCACTTCGTAAGCCTCGCCGAGTTCCTTGAATTTCTCCTCGGCGGTCTTGTCTCCGGGGTTCTTGTCGGGGTGGTGCTGTATGGCCATCTTTCGGTAGGCCTTTTTGATTTCCTCTTCACTTGAGCCTCTCCCCACCCCGAGGACCTCGTAATAGTCTCGTTTGGCCATGAAGGGGATTTAGGCGGCGGGATGCTTCGAGACGATGGCGCTGGCGGGCCGCAAAAGCCGGCCGTTGAGCCTGTAGCCCTTGCGCAGTTGTTGGACGACGGTGCCATCCGGCACCTCGGCGGTTTCCTTTTGTGACACAGCCTCGTGCAGGTTGGGATCGAAGGGCTTTCCCGCAGCATCTACCTCTTCCAGGCCTGCCCCTGCCAGGGCGGCCTTCAATTGCTGATGAACCATAGTTATGCCCGTCTGCAGCGACTGCGCCGCCTCGGGTTTCCCATCTTGAGTTGCCGCCAACGCCATGTCAAAGGTATCCAACACCGGGATCAGCTTCTCGAGCAGCCCCTCGTTGGCATATTTCACAGCCTCCTGCTTTTCACGAGCGGCGCGCTTCTTGTAGTTGTCAAAATCGGCCGTCGTGCGCAGCAGCCGATCCCAGTTCTCGTCCGCCTTCGCGGCGCGCTGCTTGAGTTCCTCGAGCTGTTCTGCTGTCAGGGGGATTGGCTCCACCGGCACGAGCGCCTCCGGTTCCTGGGGCTGCCCTGACATTTGATTCTCAATTTCAATATTCTTCATGAATTCCAGACTTCCTTAAAGCCACGCTTCGGAAAATAGCCGATGGCGACCCCTCCGGCAACTCCGCAGAACTCGACGCCGACGGGGGGCGCCGGACCCGGTGGACTATAAAACCGGGGCAAATTGTTCGCATCTGGAAGGTGCTCTCGCGGGTTCCGTTGGTGGTCCCGGCTCCCGGTTTTCTCACGGCCGAGCGACTAAGCTCTTGAATTCAGGCGACCGCCGCAGCGGGTTGAAACGCGGGTCCTTTGGGAGTTCCTCCCACAGGTTCTTGGCTTTGGGGTTCTGGCGGAGGCGGGCGGTATTCAGCGCCAAGGCCTGGCGGAGCGCCGGCATCGCCTCGGCAGGTTTGCCCATAATCGCCTTGATCGCGGCGAGATCATACCATGCCTCGGGTGACTGCGGGGCGAGTTTTGCGTACCGTTCCAGCGTCGCCTCTACCTTCGGCAAGTTGCCCAGGGCGTTATATTGCGCGGCCACTTGCACCGCGCCGTTCGCCTCCAGGTTGGTTCCAGCCAGGGCCTGGTCGAGCGCCTGCAAAGCCAGGTCGGGCTTTTGTTGGTCGCGGTAGGCTTCGGCGAGGGCGGCGGCCCACAGACCGTCTCCGGGGTTCTTCCGGACCATGGCGGCAAGCTTCTCGGTGACCAACTGAAGCCTGGAGGCGCTGCCCAACGCCGCATAGGCCTGAACCAGGACGTGCAAAGCGTTGGCTTGCGCACGCGGATTATTCAAAACACGGTCAAGAACGTCCAGGGCCTGGCCGGTCTGCGCCGATTGCAGGTATACGTTGGCCAGGCCAACCGCCGCCTGCCAATCGTCGGGGTTTTTCGCCAGCGCTTTCTCCAACTCCCCCGGGCTAAGCCGGGCTTGCTGCTGCTTGAACTCTTTGAGGCGCTCAACCAAATCGTTCACGCTAGCGTTAAAAGGATCCAGTTTTTGGCATGTCGTCGCGATCAGCAACGCGTCGTCCACGCGTTGTTGCGGTATCAGGAACTGCGTGACGTAGCGGAAGACCGCCTCGGGACTGTAGGGGCACAACGCAAATGCCTGGCGGAAGGTGAAGTCGGCCTCTCTCACCATCCGCTGCCACTCCGCCGTTCCCGCTTTGGCGTTGTTTATGCGCCAGAGGTAAACCCCGCCAATGGAACTCCGAAGCTTGGAAAAGGACTTTTGTGCCTGGTCGTCACGGATGAATTTGCGGTCGCCCCTGAAACCGGCGGAATTCCGACGCAGATAGATCTTCTGCACCCAATCGGTAATTTCCTTTACGGTGGTGTCATACTTGATCCAGTTGCCGATGAGCCGCTCCGTGTACTGGCACCAGAATTCGTGGTCCTTCCGCACCATTTCCTCCGGCAACTCGGGGAGCGGGTTGCGGCTCAGCTTCATGATGATTCCATACGGCGCCAGGTGCGGATACATCCAGTCCAGGGGAAAACTTTCCTCGACAAAAAACTCATTTTTGGGATTGCGATCGAAAATCACCTTGGCCAGCAGGGCGTTGATGTTCATCACCGCAACCGTGCCGCCCAGAGAAAACCTTCCGTTGGCATCCACCGTTACATTCTCCCCCGGCTTTAGCTGGTTGAGTTGGTAACGGCGTTGGACCTCAGCCATGTATTCGTCGTAACAACGATTAAGGTCGGAAGGCGTCGGGGTGTAAATCTCGCGGTCCGGGTAAACTCCGCCCCGACTTCGGGCCAGTTCGTTTGGGTAAACCGCTTCCAGCAGCAAGCGGTTCAGGCGAATCCTCGTGTGGCCTTGCGGCTGCTGCTTGATGAAATCCTGAAGATATTCCGAGAGCTGAATCTTCCCAAAGCGCCCCGCATCATACAGGGGCCGTTGCCTGGTCTTCAGCTCCCGCTCGAGCAGCGTGTTGAGGTCCCGCGCCAGTCTCGACGGGAGCCGCGGATCGGCCGGGGTGGCCAGCAATTCGCGAGTGTCGTTGGCGAGTCCATCGTACACGAACTGTGATACCGGGTCCTGTTGCGGCCCGGGCCGCAGCCTGCCCGCAAACGTGGCCAATTCGAGGAAATCTCCCGCGGCGAACCACGAAGTAAAAGTGCGACGCCGCTTCTCAACGCGATCTCCCAGGTCCGTAAAGAAGCGGTCCAGCGGCTCAACGGCACGCGCCGCGAAGTTCGTATTAACGTTTTTCCGCCGTTCCTCGGCGGAACGCAACAGTTCCTGGAAAAACGGCGCATCCACCTGGGTGCTGCGATTATACTGCGCGCGGATGTAGTTCAGGTAAGTCCCGTCGGCCAACGCATTCTGGGTGATGATGTACACGTCGCGACGGTCAAAATTGCGGTCCGCAGCCGGCTGGCATCTCGGGGGGATGAAACTATCGCAGAAAATCATGTAAGTGGGGCAGAAACGGCCCGGGTCTGTGCCGCCAAACAGGATGGCGTCCCTGGTCATTTGGGAGTAAAGGGGCTTGCCATCCGGCCCGCTGAACGGCGGGGTGAACATATCATGGCCAAACCAGTAGCCGAACCAGTGATTCCGCTGCTCGTTATCCGACCAGTGGGTCAGAATCGAGTGCGCCGGCATCAGGGCGAAAATGGCCAGGATGAACCCGAGCGGCGCCCGTTGGCGGCGAAACAGCAGCGCGGCCAGATATGCGACTCCCATCCCGATCAGCAGCAGGCCTGCATACACCGGCAGTGCATATTGGTCTTTGTTCGTGAAAGTCTGGCCCAGGAACGAGAACAACGTCGGAAGGTCAACCTTCGCCCCTTGCCCGAAATAAATTTCCTCAACGGACTGGGTTAAAGAGAAAATCGCCAGCGCCACCGCGATTACGCCGCCCAGAAGCCACCACGTCCGGTAATTCTCATAGTGAGTGGCCATGTATGCTCCAATCACGGCCAGCCCATACCCGATCAGTAACGCAATCAGCGTATGGGAGGCGGTGAAAAACACGCGCACGAGAGACTGCGCGGCGCGGTCCGGCGGCGGGTTGAGCAAGATTAACAGCAGCACCCCAAGGCAAAGATAGATCGCGGTTATACCGGTGAGCCATGCCCGCTCCCGTTTGTGCAACTTGAAAAAAAAGACAAACGGCACCAGCGCCAGAAAAACGTAGACCCAGTTGAACTCCTCGACAATCCCGGTGCCGAGCATCATCAATTGGGTCGCGAAAATAGCGGGATGATGGATGATGTCGCTCGGGTTGGCTTTTTCATACTGGCCTCTCGTAAAGGCGTGAACAAAGCCATCAACTGTACGCGGATACCCCCATTCCATCGGGGGGTTCGTCATGCCTGCCAACGGCATGTAAAAGTAAAACGCGGCGCCGGCGAGCCAACAAAAGCCGCAGAGAACCACGACTCCCCACTCCCAGCCCCGCTTCGAAGCGGTCCGGCCGAAATACACCAGGCCCGCTAAAGCCGCCAGCGACAGGAAGCCGAATCCCCATCCCTGGGTCGCCATCAGCGCCAAACCCACCACCAGCCCTGCCATCGCGGCATCCAATCCGAGTTCGGACGCCGTCTCCCGGGTGAGCACTGCGAACCACGCATAAGCTGCGATCGAGGCGATGCCCACGACATTGAAGATGACGAAGATTGCCTGATTATTCTCCAACGCAGTCAGCACGTGCTGTTGCTTCAGGATCAGCCCGCTGAGATAAATGATGCCGTTCCACAGCCAGAGGTTGCGACCCATTCTAAAATCCGCCGCGGCGATGGCTACTTCCAGCCCGATGGCCGCGACCACCAGTGTCTGGTGGTTGGTGAAGCAAATTCCGTGGAAAAACAAAGCCAGGTATAAATAGCGGCGCTGGTGCGGCGCGTAGATCCACCGCAACAGGCACACCAGCACCACCATCAACGAGGCGACGCTAAATGAGT
>DATDCV010000702.1:0-6591 GCA_036524155.1 Verrucomicrobiia bacterium
AGAACGTCGCGAGATTGTCAGCCGCGGCCTGGCCGAGCGCTGGGCAGGCTAGTTGGAACGCAAGGAAAAAGGAAAGCACCGCAACCGGCACCGGTCCCAGGTGGCGGCGGCGGCGGATCCCGCCTCCTGCCGACCTCGCCAGTCGAGTCGCGCTATTCCCGAGTGAAAGTCGGATAGCGAGTTTCATATGGCATTCCATTTCAGAGACCGGCGGGACGCGTGTCCTACGACAAACCCCAGCGTTTGCGGAGGACATACTCACCGCCGAGCAATCCGAGCACCAACAGCATCGTCCAGCCGTTGACTCCGAACGTGCGCCGCATTTGCTTTCCGCGGCGCACTTCCTCGATCTTCGCCTTGATCCGCGCCACCAGGTCCGTTGCATCAGGACATTCCTCGACTTTGAACGCCAGCCCGTCACTGACACTGGCCCACTGGCGCAACGACTCCATGTTCCGAGCGGTGTTTTGGAACTCGACGTTCACATCGCGAATCTCGATCGACCGGCTGGCGAGCGGCACCTTGATCAAGTCCGTGACCGTCACGAGGTAAACGTCGGGTTTCTCAGCGCGGAACTTGAAATCGACCGGATGCAACGGTTCGAGCTCGATCGCCTCCTCATGCAAAAGCTGTTTCCGGCCGTTCTCAACCCGGACGAAGAATTTGCGATTCAGGTCGATGATATTCTTCGGGTTAGGCTGCTTTTCGAGCACAACCTGCACATCCATCTGCGGATGCAGGTCCTGGTCGGCCAGGTGAATGGCGATGTCCTGCCGCCCCGACTCGCTTAGATACCGGAAAACCTGCCGCCAGAACCGATCGAACTGCTGTGGCTCGGAATCTTTTCCGAGCCGCCATCGCCAGAAATTCTGAATGGTCAGGACGGTTGAGATGCCGGCGCCATAACGCTGGGAAGCCATCAGGATCCGCCGCCCGTGCGGGCCTTCCTCGCTCTGGTGCTGGAGCCAGACCTGGGCGCCGGGCTTCGGAGCATCCACGCGGCCGAATTGGGAGAAGGTGGGCAACTGGGCCCAGGTTTCAGGAACACCGCGGTCCTCGGCCACCTGAAAGATGGGATTCTGCAGCGCTTCTTCGGTGAGCTGGACGCGAAACGGGCGGTCCAGGCCCTGCACTCCCAGGTTGGCTGGAAAAGTCACCGGGAGCAACTGCTCGAGCCGGCTGTTCTGCCACGAGGTGTCAAAGGTCCCAATCCCGCCAATCAGCAATAGACCACCACCCATTTCGCCACAGAACCGGGCCAGGATTTCCTGCTGGGCCGGCGACAAGTCCGCCGGCCTTAGATTCGAAAGCACGATGACGCGAAATGGCGCCAACTCCTCCAAGGTCGTCGGGAAGCCGTTCAGGAACTCTCCCGCGCTCTCGACGTTCTGCCGGAAAACAGACTGTTTGGAGGTGCGGGTCAGGCCGGTGAGCTTGATGGTTTGGTCGTTGTGCAGCGCCAGGCTGATGAACTTGTAATCCCACGTCAGCGCGCCCTGGATATACAGCACACGCAGTTCTTTGTCGTCGGAGATCCGCACCGAGGCATTGCCCAGCATGCTGACGCATTTCAAATGGGGGACAGCCGGCGGCATGAGCCGGACGGTGTAGTTATGCACGCCTTCCTTGTCCTCGCTGACCTGGAAGTTTTCCATCCAAATACGCGAGCCTTTGCCGGGGGGTACGCTCTTCTGGCGCAGCACCTGCCCGTCCCGGAACAGCACCAGGTCAAAGGCGGGCATCTGTTCCGCGTTCATCATCTCCAACTGCGCGGTCACGCTGAACGAGGTCTTGGTCGGAACCACAGCCGGGGCGTCCACTTCGCGCAGCGTCAGTGTCTCGACACCCTCGTCGCTGCCGAAACCCACCCCGATAAACGGCACCCGGGCATCCACCAGTCCGGTCAGCGCGCGTGGGTTGTCGCCCGCCTCGTTGGCGACGCCGTCGCTCAGCGCGATAACCGCGAGGGGAGGTTGTTGGGAGCCGCCGATAGCTTGCGCGATAGCGCCGCCGAGGTTGGTCCTTTTGCCGTTCGGAACCGCGGACTGCAGCTTCGCACCGTCCGCGGGTTCGGCGCTGGCGTCAAACAGCATCGCGTGCACCGGCAGGTCGGCGGACTTAAGAGCCGGTAGAAGTCGGGAGCGAGTGAACTCCAGCGCCTGCTGATAGCGGGTGACGTCGTACTCCTGAAGCGACATACTCTCGCTGCGGTCCACCAGGACGGCCACTGTGCGCGACGCTGGTGCCGGCGGTTCTTTGGCGACCCAAACCGGTTGTGCCGCGAGGAAAACCAGCGCCAGCAGGGGTCCCGCCCGAAGCGCGCCCAGCATCCCGATTCGCGCCCGGGAGAGGCCGCGCCGCCGCTGCCGCCAGGCGGCGAACGCCAGCGCCACCCCCAACGGCAGCGCCAACCACCACCCTGCCTGAAAATCGAACGTAATTGCGCCGGTCATACGCTGCCATCGCGCCCTATTTTTCCGATAGTTTCTCGAAGTACTTCTGGATCCTGCCCCGGTAAACGGGAGGCAGGCGCGCAGGGTCGATGTTCATGACACTTGGCTGGTCTTCCTTCCTGGCCAGTTGTTCCGAGGTTTCGACCGAAAAGTGCTGCAGCGATTCCATGATCCTTTTCAACTCGTCAATGTCCATCGGCTTTTCCGCTTTGAGCATCTGCTCCAATTCAGCCAGGATCTGGGCGCCGCGGTCGTTGTCGCCGAAGCGGCTCTTCATCCCGCCCTGGAGATACATCAGCCCCTCGCGGCATTGTTTGGCCTGGTCCTCCTTCGAAAGCGGCCGCTGCGCTTCCAATTGGCGGATGAGGTTGTTCAATTCGGCCATGCCCTGCGCGAAGCTGTCGGTGTCGTTCGGCTTGAGCGAGTCATTCTGCCGGGCCATTTGCAGCGCTTTGGGTTCGCTGTCGGAGAAGGCCTTGCTGACGTTCGCTAACCGTTGTTTCGCCTCGCCCGCCGCTTCTTGCTTGGTGGCCTCATCCTGGGCGGCCTGGAGCTTCTGCAGTTTGGCGTCCAGGTCGACTTTGTTTTGCCCGCTCAGCGCATCGCGCAACGGCTCGCCGAAGAGTTCCCGGGTCGGCTCCTGCTCGGCCGTCTTCTTCAACTGGTCCACCGTCTGTTTGGCTTCCTTGACCGTGCTCTGGAGCTCCTCATCCGGCATTTTGGAATCGGGCCGGGATCGCTGGTCAAATTTCTGAATCTGACGGTCGAGCATTTGCTTGAGCTTGTAGGCGTCCGCAAGTTGGTGGCCGGCGGCCTGGTCCTGCATCGCCTGGCTCAATTGCTCCAGGGCGCTGGTGGCCTGTTGAGTTGCGGTTCGCGCCTCTCCGCTGCGGTTCTGCAAGGTATCCGCGGCCTTGGACATGAGTTTTTGGGCCTGGTCCGATTCAGTTTTCGTGCCCTTGAACACCTGGGGGTGTTGCTCCTGGAAGTCACCCAGGCTTCGCTGCAACTGCCGTTCCTGTTCGCTTAACCGGGAATATTGCGTGAGCGGTGCAGCGCGAGTCCGCCGCTCGAGGTCCCGTTGTTGCTCGAGCGTTTTCCCGACAAACTCCCGCGCGGCTTTGGCCTCGTCCCTGAACTCGGCCATCTCTTTGAGTTTCCTGGAAGATTCAGCGATTGGCGGCGGTTCCTCCTGGTCGGGGTTTTGCTCGTCGAACGCGCCAGGATCGTCGGTGACCGCCTTCTGGAACATCTTCCGCGCCGCGATCAACTCCGCCAGGGCGAGTCGTTCCTGGTTTTGGGCCTCCGGCATCACGTTGTTCTGCAGGTGGCGGTTGGCGCTTTCGAGGGACTTCTCGGCCTTCGCCAGGTTGTCCAGCGCGTCGCCGATTGACTGGTTCTCCATTTCGGCGGCCATTTTCGCATAGAGGTGCTGAGCCGCGCCGCCCAAGTCGTGTTCGGCCTCCGCCAGCTTTTTTCGATCCTGCGTCCGCAACGTTTCCTGCTCCGGCGGCCTCTGGATATGCTGGTGAGTCTGGCGAATGACGTGTTGCTGGCGGCCGATGAGCCCGGAGAGTTCACTGAGGGCCCGGTAGGCTTTGCCGCCCGCGCCGCCGGGCATCTTGAGGATGTCCTCGCGGAAAGGGCGGACTTCCAGAAAGTAGACTTCGGAAGCGTAAGAGTTGGTTGGCTCGGTGTCCGCCCGCGCGTAATAGGTCATCACGTCCCAATCCGACAAGCCGTATTCGTCAAGGTAGATGGTGGGCTGAAAAACGGCGTAGCGCGGCTCAGCCGGAGGGGGCAGCGGGTGCTGCGTCTCGGTCGCACCATTGACGGTGGAGAACCAGCGGACATCCCGCAGAGCCTGGTTGGCGGCGGCTTCAATTTGAAGCGGCACCACGTCCACCTTGGTGAGCTTGAGGTCCATGCCGGGGTCGGTGATACGGACCTCACCCCAGGTTTTGTTTTGCTCGAAGTTATTCGTGGAAGGCCCGGAAAGCTCGAGGGGCTTGTCCGCCGCCTCCACTGGCGGCGGTTTGGTCTTCTGTGCGGCGACCAGGCGCTGCCAGGGCGCGAAGGAGTGATTGAAGAGAAGCAGGCCCGCCACAACCAGCGCGAAGGCACCCAACCACGCCAAGGGCGTCGCCGGGGAGAATGGCCCGGGGGGCGTCTTCTCGGCCAGAACCGCCTGGGCCTGGCGGGCGATGTGCACCGCAAACGACTCGGTCGGCTGGTCGCCTCGCCGGCCTTCCAGGAACAGAAGCGTGTGGAGGCGATCGAGAAAGCGCCGATCAGCGCGCTCGACGACCGACGCCAACCAGCGACGATCGAGCGTGGCGGCCATGATCGCGATGACCAGGATCATCCAGGCGACGAGGCTGGCGGCGCACAGCACGCCGAACAAGGCGAGGACCAGGTTCTGGTCCGTTATCCATCCCTGCAATATGGAGACTCCCAGCAACAGCAGCAGCAGGCCAACCACGATCCCCAGCACCGAGCTCCGCTGCACAAAACGGTGCCATTTCCACCTGAACTCAGCGCGGTTAAGGCTCGTCTCCAAAACGGTGAAACGGAAATTCATGCGCGTTCTCTCCTTGCCCCGGCCCAGAGGGTCTCGGAAAACAACAACAACAGGCCGCCCAGCACCATCCACCACCACCAGCGCTGCTGCAACACCCCGGCGAGGCGCAAGTGGGTAGGGTGCGTTACAGCCGTAGCGGGGGCGGGCTCGTTCGGCTGAATCACACGCCAAAGTCCCAACGCTTCAGAGGAATCGACAAATGCCAGCTCGGATTCTTTGGGGGAGACATTGACGCCGAACATTTTTTCGACCCGGTGGTTGTCGTCGAAGGTCAGCGAATAGAGCCCGGGTTTCTCCGGCATCCGCAGGCGTGTCCGCCCCCGTTCGACCGTTGCGCGGGAGAGTTCCTGTTCGCCGTCCCGCAGGGCGACTTCTCGCGGGCCTCCCGTCCCCGGGAATTGGAGGCTGGCCAACTCGCCCGGTTGATAGCTGGTCGGGGTCGGATCCTCCGCCCGCGCGGCCTGCAGCGCGAGATCCAGGAACGGGATGAAGCTCTGGTGGATCGGCCAGGAGGTGTGATCGCGGTCAAGGCCAAAGGCGCCCACAAACAATTTGCCGTTCAGCTTGGTCCCCTGGAAGAAGAAACCATCACCCTTCTCACCGAAGACGAGGGGGAGCGCCTGCGCGGCCCGGAGACGGACGAATTCATTCACTTTAATCTCCATCAGGTTCCCATAATCCGGAGACAGGAAGGGGTGAAAGATCGGGTGGTTGGAAAGGACGAACTGGAATCTTTCGGGAGCCTCCGGGCCGGGGCGCACAGTTCCTTCGGCCTCGAAGCCGAGCTCACGGAGGCAGCCGTCGATAGCCGGTGTAGTGCGGTTCACCAACAAGAGAACACCGCGGCCATTGGACAGGTAACGCCAGAGCAGCTTCCGGGCTTCGGCGGATTGCAGGTAGGTGCTCTCGATGCAAAGCACGTCCGCATCCTGGTTCAACGCGACTTCCTCGGCCAGGCGGGCAGGCTCGAGCGTGCGCGTGGCCCATTCACCTCGCATGATTTCAGGGGACAGCGCCAGTCTTAAGTAGGGCGACAGCGCCAGCAGTGCGACCTGCCCTTCGACAACGGGCGCCAGCGAGAAGAAAACATGGTTGTCTCCGGCCAAAGCGTCCGGTGTTCCTTCGATGGTGGCGTCACCGCGCAGCCACTCGCCGGGGTCGGCTTCCCATTGGGCCTGGAGCAGGATCGTTTCGGGCTGGTTCTCGAGGCTGACCGCGCGGTTGAAAATCGCCTGGCCGTTAGCGCGCAAGATGACGGTCGCCGTTTTGGCTTCGCCCGAATGGGAAAGCCGCAGCGTAAAATTCACGAGGGATTTGTCTCCGAGGAAAATGCGCTGAACCCGCGGCTCGGAAAGCGAAAGATTGGGCAAGGCGGCCGCGCCGGGCGTGGGCATATCGACCTGCACTTTGCGCAAAAAAGGCGGGGTGTCGAGATTCTCGCTCCATTGATTTTGCTGGTTGTCACCGAGGAAGACCAGGCGCCTGTGCTCGCCGAGGGAGTTCTCGAGCAGTGCGTTGGCCTGGCGGAAAGCGGCCAGGTAGGAACCACGTTGGCAC
>DATDCV010000703.1:0-11336 GCA_036524155.1 Verrucomicrobiia bacterium
CCAGGCTTTTGTGACTGGTTGTTGATGTCGAAGATGAGGTCGGAGCGGTTGCCTTCGGCCAAGGCCCGCAGTAAGTAACGATAGCCGACATCGCCCGCGGTTAAAGCGTTGCCGCGGGCGCGGACGTCGGTGACAACGCTCTCCAGGACCGAGGCGCGATGGGCGGGGTCGGCGAGGTCCATCACCAGGGGAATGGCGTTGGCGCATTGCGATCCCGTCGCATAGCGGCCGGCCTCGGCGTCGTAGAATCGCTTGTTGAACGCGTCCTTCACCGCCGCCGCAAGCTCCGAGTACCTCGTCGCGTCGTCTGCCCTGCCCAACAGCCTGGCGGTTTGGGCGAGGACCCAGGAATCGTAATAGTAAAAGGCCGTGGCGGTGAGAGGGACCGGTGTGAGCTGAGCAACACCGGGCGGCTTCGGACCGATATCGTACCAGTCCCCCAACCCGTGCGAAACGATGTGGTCTTTGGACCGGCTGCCCAGGTACGCGACGTAGCGCTTCATGCCGTCGTAATAGCGTCGTAACAATTCGAGGTCGCCCGTGAACTCGTATTGCTGCCAGGCGACCAGCAGGAGGGCGCTGCCCCATTCGGGGGAGTCGCGAAAGCCGCCGTCGAATTTGACGTATTCCGGCGCGATATCCGGCACCAGGCCATTTTCCAATTGTGAATCCGCCATGTCGTTCATCATCTTGGTGAATAACTGCGCCAGGTCGAATTCGTATCTAAGTGACGGGCCGTTCAGATGGTCCTCTTCGAGCCAGCCCAGTTTTTCCCGGTGAGGGCAATCCGTCATGACGCTCATCATGTTGCTGCGCTGGGCCCAGCGGACGAGCCGGTGGACCCGGTTGAACAGATCGTTCGAGCATTCGAAGCTGCCGACGGGTTCGGAGGCCGAATGCACGACTACGCCTTCGATCGCTCCCAAAGAAGGCGCTTGCCCGCCACTGCCCGCGCGGCATTCCGCCTCCAAATATCGGCAGCCGTGATAGAAGAACTTGGGGAACCAGGTTTCCTCGCCCCGCCCCGAAAGCGTGTACTGCCAGTAGGCCTCGCCGCCGCCGCATGAACCTCGATCCAAGGCTCCTGTGGCCGTGATCAGCTCGGCCGGCTTGATCCGGATCACGTCCCCGGCGGCGCCGCGGACCTTGATACGCGGCATGAGCGAAACGTTCTGGCCGAGGTCGTAGATGGTGACTCCGGGTCGTTGCGGTTTGGCGCTGATTGGCTCGAGCACCTCGAACGCGCGGATCGGCGGTGCAGCACAGGAGAGGCCTTTGAGCCGCCCACCCGGTCCATCGACCTCGATCGCTGGCTTCCAATCGTTCCCGCTAAAGCCGGGCTGGTTCCAGCCCAAGGGTTCGAGCCGGGCGTCATAATCTTCACCGCCAAAGACGCAAGAGAAAGTGATCGGTCCCGAATGCGTTTGCCACCGGTCGTCCGATCCAATGATTTCCACCGTTCCGTTCTGGTATTCGAGACGTAGCTGAGCTATGGCCTTCAGCGGTCCAAATGAGCCCGTAAACTTGGTATAACGGCCACCGACGACGTTGTACATGCCGTTACCCAACAGCAGCCCCACCGCGTTGCCTTCGGGGCGCAGCAAACCGGTTATGTCGTAGGTGTCATAGAGGCAGGTCTTGTCGTATTTCGTCCAGCCCGGGGGAAACAACGCGTCACCCGTTTTGACGCCGTTGATCGTCAATTCGTAGCAGCCGAGACCACAGACATGCGCGAGGGCTCGGCGCAGCTGCGGTTTGACTTTGAAGTCGCGGCGCAAGAGGAGCGTCTGCGGTTCCTGTTTGGGGCCGGAGGTTCCCGTTGTCCTGGCGACAGCGGCAATCCACCGCGCATGCCAATCGGCCTCTGCAAGGAGTCCCATCGTCCAATGACCGCTTGCGCTCCAGGTCGAACTCTTGCCCGCCTGGTTCCAGCTCCGAACTTTCCAGAAGACCTGTCGCGATGCGCTGAGCGGTTTGCCTCCGTAAGGTATGTGCGTGGTCTGGTCCGATTTGACCTTTCCGCTATCCCACAAATCGCCCTTATCGCGATTGAGCAGGTCACCGCTGGAGGCGACCAGGATCCGGTAGGCCGTCTGGGACAGGCCGCGAGCCGTGCCTTGAAGCTTCCACGAGAGGCGAGGCGCACCGCGGTCGACCCCGAGAGGATCTCGAACGTGCTCACATGTCAAATCTGCCGGACCGAACTCCATACCGGTCACTTCCGCCGGAGTCTGCCTTCCGCTCAGCATCAACACCAGCGCGGCGGCTAACGGCGCCAGCAGACCTGGCGCAAAGATCCCTTGTGAAATCGGTTCAGGAGCTTTGGACGACTGGCTCGGGGCAGGGGTTCCATCGGGGGTGGGCGTTCGGGGCAGTTGCATGCGGTTAAGTGAAACTGATTCACGGTTTGTCGCCCAGCTTCTTAACTACGTTGTTCAATCCGGTCGCGATCAGCTCTGCTTCGTCACGGGACGCGTCCGGCGTGAAGACCAACAGACCGTCGGTGATGTGCGTTCGCACCAGTGGGGCCGCCAACCATCGGCCCTTGTTTAGCTTCTCGTCGGGAGGACCGCAGAATTGACTGAAAATCGCGATGTGCTTTCCCCGCGCGGCGGCGGTGTACTGTTCCAGCAACCAACTTCCCTGGCGGTCAAACTGTATTTCGAGAGCGAACCCGCCCAGAACATCGATGACTCTGGCTTCCTTGACGAGAGCCTCCGTCAGGAATGCCTTCTTGTCGACCGTTAGCGAGAACGGTTGGGCGCGGTAAATCTCGATTTCCTCGGTCCGCCCCATCGCGTCGCGGACCATTTCGACATGCACCTGCAGTGTGCTGACTCGCTTTTTGCGCTTGCTCGCCGCTGAATTGCAGCCGCAAAGCAAGCCTAAAACCAACGCCGCCGACAAATAGATGTTGAATCGCTCCCGCCAAATTATCATAGTGCGCGACAATTTAGAAACGCATCTAAGCAAACCTTCTATGAGCAAGCAATACAACAAAGCCCAGAAACGGCAGCGGCGAAAGAGTTACCTCAAACGCAGGAAGAAGGCCGTCAAGGCCAGCCAGAAAGCTCCTGCTCCCCCTGCTCCAGCCCCTGTGCCGCCAGCAAGTTGATCCGGTATTCTGTCGCCCGGAAGCGATCCCTGGCGATTGGCGATTTGCCCGGTCCCGACGGTCGGTTGGAGAATTCCCTGCATTTGTCAGGGTGGAGTGGTTACATTAGTAACCAACTTATCTTACAAATAATGTGCTTGCCTTTGCCAGCAATCTGAAGCACATTCGGGCAATTCAGTGACTTAACACCACAAATGATCCGGATATTCTATGGGACGTATTTATAACAACATCGTTGAAACAGTTGGCAGGACTCCATTAGTTCGCTTGAATAAGGTGACGGAAGGAGTGCCCGCCACAATCCTGTTGAAATGCGAGTTTTTCAATCCTCTGGGCAGTGTGAAGGACCGGATTGGGATGGCGATGATCGAAGCGGCGGAACGGAGCGGCACGCTTCACCAGAACACGGTGATCATCGAGCCGACCAGTGGCAACACGGGGATTGCGCTGGCGTTTGTCGCGGCAGCCAAAGGGTACCAACTGATTTTGACGATGCCGGAGACGATGTCCCTGGAAAGGCGCACGCTGCTGGCGATGCTGGGGGCCCGGTTGGTGTTGACTCCTGGAACCGAGGGGATGAAGGGAGCGATCGCCAAAGCGGAGCAATTAGCCCGGGAAACTCCGAACTCCTGGATTCCTCAGCAGTTTGATAATCCTGCGAATCCGGAGATTCATCGCCAGACGACCGCCGAAGAGATCTGGCAGGACACCGGTGGGAAGGTTGACATCCTGGTTTCGGCGGTTGGCACGGGCGGGACGATCACAGGCTGCTGTGAAGCCATCAAGTCCCGCAGACCATCGTTTCAAGCGATCGCGGTAGAGCCGAAAGATTCTCCCGTCATTTCGCAAACTCTGGCCGGCCAGCCGATCAAACCAGGCCCCCACAAAATTCAGGGCACCGGGGCCGGGTTTGTCCCGAAAAACCTTCATTTAAAGGATTCGGCCGGCAAACCGCAGATCATCGAATGCGTCCAGGTCAGCAATGACGATTCTTTTGCGATGGCACGCCGGTTGGCCAAGGAAGAAGGCATTTTGGCGGGGATTTCGACCGGGGCGAACGTGTGGGCTGCCATCGAAATCGCCAAACGTCCTGAAAACCGTGGCAAGATGATTGTTACGATAGCCTGCTCGACCGGCGAACGTTACCTCAGCACTCCCCTGGCGGCCGAAGCGCGGGCGGCGGTTGGCGGCTAGTGTGCGCTGATGGGGCTGCAAGGCGCGGGTCGTCCATTATGGTCACTGCCCCTCGTGTAGCCAGGGGGGCAGACTCGCGCTCGGCCTGCTTCCAAAAAAACCCGTAAAAAAGAGTTGCGCCGAGTCGAAATGTCGTCTAAATATCACCTCGTAACGAAGGTTTGTTAGCTGCGGGCTGGATGCAGTGTCTTGTCAGGGTCCGCAGCCGCTTCCCAAAAATTCAACGTTCTAAGTTTTCGGGGATTATTCCGGAATGCCTTCGACGCACACAGACAGTATGAGCACAGTAACGAAAAACGAGAGCAACCACGGCAACACGGCCACGACCGATTTCGGTTCCGGTTACCTGGAGATTTCCGAAAAAGGTTTTGGCTTCCTGCGGACCGCAGTGAATCACTTCCATCCGAAACCGAGTGACATTTTCGTCACGCCGGACACCATCAAGCGCAATTTTCTCCGCGAAGGCAGCCTGGTGGAAGGACCTACCCAACCGCCACATCGCGGAAACAGTCCGCAACTCAAGGCTGTGGACCGGGTCAACGGCATGCCGTTCGAGGATTACACGAAGTCGGTTCGCTTCGAGAACCTGACTACGATCGACCCGATCGAGAAATTCAGGCTCGAGACCAGCCCCGACCTGATCGAGACCCGCGTCATCGACATGGTGACGCCGTTGGGTAAAGGGACGCGCGGCTTGATTGTCGCGCCGCCGCGCACCGGCAAAACCACCGTGCTGAAGCAAGTCGCCAACGCGATTACGGCGAATCACCCTGAGGTGTATGTGCTGGTGTTGCTGATCGACGAGCGGCCCGAGGAAGTTACCGATTTTCAGCGCTCGGTGAAAGCGGAAGTGGTGGCTTCGTCCAACGACCAGGATCTGGAGACGCACGTGCGGCTTTCACGGTTTATGATTGAACGGTGCCGCCGGATGGTCGAGGCCGGCAAGGATGTATTCGTCCTGCTCGACTCCATTACCCGTGTCGCCCGCGCCTACAACAGCGTTCACGGCGGCAGCGGGCGCACCATGACCGGCGGCGTGGATGCCCGCGCCCTCGAGATCCCCCGCAAGATGTTCGCGTCGGCACGCAAGATCGAGGAAGGCGGCTCGCTCACCATTATTGCAACCGCCCTGGTGGACACCGGTTCCCGCATGGACGAGCTGATTTTCCAGGAATTCAAAGGCACAGGCAACATGGAGTTGATCCTGGACCGCAAGCTGTCCGACCGGCGGCTGTTTCCCGCCATCGATATTCCCAAGAGCGGCACCCGCAAGGAAGAAAAGCTCTTCCCGAAAAACCAGATCGAAGCGGTGCGGAAACTTCGTCGCACGATGGTGGACCTGAACCCGGTCGAAGCGATGGAGACGCTGGTCGCCGCTCTCAAGAAGCACAAGACGAACGACGAATTGCTCGCGAAGTTACTGTAACGGCGGCTCCGTTTCCCGCGAACTGTGGGCGCGCGCGGAAGGGTTCGGTCCGGCGCACCCCCAGGTCGCTGACAGGCGGCAGTTCAGTTCCACGTGAAGGCTGCCGCCAGTTTTGAAATAACAGGCAGGCACCTGCCTGGCTGCGCCTATGAAACCTTCCAGTGTCCCGGAACTGCGTTCGCGTCCGCCAATGGAGCGGATGGTGCGGATTCACCAGGCGCTGCAATCGCGGACCTACCCGAATGCAACCTCGCTGGCGGGCGAGCTCGAGGTGAGCACCAAATCCATTCACCGGGATTTGGACTTCATGCGGGACCGTTTTCTGCTGCCGCTGGAATATGATTACGGCCGCAAGGGCTACTACTACACTGAGGAGGTCAATGCCTTTCCCCTGCTGCAGATCACCGAAGGCGAAGTAGTCGCGCTCGTCGTGGCCGAGAAAGCGCTCCAGCAATACCGGGGCACGAGCTTCGAAAAGCCGCTCCTCAGCGCGGTGAAAAAGATGCAGCAGTCGCTGCCGGATACGATCTCGGTGGACGTAGCGGACCTCGATCGGACTATTTCATTCCGCACGCGTGCCGAGGCGATGCTGGACCTTGGGGTTTTCGATACGCTCGCCAGGGCGACGGCGGGTCATCGCCAACTGGAGATCACCTACCGGAAACCCGGGCAAAAAACTGGCGAGAGCCGCACCATCGACCCGTATCATTTGGCCAACATCAACGGGGAGTGGTTTCTATTTGCGTATGACCACCTGCGAAAGGACATCCGCACCTTTGTGCCGAGCCGCATTCAGGCGGTTCGCGCGACCGGTCAAACTTTCACCCGCCCGCAAAAGTTCTCCCTTGAGGAGCGGCTGCGCGGCAGCTTCGGTGTCCATTCCGGCCGCGAGGCCTTTCGCGTGGTGCTGCGGTTCGGGGCCGACGCCGCCGACTACATCCGCGAAAAGAGGTGGCACGAGTCTCAGCGTCTGCGGGAGCTAAAGAACGGGGGCGTCGAACTGTCGATGACGCTTTCCAGCCTGGGCGAAGTCGAGCGGTGGGTCCTTAGTTGGGGCGGCAAGGCGGCGGTTGTTTCCCCGGTCGAACTGCGCCGCTCGGTGCAATCCGCGGCGGAGAACATTCTTAAATCGTCCGCCTGATTAAGGCGCCATCTGAGGCAATCGTATGAGGTCAGTGTCGTGGCAGGGGCCGGGAGCGCCAGGGGACACTGCACTAGCGGCAAGCGATGAGTGACTCCAGCCGGTCAGAAACTGAGGCGGGCAACCGGGTTCGCTTGGATGCGGACCAACTCCTGGCACTGGTGTATGATGAGTTGCGCAAACTGGCGGCGCTAAAAATGGGCCGCGAGGGTCCCGGCCAGACGCTGCAGGCCACGGCGCTGGTGCATGAGGCCTGGCTGCGGCTGGGCGGAGACCACCAGCCCGCCTGGCAGAACCAGGCTCATTTCTTTGCTGCCGCAGCCGAGGCGATGCGCCGCATTCTGATCGACAAAGCCCGCCGCCGGCGCGCCCATCGGCGCGGTGAGGGCGTCGAGAAGGTGGAACTGGAAGGACTGGAGATCCCGGCCGAAATGGGCGACGACCAGCTTTTGGCCATGCACGAGGCGCTCGACCGGCTCGCGGAACATGATCCCTCGAAGGCGGAGCTAGTAAAACTGAAGTTTTTCGTTGGGCTCACGCTCGAGGAAGCAGCCGGGGTGCTAGGGCTGTCAGTGCCCACTGCCAAACGCCACTGGGCCTATGCCCGCGCCTGGCTGTACCGCGAAATCACCCAAATGCGATGAGGGGCCGCTTCGAGACTCGTAATTCTCCCTGAAGATTTGGGGCCAGGATGAGCCTCCCAGGTGAGCGCGCAGCCCTGGGGTGAACACCCAATTGAAATCGCTGATCTGTTGGATTAGGCATGGACCTGTTGTTTAGCGGGCTCCAAGTGCTATGAATCGAAATCGGCGGTTTGGAGATAGCCCTCGCCCGCATTCCCCGGGCGGAACACCACCAATCACAACCTTACGGACACGCAAGAAGCGAAGGCTCGTCTTCGGCATCGCTCTGGCCGCCGTCCAACTCGTGCTCGTTCCGCGCGCGCCCGGGCACACCGGCAGCGGCAGCGACCAGTCCGATCCGCCGCAATGCGGCGACTGTGGCTGCCCGCCAGGCGGAGGCGGCCCGGGCGGCAACTGCCAAGGCGGCGCCGGTGGCTACAGCCTGACTTGTTTCACGAGACGAGCAGCTTTTGGGGTTCCGGAGTGGTGGATATCGGAGCCGCACGTCAACTTGCGCCTTGAGGACACACCGCTCGGTTACCGGCCGGCGCGCGGCGCGCCGGTCGCGTTCAATCTTTCGTACCGCCAGCGCGGCGCGGTAGAGGAGGACCCGAACATCTTCGGCGTGGGCACCAACTGGTCCTGCTCTTTCCGGGTGTACCTCCTGGCCCAGTCTCCAACGGTCTGGTTGCACAAGGGGGGCGCCGGCTGGATCCCGTACCAGCCTGGCGTCACGCAATACCGCGACGGCTCCATTCTGACGACGACCAGCAGCGGCTATGAAATTGATTACGCGGACGGCTCGGTTAGTCAGTTCACGAATTTCTTTTCGGCGGGTGTTGGTTTCACCTATTTCCTGACCTCCCAGAGCGACCCGGCGGCCAACACCACTATCTACACCTACAGCAATACACCGTCGTTCGTCCAGCTCCTGAGCGTGTCGGACCCGGACGGAAACGCGACGACGCTCCAGTACAAGAACGCCTCGTTTCCCCTGCAAATCACGGCCGTGGTCGACCCGTTCTCGCGCACCAACTTCCTGTATTACGATTCGGCGGGGTACCTCACCAACATGACTGACGTGATCGGCCTGAGCAGCTCCTTCGCCTACGATGCCGGCACGCGCCGGGGATGGATCACCAACCTGACGACGCCCTACGGGAGCACGGCCTTCCGCTACGGCGGCGTGGATGCTGACAACGGCACCTTCTCGACAGACACCAACGCGGTCAATCGCTTTGTCGAAGTCACGCTGCCGACACTCGGCAAGGAGCTGTACCTCTATCGCCAGGACTGCACCAATTTTATGGTGGCGGCGACCTACTCCCCGACCCCAACGATTTACGTGCTGGGCAACGGGACGCTGGATAATGTGGACCAGAACTACCGCAACAGTTTTCACTGGGATTCCTTTCAATATACGGGCCTGTCTACGAATTACCTGGAAACCGGAGACGTCAATAACCTGACCGCCAGCGATTACGCTTTGGGCCGGCTCTACCATTGGCTCAAGCAGTCCTCGACCGGCACTGATCCGTCCGAGACTCTGTCTTTGGAGCGTGCGCCCAGCACCGCCCAGGGCACTTCCGGGCAGATCACCTGGTACGATTATGACGGCAAGACTTCAGGAAACAACGTCATCGGCACCAATGCCCTGCCCTGCCTCAAGGCCTGGGTGCTGCCCGATCTGAGCACCCGGTACACGCATTTCTCACGCAATTGGCGCAGCCTCGTGACGCAAACCATCGGGACTTACACAGCTCTGGACGGCTCCGTGGCTCTGCGCACCAACAGCTTCTACTATGGGTCCAATGCCATCGATCTGTGCCTGGAGGTGGGACCGGAAAACGAGCAGGTCGTCAGCAATTACTTTAGCGCGGGCAACACCATCCACTTGCCCGACGCCAGCTCCGACGCCCTGAATCAACAAACGACTTACGCGTACAATTCGTACGGCTTGGTCACCAGCATTCACGGCCCGGCCGGGCTGACAACGACGAATACCTATGTTCCAAGCGGCAACGGCCTCAACCGGCTTCAGAAGTCCATTGATCTCGAAATCTCGCGCACCAACTCCTACACGTATTACGCCAACGGGTTGGTTCAGAACCACACCGATGAACGTGGCCTGACCACCACCAGCTATTGGGACGCCTTGCAGCGGCTCACCGGCACCGGCTACCCGAACGGCGCCACGTCTAACCTTTACACTCTGCTCGATTTGACCGCGACGAAGGATCGGCTCGGGCATTGGTCGTACTTTGCCTACAACGCGCTCCGGCAGAAAGTCGCCGAAACGAATGCCAACGGCGTCGTCACCCGGTATGGCTACTGCGATTGCGGTTTCCCGGCGTACGTCACCAACGCCTGGGGCACGGCCATCCAGCAAGTGATCAGCCTCGCGCACGACTACCAGGGCAATCTCACCTACGAATACTATCCCGATTTTACCCGCACCAACTGGCCTAACGCGATGCAGCAGATCTTTCAGACCGGGGATGGCCGGGGCACGCGCTATCTGTCCTACAACAACCAGGGTCTGTTGACCAACCTCAGCAACGTCTACGGCACGGAGAAGGCAACCGCATTCGATAACGAGGATCGGCCCGTTTACGTGACCGACGCCAACGGCGTCATGCTTACGAACACGTTTGACCTGCTCGGTCGATTGCTGACCCGCGGCTACCCCGACGGTGGGATCGAGAAGTTCGGCTATTCGGCTCGAGGTCTGACCGCCTACACCAACCAGATCGGCATGGCCAGCTCTTACTTTCTGGATCCCGCAGGCAGGAAAACCAGTGAGGTTAATGCGAACAACGAAACGAATACCTTCACGTATAACGCCGCGGGGGACCTCCTCACGCTGACCGACGGCAAGGGCCACACGACAACCTGGGGCTACGACATTTACGGGCGCGTCACCAACAAGTTGGACCAGACTGGCACTCAAATCCTGGCGTACGCCTATGATCCGGAAAGCCGCCTCACCAACCGCTGGAGCGTTGCCAAGGGCAACACCGCGTATTCCTATGACGCCGTCGGCAACCTTACGAATATCGCTTATCCGGTCAGCCCGCGCGTGCAGTTCGTTTATGACGCTCTCAACCACGTCACCACCATGGTTGACGCGGCCGGGACCACGGCCTACGGTTACACCAGCGGCGGACAACTATGGACCGAGGACGGTCCGTTCGCCAGCGACACCGTGACCAATTCGTACCAAAACCGGCTCCGGCTGGCCCTTGCGCTCCAACAGCCCACCGGCCTCTGGACGAACGGCTTTGTCTACGATGCCGCGGGCCGGCTCACGAACGTGATGTCCCCGGCTGGAGGTTTTGGCTACGCCCTCGGGACGCCCGGAACCCTGCTGCGCCAGCTTTATCTCCCGAACACCTCGTATATCACCAACACGTTCGATTCGGTCGCCCGTCTCACCGGCACGTTCCTCAAGAACAGCGGCAACACTGTTTTGGACTCGGCCAGCTACGGTTACAATCTGGCCGGCCAACGCCTGAACTTTACCAATGCCGGCGGCACCTTCGTCCAGTACGGCTACGACAACATCGGGCAGCTCAAAGTCGCTGACAGCTCGGTGAACACGGAAGACCGGGGCTACACGTACGACAAAGCCTGGAACCTCAACTGGCTCACCAATGCCGGTACCGTGAGCCAATTCCAGGTGGACACCCGCAACGAACTGACCAATTGGACCTTTGGCCCCTGTTTGTACGACGCCAACGGGAACCTCACCAACAAGACGACCGATGCCGCCGGGGACTTCAATTTCTACATTTACGGCGACGAGAACCGGCTGATCGACGTGCAGAACTTTTCGGT
>DATDCV010000704.1:0-5041 GCA_036524155.1 Verrucomicrobiia bacterium
GTTCCCAAGAACAGTGTTACACGACCGGTGAAAATGCAGGCCCACAGCCAGATGGTGCTGAATTTGGCCAACGGCAGCTACAATTCCAAAGCCGAGATAATTTCTTCCCATTGCGGCAAGTCGGTTGGCCTGGGGTGGGGCCTCTTCGGAGGCGCCGGCGCAGGCAAGATCATCGCGGCCAACGGGGATGAGATCTTCTTCGACTCGCCCACGACGGTCCTCCAGGGCATCATCACCGGCGGCACCGGCCGATTTGAGGACGCCAGCGGTGAATTCAACATCATGGAGTTAGAACAGACCGGCATGGAGCCCGGCCCGGACCCCGGAACGGTCACGCTTTCCTTCGTGTGGAGCGCCGCGGGGACGATCACCTATTGATTCGACTTTCCTGCATCCAGGGCGGCCCGCGCGCGTCGTTGTCCATGCACGGGTCAAACCCGGTGCAAGCGTGCAAGCGTCAAGCCATAGTCTGGGCTGAGTAAGCCGACAACATGCCGGCACTCCAGCCCTCGGGCATCCCGTGCAGCAGGTGAAGTTTTCGGGCTAAGGGCTCAGCGCCCGATACAGCCGCATCCAGGCATTGCTCGCTCCGGCATCCGTAAACCGCGCCGTCCCGGTCGTGTTCGTGATGGTCACGAGGTCCTGCCATCCCGGCTGAGCGGGATCCATGAGGGCCTGGATGATGTAGCTGCGACCGACTTCACCAGCCAGTTCCAGCTCGAACCCCTCATTGGTAAGCATCCCCGGCGTCAGGGTGAAGATCGGGTCGGACTGGAGAATCGCGCCGGATTTTCCCACCGCAATAAAGTAGCCGTTCCCGTAACCCACCGCCCGCAAACCAGGCGCGATAGCATCGGCGAGACGCAGTTTCCAAGTCACACCGTCGACAGAAGTGGCAATTTTCCGCGACGCTCCCGAGTACGCGCCGCCAACCGCAACGAAGCTGCCTTGCGCCCAGGTGATGCCGTAAAGGTATGACCCGTTCCCTCCGGCCATGAAAGCGGTCTGTTTCCAGGTAATCCCGTCAGTCGAACCGTAAATCACGCCTCGGGCGTCCAGCTCCAGAAAGAGGCCGCTGCCAAACGCTACTCCGTAAGCAGCCACTCCGCGTTGAAAAGCGGTCAAGTCCCGCCAGTCCGTGCCGTTGGTTGAGGTCATCACTATCTGCGGGTTTGATCTTTGGTTGCCGACCGCGACAAAGATACCGTTGCCATAGGCGACTCCAGTGAGTTCTCCTCCCAGCGTTGGTCCCACCCGATTCCAGCCCACTGCATCGGTGGATACCAGGATCGTCTTGGAACCGCCCACGGCCACAAACATGCCCGCGCCGAAAGCGACGGCGTCAAGCTGGTTCGTGTTCACGGGAGGTCGAACCTCCCAGTCGAGCCCGTTGGTGGAAGCCAGAATCGCGCCGCCGGCTCCGACCGCGACAAATCTGCCGTCGGCGTAGGTGACTCCAAACAGGTCCTTCGTAACTGCCGGAGCAACCGTCTGCCATGCCGAACCGTTGGTCGATGTAACGATCGTCCCCGAAGCGCCCACGCAAACATGGCGACCGGTTCCCCACGCTACCCCGTTAAGATCCCGTGTAGTCCCCGAATTTCTGGCGGACCAATGATCAAGCGAGTCAGCGGCAAAGCCCGGCAGCGAGGCCATCGCCGCGATGGCGCTCAGCGCAAACCAGTAGAGGCCTGACATCGAACGCTTGGAGACCCGGCTTTGGTTGGACATGAGGCGGTTCTAGCACTAATCCTCTTGACTATCAACTGTGCGTCTGGCCGCACAGCCGGCGCGCGGACTTCAGTCCGCAGCAACGCCCGTCAGCCCGTGGCTTGAACATTCCAAACGGACCGGGCGATGGTGGTGTTGCTGCGGACTGAAGTCCGCGCGCCGGATGCTTGGCCGACCCGCAACGGATCCATTCCGTTGCCGGCTTGCTTGTTCCGGCTTCGCATGCCAATGTTTACGTTGTATGACAAAACCGTTTAGTCTCCGCCTCGAAACCGGCGCGCTCGGGCGGTTGGAACGCCTGGCTCGTCGCCGCGGGCTGCCCCCGGCCACTATCGGGGCCGCCTACGTGGATGAAGGCACGCGCATGGACCTGCACCCCGGCGTGGAGTTTCGCTCGACCCCCGCGGGCCGGACCGCCTTCCTGCGAGGCACGCGCTTGCAAGTGTGGATGGCGCTGGACGCAATTCGGGATTTCGGCACTGTCGAAAAGGCCGCTCGGGCGTTGCGCATTCCGGCCTTGCTGCTGGCGGGCGCGAGAAACTACGCGCAGGATTTCCCTGAAGAAATGGCAGCTTGCCGCGAGGAAGGGCGGCGGCCGTTGGAGGAGGTCGCGCGCCTGGTGCCCAACCACTCCTTTCTGCCGTGAAGTTGCTGCTGGACGCGCATGTGCCAGCGGACGTCGCGGCCGCCGTGCTCAAGCTGGAACCGTCCTGGAGTGCCGAGCATGTCTCATCGTGGCAGGAGGGAGTCTGGCGCAACGCGGATGACGATTTGCTCCTCGAGGCCTGCCACGAGGATCGCCGGGTATTGGTGTCGATGGACCGGCGCACGTTGCCCGGCTGGGTAGCGCTGCGGGCCAGTGAAGGAAAAGACCATTCCGGAATCCTGTTTTACGACCGAGAACGCTTTCCCGGCCCCGCTATCGGCGCCCTGGCCAGAGCCATCGTGCGCGCAGGTCAGAAGCGGCGCGAGTGGAAGAACGCCTGGGTTACACTGCGCTGAGCGTCGGCCTTAGAATGGACGTCCACGTGCCTTGACCCGTCGTTCGGGTCCCTGCCCGCTACGGCAGGTTGGTGCGGCCCATGAGGTAACGGTCGCATTCGCGGGCGGCGCCGCGGCCTTCGTTGAACGCCCACACCACCAGGCTCTGCCCGCGACGGCAATCGCCGGCAGCAAAAACGCCTTTGATGTTGGTCGAATACCGTTCGAACTCGGCCTTCACGGTACTGCGCGGGTCGCGTCCGACCCCGAGCGCCTCGAGCAACGGTTGCTCGGGGCCCAGGAAACCCATCGCCAGCAACACCAGTTGCGCGGGCAGGACCTTCTCCGTGCCCGGCACCTCTTTCGGGACAAACTGGCCCTTGTCGTTGCGTTCCCACTGGATTTGGACCGTCAGCACCTCTTTGACCCGGCCATCCGGGTCGCCGCTGAACTTTTTGGCGGTCGTGAGATACACCCGTGGGTCGTCGCCGAACCGTGCGGCGGCTTCCTCCTGCCCGTAATCCATCCGGTACACCTTCGGCCACTCCGGCCAGGGATTGTCCAACGCCCGCTCCATCGGCGGTCGTGGCAGGATCTCGATTTGGACGAGGCTCTTGCAGCCCTGCCGCAACGAAGTCCCGACGCAATCGGTGCCGGTGTCGCCGCCGCCGATCACGATCACATCCTTGCCCTCGGCGGAGATGAAATTGCCGTTGCGATGGCGGTCCAGCAGGCTGCGGGTGTTGCTGGTGAGGAACTCCATCGCGAAGTGAATGCCCTTGAGCTGGCGGCCTTCGACGGGCAGGTCGCGGGCTTTGGTCGCGCCGGTGCAAAGCACAACGGCATCAAACTCCTTCAACAGCCGCTCCGCCGGGAAATTGCCCCCGACAGTCGTGTTGGTGAGGAACTGGATTCCTTCGGCCTCCATCTGCCGGACGCGCCGCATGAGGACCTGCTCCTTATCGAGCTTCATGTTGGGGATGCCGTACATCAGCAAACCCCCCACCCGATCCGCGCGCTCCAACACCGTGACCCAATGGCCCGCCCGATTGAGCTGCGCGGCGGCGCAAAGTCCCGCTGGCCCCGACCCCACCACCGCCACTTTCTTGCCCGTCCGACCCTTGGGTGGCTCGGGTTTGACCCAGCCTTCCTCCCAGCCCTTTTCGATGATCGAGAATTCCAAGTTCTTGATCGTCACCGGAGGCGCGTTGATGCCCAGCACGCACGAGCCTTCGCAAGGGGCGGGGCAGACCCGGCCTGTGAAATCGGGAAAGTTGTTGGTTTTGTGCAGCCGCTCGAGGGCCTCCTTCCACAGTCCGCGGTACACCAGGTCGTTCCACTCGGGGATCAGGTTGTGGATCGGGCAGCCGGCTGCCATGCCGCTCAGCAGCGTGCCGGTATGGCAGAAAGGAATCCCGCAATCCATGCAACGCGCGCCTTGCTGCCTCAGGCTCTCCACGTCCATGTGCAGGTGGAACTCGTTCCAATCACGGATGCGTTCGAGCGCCGGCCGGTCCAGCGGCATCTCACGCAAGTATTCAAGAAATCCTGTCGGTTTGCCCATCGGGTATTTAGTCTGCTCTTAAGAGTTGATCACTTCCAGATTCAATTGGAGATTCATCAGCACCGGGCCTGTCTCCGCATTCTTCATTCTGCATTATTCACTCTGCACTCTTCATTCTGCACTCTACACTTTGCACTCTTCACTTATTTACCCTCCCCCGACCCGCGCGACGTCTTTGGCGTTTTCGTTGAAAGCCACCATGATCGCGTCGTCCCCGCTTAGCCCTGAATCCTGAACGCGCTTCAGCGACTGCAACACTCGCTGGTAATCTTTCGGCATCACTTTCACGAACGCCGACACCATCTGTTTCCACTCGCCCAGAATCTTGGCCGCCCGCGCGCTCCCTGTGTACGCCTGGTGCCGCTGGACGATCTTCCAGACCTGCTCGATCTCGTCCGGGTCTTCCAGTTTCTCCAGCGCCACCATCTGCACGTTGCACCGGCGCGGGAACTCCCCGGTCTCGTCCAGCACGTAGGCGACACCGCCGGACATGCCGGCGGCGAAGTTACGCCCGGTCGGCCCAAGCACGATCACCCGTCCGCCCGTCATGTACTCGCAGCCGTGGTCGCCGATCGATTCCACCACCGCCGTCAGCCCGCTGTTGCGCACGCAGAACCGCTCGCCCGCCATGCCCCGGATATACGCCTCACCCGAGGTGGCGCCGTAAAAAGCCACGTTGCCGATGATGATGTTTTCCTCCGGCACAAACGTCGAGCCCTCAGGAGGGAACACGATGATTTTGCCGCCCGAAAGGCCCTTGCCAAT
>DATDCV010000705.1:0-5407 GCA_036524155.1 Verrucomicrobiia bacterium
AACAGCGCCGGCAGCGTCGACTTGACCTTATTGCCCAAATCGATATCCACACCTGCTCGCGCGTAGGCCTTTTGTTTCATGCGGCCCAGAGATTAACCGCCTGCCGGGGGATGTCCACCCCAACGTAACGCCGGCAGGCAACTTTGCCGCCCCGACGGAGTTAGGTGTGGTATAATATTCAGTGCGCGGGCCCGTTTTTTTGGGTTTGCCGCGGATCGAAATTGCGGATAAATAGCTGTATGCGCTGGCGCGTTCTGGCATTGATATCGCTTGGCGTCAATATTCTCCTGGCCGCCGCGTGGCTATCGGCATCTCGCCCCGGCGCGAGCGGGTCGCTGACGACCAGCGCCTCGGCCCAGGGCGCGACCAATCTGACCACCACGAACATCCTGTTGCGCCGCCAACTCTTCTCCTGGCGAGAGCTCGAGTCCACCAATTACTCCACCTATATCGCGAATCTGCGTTACTTCGGCTGCCCGGAGCAAACCATCCGCGATCTCATCATCACGGAAGTCAATGCCACGTATGCGTACCGCCGCGCGATGGAGTTGGTGACCCCGGAGCAACAATGGTGGCGCAGCGAGCCGGATACCAATGTGCTCCAGGCCGCGCTCGAAAAGGCGCGCGCGCTTGATGACGAACGCCGTGCCTTGCTGACGAGCCTCCTGGGCACCAAATGGGAATCCGCAGATATGGTGAGCCTGCCACGCCCGTCGCGGCCCGCGATTGTGCTCGACGGCCCAGTGCTTGGAGCGTTGTCCGCCGAAACCAAACAGACCCTCCAAGGCATCAGCGCGCGTTCGGACGACCGCCTCCAGGCCTACCTCGAAGCCCAGCGCGCCGCCGGCAAGCCGGCTGATCCCGTCGAACTTGCCAGGCTCAACCAGCAGACTCGCGATGAATTGGCTCGCGTTCTGCCCCCGGGCCAGCTTGAAGAGTACCTTTTGCGTTACTCTCAATCTGCCAACAATCTCCGCGAGACTCTCGGCCGCTTGCAGTTTTTCAACGCCACCCCTGACGAGTTTCGCAAGGTATTTCGCGACACCGAGGATATCGACCAGCGCCTGCAACTGCTTTCCGGCAGCGATGACCCTGCCTCGATCCAGGCGCGGCGCTCCCTCGAAGCCCAGAAAGAAAACGCCATCAAAAACGCCCTGGGCCCGCGCCGTTACGAGGAGTATCGCCTGTTGCATGATCCGCTTTATCGCGACGCGGTGGCCACCGCGGAAGAAACCGGCACCCCGGAATCGGCCCGTTTGCTTTATCAAATCAACCTGGCCGCCGCTTCCACTCAGAATGCGATTACCAACAACCCTGACCTCGACCCGGATCAGCAAGCCGTCGCGCTCAAGGAACTCGAACTCGACCAGATGAAAGCCAACACACTGGCCACCGGTCGCCAGTTGCCACCTGATCCGTCCACCGCGACTCAGCCCATCCGCCGCACCTACACGTTGCGCCCCGGCGACACGCCCGCGGTCATCGGGATGATTTACGGTGTGCCGGAAAGCGCGATTCGCGCGGCCAACCCTAACGTCAATTTCAGCCGGCTACGACCCGGTGAGTCAATCACTATTCCCCGCAACGCGCTCGAACCTCCTGGTGGCCCCGCCCCCAGCCCCTTCAGATAGCGCGCCACGCCTCCGCGCGAGCGTGCAGCCTCAGTCTTTCCGCCGGAGTGCGGCCGGAGCCCACCTAGCGCCAAAGGAGTTGCGACATTCAGACCGTTTTTTCGCAACTCGCCATTGCCGCGCCCGGGAACGGGGCGCACTCCATACTCCGTTGGCCCGTTTCAATCGCCCTTCGAATCAATTCGACATTCGCCCTCGCTCGCGGTAGGAAGTTCGCCCACAACTATGAAGTATGGCTTGAACATGACCTCGACCGCCGGGTTGGACCTGTGTTCCCTAGGCGCCCTCGTTCACCGGCTCGACACCGGCATCATTCCTTTCCGCAAAGCGACCGACTGCAAAATCCACGTCAGCGGCGGGGAGTTCAACGTTGCGGCCAACCTGGCAGATTGTTTTCGGCTCCAGACCGGCATCGCCACAGCGATGGTGGATTATCCCCTAGGCGATCTCATCGCTGAGCGCGTTCGGGCCATGGGCGTCCGAGGATTCTACAAGCATTTCAAACACGACGGCGTGCAAGGCCCCAACATGGCGACGGTCTATAGCGACCGCGGACAAGGGGTCCGCGCGCCCGTGGTTTTCTATAACCGCTGCAATGAGGCTGCCGCCCAGCTCCGGCCGGGAGATTTTGACTGGAAGAGCATTTTCGCTGGCGGCGTCCGATGGTTCCACAGCGGCGGCATTTTCGCCGCCCTTTCCCCCACTACGCCAGAGTTGATTATCGATGCCATGCAGGCTGCGAAAGCCGCCGGGGCTATTGTTTCCTTCGACCTTAATTACCGTGCCAAGCTTTGGAACATCTCTGGCGGAGCCGACCGGGCCGTGAGTGTCCTGGACCGCATCGTCAGGAACGTCGATGTTTTGGTCGGAAATGAAGAGGACCTGCAAATGGGTCTCGGCATTCCAGGTCCGGAAGTCGCAGCGAAGTCAAAACTCGATCCGAGCGCGTTCGTCGGCATGATCGACAAAGCGATCCGGAAACATCCGCAAATCAAAATCGTCGCCACTACCCTGCGCGAGGTCCATTCAACCAATCGCCACAGTTGGAGCGCGGTTGCCTGGATCAACGGCCAAACCTTCGTCGCACCCACGTGCGAACTCGATGTCTACGACCGCGTCGGAGGCGGCGACGGTTTCGCCGCCGGCCTCTTCTACGGCCTGCTTACTGGCGAATCTGAGCAGCAGGCGGTGAACCTCGGTTGGGCCCATGGTGCGCTGCTCACCACCTTTCCTGGCGACACCACCATGGCGACCGTCGACCAAGTCCGGTCTTTCGCCAAAGGCGGCTCGGCCAGAATCCAGCGATAACCGGAGGACAGGCATCCTGCCTGTCTCACACTCGTTTCCGGCTGATGATCAGAGACAGGCAGGATGCCTGTCCGACGCTGTCTTCAGATCTGTGAATACGCCGTGGGCGCCACCATCCAGTTGGTGATCTTCGAAACCGTATCCGCATATTGCGGGTCGTTCTTCATCTTGTCCCACACCGGATGCTTGCCGAACGCGCCCCAGTGTTTCTTGTGCTCGTCCTGGTTTTCGGCGGACAGCATATACGTGAGGTGCGGCAGATTAGGGCCAATCAGCGCCTGCCCATAGAATACCGGTGCGAGCCCCACCTCGCGCATCACGTCGATTTCACCCGAGTTGAACATGTCCACCTTCTTGAGCGCCTTGAGCTCGCTGTGGCTTTCGTAGGTTCGGATCTCGAAAATCCGCGGTTTCTTTTCTTTCGAGTAAGCCGGAATTTCCAGTCTCGGCATGCCGGCGAAGGCCAGCATCAACCAGCTATCAATTCGTTCGAACGCCGGGTTCGACTTGGGCGACTGCAGGTATTCTTTACCCGCCTCTTGATAATCCTTGTCAGCGTTAAGACGAGCAGTGGCTTTGGCCAACGCATCCGGGGACGCGTAGGGGATCAAAACAAACACCGATGGATTGCCCTTCGGCTCAATCTCGGTGAACACCCCGACAGGCTTGACCCCCAGCCTGTTCCAGGCCGGAATCGCCGCTTGCTCCAGATACCGGTCCAGCAGCTCATGGTTGGCGCCGCTCTTCAGGCGGTAGGCCCGGAGCTCGTAGTATTCTTGTTTTCCCCGAGGCCGCGCCGCAGCCAGGGCGCGTGTTTCAACAGCACCGGCCAAACCTGCTACAGTCGCCGCTGCCAATGATCGTTTCAGGAATTCGCGTCGTTTCATTTGTGTTATCTGGTTTCCGGCGGACACGCCGCCAGTAGTTGCGCCGACAAATACCCAAAAACCCAGAAAAGGAAACCTCTAAAAACAGTCCTCCTAACCGGCGCGGTGGGCTTCAGCGTGAATTTTCCAGGACCAGGCTTAAGCCTGCTGATAATTTCAGCCCGGATGAGGCCGTGGTTCACCATTGAACAGGCTCGTTCTGTACAGTTAACTCAGCCCATGTCTCAGGCGAGCAGCGGCACTGTTGGGCTTCGGGTCCAGGTCAGCACGATGGACCGGAATTTCTGGGTCGCAAATTCCATGGAAGCCTTCGAGCGGCTGGCCTTTTTTGGCGTGCGGGCGGTGCTCCCGTTATACCTGGTCGCGGCCAAAGGTCAGGGCATCGGCCTCTCCTACAAAGAGAAGGGTGTGATCTACATGCTCTGGGCCATTTTCCAGTGCCTGATCCCCATGGTGTCAGGTGGCTATGCCGAGGCCTACGGCTATCGCCTGAGCATGTTTGTCGCGTTTTCTCTGAATATCGTGGGGTACACCGTGATGGCCAACGCGAGCGGTTTTTGGACTATGCTCCTGGCCGCCCTTTTGGTGGGCACCGGCACGGCGATTTTCAAGCCGCCGGTTCAGGGTTCGATTGCCAAGTCCCTCAACGCCGGCAATAGCGGACTCGGCTTCGGCATTTTCTACTGGGTTGTCAACGTCGGCGGTTTCCTGGGCCCGATAGCTGCTGCTGAGTTGCGCGGCAACGAATTACACCCCACGTGGAGCTATGTTTTTTATGGCGCGGCCATCGCCACCGCGTGCAATTTCGTGCCGGCCATTTTTCTGTTCCGCGAGCCGGCACGCGACCTTGAGGCCCGCCAAAAGAAACCGCTCAAGGTTTTCACGGAGACCATGGCGATTCTTTGGAAAGACCAGGCGATGCTGCGGTTTCTGCTGGTGGTGTCGGGATTCTGGTTCATGTTCATGCAGCTCTGGGACCTCCTGCCTAATTTCCTCGATGAGTGGGTCGACACGCGTGACGTCGGTCATATTCTGAGCACGGTGCTGGGACCGACGGTCAGCGGTTTTCTTACCGCCGAGGGCGGGGCCAAGCCGGAGATTCTCATCAACATCGATTCCTTTGCTATTATCCTGTTTGTGTTGCCGCTGTCCTGGGTTTTTGGCCGATACAAAATGATGACCTCGCTGGTGCTGGGGATGATTATAGCCCTGCTCGGCTTCGTGCTTTCGGGACTTACCAACGTGGGCTTTCTCGCGGCGGTCGGCATTTTTGTGTTCGCGATTGGCGAAATCATCTGCAGCCCAAAGTTCTCCGAGTACATCGGCATGACCGCACCCCCCGATCGAAAGGCGCAGTACATGGGTTACTCGAACATACCTTTCGCCATCGGCTGGGCAGCCGGCAATGGTCTCTCCGGTCCGCTTTACGAGACATTTGCTTCGCGCAATGTGCTGGCGCGCCAATACCTGATGGACAAACTTGGGATGCTCCCCGATGCCGCCCGGGCCGTTGCCGATAAAGATCTGCTGTTCACAATCGCAGCCCGGCTTGGTGGCGGAGCCACCCCGCATGAAGCGGCC
>DATDCV010000706.1:0-5933 GCA_036524155.1 Verrucomicrobiia bacterium
GCGTTGCCTCGTATCCCCAGTTCAGCGCGACTACATCTTTCGGCACCTTCTTAATCAACTCCGGGTGGTGTAGTATGATGTCGCCCCAGAACATCATTTGCCGGCCGCGGGCTGTAACCTCCGCGTAAATCTGTTTCAGGAAATCAAGGTAAACCAGACCTTTGCCCCTTTGTTCACAAACACGCTTGCTCCGCCCGCGCCCCAGGTCCCATGTCTCGTCGCAGCCGACGTTGAACCGCCGGCTGGTGAAGTGCGGCAGCAGCTCATCGTACAGCTCGCGCAGAAACGGCAGCGTGCCGGGATGGTTTGGCGCGAGCGTCGTCGGATATCGCAGGAAAGTTCCGTCCGAGCCTTCGTAGGGCTTGCGGACCTCGGCGAGGCGTTTCAACGGGGGATACTCCAGCCAATAGCGCAAGTGGCCAAAGGAATTCTGGTTCGGCACTAGGTCGATTCCGAGTTCCCGGCACCGGGCGTCCAACCGCAGGATCTCTTCTCCCGTCAGTGGGCCCCACCCGCGCCAGACGGGCTCGTAGTTCCGATACGCAAAAGTGTGCTCGGTATAAAGCTGGAACTCGTTGATCTTGAAGTCGGCGAGCTGGCTCACCAGCTCCATCAGCGTGTCGAGGTTAGGCACGCGGCCGCGTGAAACGTCCAGCATCACTCCCCGTCGCGGAAAATCCGGCTGGTCGTGAATGATCAACCGGGGAAGGCGACGGCCGCACTGGCGCAGCAATTGCCGCAAGGTCGCCACCGCGGCCCGCAAACCACCCTCGTCGTTGCAGAAAATTGTGATCCCCTTTGCTCCGACCTCGAGTGTGTAGGCTTCCGGACAGGGCAGGGCAGGGGAGCGTTGCAGCGCCCGAATTGCCAGCCGCGGATGCTCCGCCGGTCCGGTGACCAGCTCAAGCTGCACCCCCGTTTCTTCCGCGGTAGCTCGCAGGCGTTCTGCCACAGGCAACAGGACCGTGTCGCGCGGCAGACCGGGCGGCAGATACAGAGCCGCCCTTTCAGGCAGGCTATAGAAGCCTGCGTGGCGTCTCAAATTGCGCGGGTAAGGAAGAAGGCTAATCAATGAGTGAATCAGTGAGTCAGTGAATGGACGAATTGTCAAACGGCTGAGGCACTGGAGGAGCTGTAAAGAGTCTACTTCGCGATCATGCCGGTTTTGCGCGCGTAGTTGAACAACCCGCCGGCGTCTACCACCGGGCGCACATCCCCCAGCGGCTTGAAGCTGTAGACTTTTCCACTGCCTTTCACGGCAGCCGTGGATGCGTCGAGGTCGATGGTGAGTACGTCACCGGTTTTCAGGGCGTCGCAAAGCCGGTCAGCGCATTCGCAAGGATAAAGCTCCCCGGTGGCGACGGCGTTGCGGAAAAAGATGCGAGCAAAGCTCTCGGCGAGCACGACTTTGCAGCCCGCCGAACCGAGTGCGATCGGTGCGTGTTCGCGCGAGCTGCCGCAGCCGAAGTTCCGGCCCCCAACCACGATCGGATACTCGCTGTCCCGCTTCCCCTCCGCCACGTAGCGGCTTGGATAAAGCGAATCCGGCAGACCGCACAGCGCATAGGAACCGAGTTTTTCATATTCCTCGGCAATGGTCGGCACCAGGTTCAAGTACTGAGCGGGAATGATCTGGTCGGTATCGATGTTGTCCCGCACCACAAAAACCGGTCCTGTGAAAACTGATTGCATGCTCCCAGAGTGCGGCTCGCCGCCCCGTTTTTCAACCAGAATTGGGCCCGGAGCGCCGGCTTGTAGCCGGCTTACGCCGCCCTTGGCTCGCCCGGTTTCTTCAGACGCCAGAGCGAGAAATCTGCAGGGTGGACGCCGGTCCACCCTCGCCTCGGGGAGGGGCAGGGGTGAGGGGGAATTTCTTGAGCCGGTTCGTGGAGGGCCGCGGTGAGGGGAAATTCGCCCACCTACGTCAACCCCTCAACGGCAGACGAAGGAATCGCGCCTTCTTTCCGGGCGTGCCGCCCATACACCCACTCAAACATCGGCGTCGCCATCAGGGTCGTGACGATCGCCATCAGCACCAGAATCGAAAACAGCGGGGGCTCGATGATCCCTTTCTGCAAACCAATGTTGATGAGGATCAATTCCATCAACCCCCGCGAATTCATCAATGTGCCGACAGCCAGCGCCGTGCGATTGTCCTCACCGGTGAGGCGTGCGGCGGCCCAACAGGCGCCGCCTTTGCCCAGGCTCGCGGCGAAAATGATCGACATCGCAATCGCCACCAGTTGATAGTTATTGACCATGTCCAGCCGCGTGTTCAGTCCCGAAAACGTGAAAAACATCGGCAGGAGGAACACCACCGCGAACGGTTCGAGTTGTCGCCTCAGTTCCCTCGCGAAGAATCCGCGGGGCATGGCGATCCCCAGCAAGAACCCGCCGAATACCGCATGGATTCCGATGCCGTCCGTAATCCACGCGGCCACCATGACCAGCATTAGCGTCAGTGCCAGCAGTGTCGGGCTTAGCTGCTGGGATCGTTCCGCCACCGAACCCAGCCGCGCCAGCAATTTGCGGCCGACCGTTAGTACCAGGACTGCATACAGGAGGCCCCCCGCAATCGCCTTCACCGCCACCATTGGCCCCGCGCCGAAACTCGCAAGGACAACCGCCAGCACGCACCACGCCCCCGCGTCGCCGATGGCTCCTGCCGCCAGCGCCAGCGTCCCCAACGCCGTCCCCGTGAGGCCGCGCTCGTAAATGATCCGCGCCAGCATCGGAAACGCCGTGATCGACATCGCCGCCCCCAAAAATAGCATCGCTTCTGTCAGGGTCGCCTTGGCCGAAAACAGCCCCGGCACATTCACCAGCCCCGCTGCCAGCGCGGCCCCAATCACGAACGGCCCCACCATTCCCGCCGCCGACACCGACGTCGCGCTGCGCGCCCGGCTCAGGAACATCGCCGTGTTGAATTCCACCCCCACCAGGAACATGTACAGCCCCCCCCCGAGCTGCGCACCGACATACAGGAATTTGAGCGACTCCTTAGGGAAGATCATTCCCTGCAGGCCGGGAAACAGTAAACCCAGCAACGAAGGCCCCAGGAAAACCCCCGCTATCATCTCACCTACCACCTGCGGCTGCCCCAGTCGGCGCGAAAGCGCCCCAACTAACCGGCACGCTCCCAGGATGACAAACATCTGGAAGAAAAACACCGCCGCGATTTGGGAAGCGGTCATGGGGAGACACTCCGGCACTATGTTGCATGTTGCAAGGCAAAATATGGTTATTACTGCGATGTCCTTCCCGCGTAAGTGGGCAAACCGTAAATGGCATTGCCATCTGGAATTGAACACTTCCGGTCAGGCAGACGTTAAATGGAATCCATTGGGGTTATCTTTTGTGCCTTGCTGCGTTTCCAATAGCAGTTCTGGCAAGCTATTGTGTACGGGACCGGAAGGCATTGCTCGCGGCAGCGGTTTACGCGCTGATTACCGCTTTCTGCGTCCTTTGGACCTACCCGGCGGCACACCCGCCCCACACGCGATGAGAAGCTACGAGGGGAACCGCGGAATACACGGAGGGGCGAAGGAAAACCGGAAAGGCTGAAACGCGGAATTGGGGAATTGGAGAGGAGATCAGCTCTGTGTCGCGCAGGCTTGTGTTTCGGTGTGGGCCGGTGTAGCTATTCTCTCGACATTCCCGACCCGGTTTGGTGTTGGGTTTTGTCGGAAAGGGCTTCAGATATGATCGCAACGCGGATTCGCCAGAAAGACGCAGTGTTTTATTTCGTCGCCTATCCTTCGGAGGAATTGCTGGGCAAAGTGCGTTTCATGAGCCGGTTTTACGGCGAGGGCGAGGAGATCCGGCCCGAGGAGGTTCCGGCCGAGGATGACGTCGCGCAGTTTATTTCCCGCATCGAGCGCAACGAAAAGGCGTTCCAGCGGTCGGTGTCCCGATCCAAGGTCAAAGCGATACGGAATTTTTATGAGACGGCGATTTCGCAGCCGCCGATCCCGGGAACGGTGTTGCTGTTCACGCCGCAAAAACTCCAATTCCGGGCGCAGGAAGGAGACGAAACGGTCGGCCACTTGCAGGATCCTGAAGAAAAGTATCTCATCATCGACGGTCAGCACCGGTTGGCCGCGTTGAAGTTTTACGAACAGACGCATCCCGACGAAGCGAAGTCGATCTATGTACCCTGCGTGATTTTCGACGGTCGGAGCGACGATTTCGCCACGGAGATGTTCGTGATCATCAATTCGACGCCGACGCGCATCAACAAGAGCCACCTGGTGGATCTCTACGAAAGGGTTTCCTGGGCTGAGCCGGACCGGCGCTTCGCGGCGCGCATTGTGGAGATGCTTTACAGCGAGGCGGACAGCCCGTTGCGTTACCGCATCAATCGTCTTGGCGGGCGCAGCAAACAGGAGAAGTGGATTCTCCAGGCCGAGTTGTTCAACGAAATCCACCGCTGGGTCAAACAGGAGTGGCGGCGGATCGAAACCGACGGCGCCGACCGCCGTGTCGCCGAGCGCTATTACGGCGTGGTGCGGGATTTCCTGAAAGCCGCCTCGCAGGTGTTTGGCGAGTCATGGGGTAACGACAATTACATGGTCACCAAGCCGGTGACTCTCAAAGGCATGCTCAGAGTATGCGCCGACCTCGCCGGCCAGGATGCAGAACCGGCCGACGGCAGGATCGAGCGCTGGCGTGACCGCCTCGCTCCCTGGACTGAGCGGGTGCGCGATTTCCGCAGCGAAGGCTTTTACGAACGCTTCCCGGCCAAAGGCCAGATCGAGCGTGTGGCCCGCATTCACCGCGAATTGGGGCGAACGGCCGGCATTCAGAAGTAACACAGGTCAACATGAGCAATTCAACCGCGCCGGCCGTACCGGCTCCCGGTCAACCGCGTTCAGGCACAGGCCGTCTGACGTCTCTGGACGCTCTGCGCGGATTCGACATGTTCTGGATTGTCGGCGGCGAGGAACTCATCCACGGCTTGTACAAGGGCTGGCCCAACGGGTTCACCGGCCTGTTGCATGAGCAGCTCAACCATAAGGCCTGGGCGGGACTTGCATTCTACGATCTGATTTTCCCCTTGTTTGTTTTCCTCGTCGGTACCTCGCTGGTGTTTTCTCTCAGCAAAGCCATTGAGCAGGGCGGAAGAATGCGCGCGTTACGGCGCATTATTATTCGCAGCCTGGCGTTGTACGTCTTCGGGCTGCTCGTCTACGGCGGCATTTCAAAAGGCGTGGACGAAATCCGGTGGCTGGGTGTGCTGCAGCGGATTGCGGTGTGTTATTGCCTTACCGCATTGATTTTCTGCGCCTTCCGGCTTCGCGGGATGCTGGTAATTTGCGGTTCGCTTTTGATCGGTTACTGGGCCCTGGCCACTTTTGTGCCCGTTCGTGATTTCAACCTCGAGACGAAACACCTGGAAGCACGCAACCTGAAGCCGGAAAGTCCGGAGACCCGCCAACTGTTCCTGTCGACGACCAATTGGGTGCGCGGGCGTTTCGAGGACGGGCTGAATGTGACGCAGCATATCGATTATCAGTTCCTGCCGGGGCATAAGTGGGATGGCGCCTATGATCCGGAAGGCCTGCTGAGCACCTTGCCGGCGACTGCCACCTGCCTGCTGGGCGTGTTCGCCGGCTTATTCTTGAGGAATAGCAGCATGTCCGGCCGGAGGAAGGTGCTCTGGCTTTTCGCGGCCGGCGTCGCCGGAATCGTGGTCGGTTTCCTCTGGGGTATGCAGTTTCCCGTCATCAAGAAAATCTGGACCTCGTCTTACGTTTTGGTTGCGGCCGGTTATGCGTGTGTGTTCATGGGGGCCTTTTACCAGCTCATCGAAATCTGGGGCTGGAGGAGATGGTGCACGCCGTTCATTTGGATCGGCATGAACCCCATCACGATTTACCTGGTGTTCCATTTGGTCCACTTCTCTGATTTCGCCGAGTTGGTCGTTGGCGGCC
>DATDCV010000707.1:0-9630 GCA_036524155.1 Verrucomicrobiia bacterium
AAGCATTGCGACTTGGTCAGTCCGGAGCGAAGCGGTTCTTCGGTTCAGAGCCTGAAAACCGAAGCGTCACCTGGTACGTATCCGCGACCGCCAGCCGGAAGCTTCTTGCTTCCCGTGATTGGCGCAATGATGGCGGCGACTGCCGGCCGCCCGACTCGGAATTCGTCCTCCGACTTTCAGCCGAGGAGAAGAACGATCGCTCTGGGCCGCTGGGGAAACGGCGTCGAGCGACCAAGCGGCTTCTGGTCGACTGCGAATGGAAGCTCGAAGACAGCGACACAGTTAGCCGCATCTTGCAGGAGCACCGTAACATGGTTGCTGCTCTTCAAAACCATGAGGGCCTTCCGCGACGCTCGCTGATTATCTGTAACACCGTGGCGAAGGCGTGCGCCTTGCTGGACTCCCTCCGAGCAGCACGGAAAGATGGACCGTATCCGTCCGAAGTTGTCCTGCTTCACTCGCGCTTTCGTCGCCCTGACCGCGATGCGGCCCTAATGCGACTGAAGGGAGGCTCTGTGGGTCCGGCAGGGCAGATTGTCATTTCCACGCAGGTCATCGAAGCAGGCGTGGACATTTCATCGGCCATTCTCTGGAGCGAAGTGGCTCCGCTCGCCAGCGTTGTCCAGCGGCTCGGACGGCTGAATCGGGCTGGTGAATTTGGGTTCGATGGAGCGGTGGTTTCGGCGTGGACTCCGGCAGCGTACATGTTGGGGCTAGGGAATGTTCGGAAACCGGCTCGTGAGAGCGAGCAAGCGGCAAAGAAGCGAGTGGCCGACAACACGAAGCGTTCCGCCCCGTACGACTGGATGGAGTGTGAATCCTCAATCGACACGCTTGCTCCCGTGCAAGACGCCAGTCCGGCCAGCCTGGAAACTGCGCTCGTCGGGCCTTTGGCCGCAGCGCTCAAACCGCCTGTTGGCGCCCTGCAACGCCACGAGTTGCTCGACCTCTTTGACACGGACAGCAATCTCTCCCTGGCCTACACGGACGCGTCGCCTTTTGTGCGAGGCTCTGACAGGGAGACAGATGTTTATGTGCTCTGGCGCACGTGGGATGATAGTTTGCCGCCGTTCGGAGGCGACATCGGCGCGAACGAGTTGTGTCCGGTGCCAATCGGGGGCATTCAGCATTTCGGCAACCGGTGGCGGGGCTTCGTCTGGCTGGGGCGTGAGCGAGGCTGGCAACGAGTCAACAACCGAAACCTCTATCCAGGTGCCACACTTCTACTGCCTACAACTGCCGGCGGCTACACTCCAACCGACGGGTGGACGGGCCGCGAGCCTGACAACGCCATCCCGGACCTCTACCAACTGCCGCCACTGCCCAGTGACGACGACTTGCTCTCAGTGATTGACGGTCCGTGGCAATCCATCGAACGTCACACGCTCAGGGTGCGGAAGGCATTGGAGCAAATCCTCGATGAACTCGGCATCGAGAAGGGCAATCCTGTCCGCACGGCCATGCTCCAAGCCGTGCTGTGGCATGACTTCGGGAAGGTTCACGACGATTGGCAGTCAGAGGTTGAGAGAGTCGCTCGTGAGGCTCAAGTCGCGCTGGTCGAATCAGAAAAACCGTTCGCCAAGTTTTCGCTGGCGAAGAGTCCACGCGTTTTGGCAGCGACTGGTGAAGCTCGGCGCGCGTCGGTTTACGGTCTGAAGAACCTGTTTCGGCCCGGCCTGCGCCATGAAGTAGCGTCGGCCCTGGCCTTGCGGCAGCACCATCGCGCTGCCGGCCGCGAGCCATCATCCTTCGACCTGCTGGCCGAATTCATCGTAATGTCCCACCACGGCCGCGTGCGAAAAGTGCTGCGCAACGAGATTCCGAAGAAGCCGCACGCCGGCCAACCTGGATGCGAGGAAGTCCGCGGCATCGTCGAAGGAACAACGCTTCGTCCCGTCACGGTGGACGGGCACACCTTGTCCGCCGGCCCGTTGTCCATCGAATGTCGGCAGGTGGGCCGCTGCCGCGACGGTTCCGAAGGCTGGACGCGGGGCATCCTTCGCCTGCTAGAGGAATTCGGTCCCTTGCGACTCGCCTATTGCGAGGCCCTGTTCCGCGCGGCGGACCAGCGTGTGAGCATTCCAACTGACAAAGACCCAGCCCCATGAGCGCCCCTGAGCCCATTCCACTCACCGGTTGCCGGCACGACGTATTCGGCCATGCCCTCAAGGCCCTCGGCATCTTGCGCGCCCTGAACTGCTGTGCCGACGACAAACATCTCGACCGAAAGGCCGAAGCTTGGTGGGATACAGCGAACGGTACGTTCTACCTGCGTTCACCCAAGTATCCGACCTTTGCGGACCTGAACCTCTTCTTCGAGCAGCGCTACCGGCCAACACCAATTTTCTCTCCGTGGAACACTGGCGGAGGACTCGACGAGAAAAAGGAGGTGACCTACAGGCTCTCGCGCCGGGCCGTGGCAACGTTTCTCTGGGCCAACAAAGAAACGTTCAAGGCTGCCGGGCTGCGGCCTCGGAAACACCGCTGGAAGAAGGGGCAGCTTCAGTTCGACGTGAAGCCGGACGCGAAACTCGACAGCCTACAAATCCCCTCCGAGTTGCAGAAAGAGGTTGTTCAAATGGGAGGCAGGCGGCCGAAGCAGAAATTCGTGCTCAAGTGGAGCCCTCAACACGCCCGCAAGCTTCGTGATTTCGTCCTGAAGAATCGTGAGAAGCTGGAAGACGCCATTGCGGGTTCAAGTCGAACCTCTCTCGAGAGATTCCTCGAAAGCGGCGAAGTGGCCGAGGAGATTACCTTCACGCTGAAAGACCCGTCCACCAATCCCAACGTCGACTTGCCACCCGAATTAAGCAGCCGCGTTGAGGTCAAGACCGAAGGTGAGAAGGCCGTGCTGGCTGTCGTGGAGCACGTTCTGCGCGACGACTCGATCATTCAAAGAACGCTCAAGCAAGGTCGGCAGTTCTTCCACATCTTTCGAGAAGCAAGAGGCCTTCCGCTACACGACCAGCGTGAAGTGTACTCCAGTCTCCGTGATATCGTGGCTGACCGTGCGGCAATTGCGCTTGATGCAGTGTTCGCCACGCACGCGATGGAGATTGGCGACAATCCAGCCTTTCTGAACCAAGGGGAATCCGGCAATACCGAGATTTTCCGCACATTCTGGAGCTACCTCCTGGACTTCCGCACCAACCCTAAGCCCCAACTGGAAGCGGCGTTGCAGCGAGGCGGTGCGGCCAGCCTCGATAAGGTGAAGTCTCCCGGAGCGCCCTTCTTTCCGGACCAGATCGAAACCTACAACAACGGGCTGCGGTGGACGTTGAACGTCTTTCCGTTCTGCGCGCTGGATTACCTTCTCGCAGTCGAAGGCGCCTTGGCGCTGCGCGGCTCTGCGGCTCGCCTGCTAGGGGCACGCAGCGGCAACTTCGCAGCCTTCCCCTTCGTGTTCGCCACCGACGAAGAACTGACAGACCACGAAGGCAAGCTGAAGGGATTCGCGGCGTCGGTGTGGCTGCCCGTTTGGGACCGACCCGCGACCTTCGCCGAACTGGAGTCATTCATCCTCGATTCTCAGGCACGTATGCCCGACAGAGAGGCGAGGTTTTCCGCCGAGTTTACCCGCGCCATCCGTTCTCAAGGCGTGGACGCCGGCTTCGCCGGTTATCAGGAGTTCCGCCTGAAGATGGTCGGAGCCAGCGTCCCATGGGTTTGCACGGGTCGGTATGTCTCAACTAAGGCACAGCCCGAATTCGTGAACATGGCGGAGTTGCTTCGTCCCATCGACCAAGCTGGATTCCTCGACCAGTTAAAGTTCCACAAAGAAAGCGGAAGTGGCAGTCCGCACTACGACCGAGCGGCTGTGCTCGGCGCTGTCGAGGAAGCAGCCAGTGAGGGCGGACCGCGCAAGTGTCTCGCGATTCTGGAGCGTCTCTTTCAAATCAACAGGCGGTTGGCGGTTTCGGAACGCTTCCGGAAGGCGGTGGGTGCTCCCGTTTTCGTTCCACCCCTACCGCAAGAGTCGTGGATGGAAGCCCTGCAAGGGCTGGAGGTAGAACCGGAGTTCGAGATTGCCCGTGCGCTGGGATCGATTGCGGGGCGAATGCCACAGCGCGATGGGAAATACTCAGAAACCGAGCCGTTTCTCGGTTCCATCTTGCCGCTGAAGCCTAGCGGTCGCGGCTGGTTCTTGCCCAAGCCGCCTTCGCCGCAAGCGGTCTGGAGCGGCAGCGACCTCTGCCTTGATCTCACCCGCGTGCTCGGGCGCCGCTATCGAGACTCCCAGACAGACGACCGTCCAGCGCTGGCCAGCCCGTTCCCCGCACGACTGCCGGCCATACTGCGCTTTCTCTACGGCGGATTGGACGACCAACGCGTGGCCCGCTACACCGAAGCCCTCAGCCTTGTCGGCTGGCATTTCTCAGCGGACAAGGCGGCGACTTCCCCTGAGCCGGTGCGCCCGGCCGAAGAACCCGAACCGTCCAGACCAATTCCAGTGCCGTACGCGGCGGCGCGGGCCCTTCTGGAGACGGAACTCTTGCCTCGCACAGAGCAGGAGTCAGAGCGACTGCACTGCTCGGCGGCGCACACACTGGCCCTGCTTTGCCAGCGGACTCCCGACTGCGTGGCCGCAGCGACCGCTGAGGCGCTGCGCCGGTTGTCCATCGTTGGCCTGCGTAATCCCTATGGCGAGGAAGCGGAAGGTGAGAAGCCGCGATTGGCCGGACGTGACATCGTCTCTGCCGAAGCGGGTGAACTTGTCATTCCGCCAGAGTTCGCCACGCGCCTGGCTGCGGCAGTCCTGATTCCCCTCCACTGGCGAGACCACTTCCGACTCTTCCGGACCGTGACACTTCCGCAAACCATCAACAAGAACGACAGACTATGAACAACAACGCATTCGAGTTCGGCGGCTTCACCGTGCCCGCCGGCTGCAGACGCATCTTCATCACCGCGCAACTGGAGCCCTCCAACGGCGACCCGCGCATTCAGCCTACAGGCTTCCCCGATGTCGGGCCGGTTTACTACCCGGATCCAAACACGGATCGAGAAACAACCAAGGGACTCATCTGCCTCATCCAATCGGAACCAGCAATGGCCAACTTGCTGGAGGAGGTTTGCTTGGCCGACAAGTATGTCGGTACCCTCAAGGAGGCGCTCGGCACGCTGCCGTACTTGAAAGTGACGGCCGACGGCAAACCTGATGGAGAGTTCAAGACGTCGTCCACGATTGACGGCCACCGCTTCGCTTCCGAATACTTGATGAAGTCCAAGGGCAAATTTGAGGAAGACCACACAGACGAAGACCTAGTGGATTTCGTCAAACGCAAATTGCGGGCGACTGGCACCGAGGGAGATTCTATTCCAGCCGCGAATGTCCCGAACATTTTTCGCCTTGCAATGGAGCTTGACCCACTTTCCTTAATTCATGGCTTTCAGGTTTCCATCAAGAACCGACTGACCTTCGTCGGACTGCGGTCGCCCCGTGCGCTCACCGCGTGCATCTTGGGTTACCGCTGCGAACAGCGTGTGGTACCCGGGGTTCGCTTTGACCCAATTGGCACAGGTGACGCAGGCCAGGCGATCTTTCAGAAGGAGCGACTAGTTGCGAAAGACATTGAGGCACAATTCGCGATCGATGTAGGCCTTCTTGAGACCCTTCGCCTTGCTTCCGATGACAAGAAGGAACTACGGAAACCCCGCGTCGATCTCCTCGTCGGATTGTCGTTGTGGAAAGTCGCTACGTTGCTGTCGGAGTTTGAAATCCAGCGCAGTCTTCGGACTGAATGCAAACTGCGGCTCAAGGCCGGCAGCGCCGTGAAATACACGTGCGATGGGCGAACGCCCGATCACCCGTTCGACTACAAGGCTCTGGTTGACGCCAAGTCTTCCGAGGACGGCGGCAAACATCAGCTTCATGACTTCATCAAAAAGGCGGAGTTGCCAAAGGACCGTTCGCCACTGACGCTTAAATTCTACGCCTGACCATGTTGACGCTTGCATTGCACTTCTTGTGGGGCCGCTACTACGCTCACCCGTGGGGTGTGAACCCGGCCCGACTGCGAGAGGCGGAATGGCCACCAAGCCCTTGGCGGTTGTTGCGCACCATCGCCGCAGCGTGGTTTCAGGGACACCCGGAGCAGCAAGCCAGCCCAGAGCTTCTGGAGTTGCTGAATGCTCTGGGCAGCGAGTTGCCCGACATTGAACTGCCAAAGGTGGCGTTCTCCAAAACGGTTCACTACCAGCCGAACTATGGAGCCACGGCGGCGGAAGACCAGAAGCGAGCGGAGTACAAGCGCGTTCGTCACGAAAACCACTTCGCCGCCGTTTCTGGCCCGGTGCTTTTTCATTATGACTTGCTGGCTGTGCCAGAGGCCCAGCGCGAAAAGCGGCGCGACCACCTCTGCATGATTCTTCAAGGCATTCTTTCGAATGTGAGCTACTTCGGTCGTGCCGAATCTGTATGCGAACTCAATGTGCTGTGCGATGCTCCCGTGCGTGACGCAAAGGAGATCGCATCCGTTGTCCGGGACGAGCAAGGCTGCCCCTGCCGCCGCATCGCCGAAGACTGTCGCGACGTTTTTTGTCCAACTCCCGACGACTTCCGTGCCGAGGATCTGTGGCAGCGGAGGAACGCCCAACCGACTGCGAACGTCGCTCTCCCGCATCTCGTGCAAGACCTGCTCGATGCCTCGCAACCCCTCCCGGACGGCGCCCGCTGGTTTTCCTACCGGATGCCGGAAGGCTGGCCCAAACGCTGGGTAGTTCGGCATCCCGCGCCTTCGCGCCCTAAACCACGTTCCACCGGCGGGCCAACTGTCGCAAGTTTCCTCCGCTTCTCCCTTCAGTGCCGCATTGGGATTGCACGCAAATTCGTCGTGTCTCTGGCCGAACAATTCCGCGCCCAAGCGATGAAGCGACATGGTGACGATTCATTTGCCCTCAGCGGTCATGCCCGTCCGCCAGAGTTACAGGGAGACCATCAACATGCGTTCTACCTTCCCCGTCCAACCGAGAATCCAGGCTTCCTTGAGGAACTCTGGGTGTGGTGCGCTCATGGTTTCACGCAACAGGAAGTCGAGGCATTGATGAAGGTCGGTGCACTGCGATGGGCCGACGGTCGGTATCCGGCCCGTCCGGTGTTGCTCGAAGTACAGAGGAGCTTGCCGAGAGTGGAGCCAACGAAGCTTTGGAAATCATTTACGCCATTCGTCCCGCCTCGCTTTTGGTATCGGAAGAAAATCGTTGAACGCGACTTGAAGGAGGGCGACTCACCGGAGCTTCAACTGGGTCGCTGTCTTCGAGACGCCGGGGTTCAGACGCCCGGCACGATTCGCCGAATCGACACTGGCCGGGAATGGGACGTGTGCAAGGTTCATCTGCCTGATCATTCCAATGGTAGGGAACCTGATCAACGCATTGGCGTTTTCCTTGAAGTCGAGTTTGAAAAGTCGGAAGTTTTGCCCTTTCCGGCCCTCGGACACTCGTGCCACTTCGGCCTCGGCCTGTTCGTGCCGGCGGAGTGAGGGTGGAAGCGAAGTTTCTGCCTGAGACGTTTGTTTGTGTGGTTTGAAAGTCAGTTCCGAGCCGCTCGTCAGCCTGGGCGGTTGTGAGGCGACGGGGACGGAGTGTCGAGAGAGGAATTTAACTAATGATGCGTTAAGCAATGGCTGTCAAAAAAGGTAGGAACCCTGGCGAGCTGGCGCGGAGAGTGCTGGTGTTCAGAGGGTGAAGAGACAGTTCTCTTATTACAAAGGCGGCATGGCATGAAGGACGAAAAAATACCCGATGGGTTCGGGGGGCGCGAGATGGCGCCGCCAAGTGGACTCGATCGTTTCCCCGCACGGGCCGCAGAAACGCGCGACCGGCCCAGTCCGGCGGCGCTGAGCAAGCCCGGAGGTTCGACCCTGAGAGTCGTTGTCCGAGTGGAGCGCGCGGAGGGTCCAGGCCAAAGCGTTGCCGCTGGCCACGCTGAACCCGAAGCCACCGCGTTGTCACCCGCCGTGGGTCCGTCTCCCGCGGGGAATGTGAGCGAGCGAGAGCCGATGGCGCGGGCGCGCAGTTTTGGCGAGACGATTCCAGCGCGGATGCTGAACGAGTACGTGTATTGTCCGCGGCTGTTTTACTACGAGTTTGTGGAGGGTGTGTTTGTGGAGAGCGCCGACACAGTGCGGGGCAGCAGTCTGCACCGGCGGGTGGATAGCGGGAGCGGCGGGTTACCGGCAGCCGATTCCAAGGTCCAGAGCCCCAAGGCCGAGATTGGGTCAAAGGGTGAGGCAGGGGTTGAGAGTGAAGTGATCCATTCGCGGTCGGTGCAGATGGGTTCGGAAGAGTTGGGGGTGAGCGCGAAGATGGACCTGGTGGAGGCGCGGGCCGTCCTCACACCGGAGGGTCGTAGCGCGAGCGTCCCGCCTGCCGGTAGTGGCGGCGTCTCGCCGCCAAGTTCAACACGGGGCGAGACGCCCTATGAACCCGCAGGCGGGACGCCTGCGCCACAGGAGCCCGACCTGTTTACTTCCATTGAGGTGTGTCCGGTGGACTACAAGGCGGGTGCGCCGAGGGAAGGGGAAGATGCGAATGAGCTTTGGGAGACGGACAAGATGCAACTGGGGTTGCAGGTGCTGATTTTGCGTGAAAACGGCTACGCGTGCCGTGAGGGTGTGATTTACTACCGGGGCACGAAGCAACGAGTGCGGCTGGAGGTCACCGCGGAGCTGGAGAAGTGGATTCGGGACAAGATCGTCGAGGCCAGAAGGGTCGCCGCCGGGGCAATTCCGGCGCCGTTGGTGAAGTCCTCCAAGTGCGTGCGTTGCTCACTGGCGCCGGTGTGTTTGCCGGATGAAACCCGGATGCTGGCCGGTGCGGAGCAGAGCGGGCAGTGCAGGGAGGAGGATGACAGCTCCAATAAGACAGATGCGGAAGGCGGCGTCATACGGCCGCGGCGGCTGATGGCGGCACGGGATGATAATCGGCCGCTGTATCTCAACACACAGGGATTTCGCGTGGGCTGCAGCGATGAGGTTTTGCGGGTGAAGGACAAAGAGAGGGTGGTGGAAGAAGTTCGGCTGCGGGATGTCTCGCACGTGGCGCTGTTTGGGAATATTCAGATTTCCACACAAGCGATCCAGGCGTTATGCGAGCAGGAGGTGCCGGTCACTTATTTTTCGATGGGCGGCTGGTTTTACGGGATTACGCGAGGACACGAGTTGAAGAATGTGTTTTTGCGGATGGAACAATTCCGTCTGGCACGGGACGAGGCTACGTGCCTGCGTCTGGCCAGGCAGATCGTGCATGGGAAGATTCGCAACCATCGGACAATGATCATGCGAAACCATCTGGAGCCGCCGGAGCCAACGGTGGCGAAGCTCAAGCGCGCAGCCGAAGACGCGCTCACGGCAGGTTCGATCGAAGAGCTTCTCGGGATGGAAGGGGCTGCGGCCAGCCAATATTTCCAGCAGTTTAGCGGCATGATAAAAGCAGGAGATGAACTCGCAGGCCTGTCTCAGGGTGAGGGAGGGGCTGGGGGAGAAAGCCAGCTCGCGTTCAACTTCAATTTTGCCCATCGTAACCGTCGGCCGCCAACCGACCCCGTCAATGCGATGCTGTCGTTGGCTTACAGTTTATTGACGAAGGATTGCACGCTGGCGGCGTTAGCGGTTGGTTTCGATCCGTATA
>DATDCV010000708.1:0-10662 GCA_036524155.1 Verrucomicrobiia bacterium
TGCCCTGGATGCGGCGTTCTACGCCACCTTCCAGAACGTCGTGCCGTGCGGCAAGCCAGTGCTCCTGGCCCTGGACGTCAGCGGTTCGATGGACGGCTCGATGATCGCCGGTTCGTGCCTGTCGGCACGTGAGGCGAGCGCTGCAATGGCGCTGGTCACCGCCGCAACGGAACCTGACTGCGAGATCATCGCTTTCAGTGCCGGCACCGGTGGTTACGGCGGCATGCACGGTGGCGGTGAATCGGGTGTTACCCGGGTCGCCCTGTCGCCCCGCATGCGGCTGGATTCGGTGATCGAAAAGGTTCGGGCCATCCCGATGGGTGGCACGGACTGCGCGCTGCCAATGGTCTGGGCTCATCGCAACCAGCTACGGGTCTCGGCCTTCGTGACCTACACCGACAGCGAGACCTGGGCGGGCAAGATCCACCCGGCTCAGGCGCTGCGGCAGTATCGGGATGAGTTCGTTGGCAACGCCAAGGCCGTCGTTGTGGGCATGACCTCCAACGGCTTCACCCTGGCTGACCCGAACGACCGCGGCATGCTGGACGTGGTCGGTTTCGACACCAGCGTACCGGCCGTCATCTCGGACTTTGTGCGGGCGGCGTGATGACCTCATGCCTGTCCGCCGGTTCAAGGATGCAGGATAACACGGCAGGCGGAGGCGAATGCTTCCGCCTGCCTTACCGCCTTGAGCATGGTGCTTGAAGAGCAGAGGCGCCTCTTCCAGAATGCACGCGTGCTGAATCTGGCACAATTTCGCAACATTCCTTTGCGCGGCGGATTTTCGATCGTCGAGGTCCGGCTTACATCCCGGTCGTTGTTGGATCCGCTTGGCCGCCCAGCAGCAGCCCAAACCCTAATTCAGGGCAATCAGTTCCACATTGTATTGCGCGAGGGGATGGATGAAGAGGAGTTTTCGGTGTCGCTCTACCATGAGATTCTGGAAGCAGCGACTGTGGCGGCCGAGAACCCGCCTGAATCGGTCATGGAATTCAATGAAGGTGATTTTGAGGAGTCTGCCCGATCCGCTCACGCACGCTACGGCATGGCATCTGCAACGAGCCTCAACGAAATGCTGGAATACTTCGGCTTTGAAGATTAGATTAGCACCATGAAACGCAGTATCGAAATGCTCCTGCTCAAGCTCGCCGACGGCGGGCGGATTCTGCGGTTCTCCGAGCCATCCTCAGGTCTGTGCTTGGAAAAGCGGCTTGAGCCCGACAAGTCGGTCGCTCAGCAGAAAAAACGTTGGGAGAAGGTTTTCGCGAGTATGCTCGAGCGAGAACTGGGCGTGGCTGCTTGAGCCGTTTGGCTTGGCACGAGCCGGCGGGATTCCCATTCGTTAGTCTTCGGTCTTTATAGTCTCTTTTCGACCTGTGTCCTCTGGGACGAGGTCCGTCATTTTGCACTCTGCACTTTTAACTCCTCGCTTAAGTAGGGTTCCATTCATGAAAACACGTTCTACTCGAAGCCTGCGCCGGCTTCAGTTCCAAATCAGATTCTTCTGCGACTACGCAGACCAGATTGGCCAACTGGAAAAGGCCTTGGCCCGGAAGCCGGAGAAACTACAGCTCGACATCATCGGCTCAGGCGAACTATCGCCCGATACGGCGCTTTTGATGCGCTCAGTTCTCATTGGCCGGTCACCCAAAACACATCTGATCACCAACGCGCGATCCAGCCTTCAAGGTGGTGCCGTGCTGGTTTGGTTGATGGGCGACACGCGCCTCATCCGGGAAGACGCCAAATTGTATTTTCGTAAATCCAATCAGGAGGATGACGACGATGACGGGGAGGATTGGAAGGACGAAAAGGCGGATGATTCCGAAGCGGATCTCGAGGAAGTCGATTACGAGCAGGTGCTGGAGCATATAGACAATTTTCTGCCCGTGAAGGAACTGGCCGGGCGACCGGTGGACCTGGAAGTCCTGCGACAGTTCGGGTTGGTGGACAACGAAAAGGTCGACCACTTTCTGGCCTCCGCCTTTGCGAAGGCTTCAGTCAGCCCTGAGCCTGACAAGCCTGGACCACAGACCGAACCACAGAAGCTCGTCTCCAAGGTCCCGAGCACGAATCAATCAGAGCAGAACAACTAGAATTTATGGCCCCGGTGGGATAGGGGCATTCGGCCGACCAGCAACGGTTCCACACAATGCGATCGTGGATGATCAGCGCGGGTTACACGAGCCACCCGGCGCTGCTGCGGCTTGAGGAACTGGCCACGCTGCGTCAGTTGGCCTCTTCTGGAAACGCGCGGCTGTACATCGATTTCCAGAAGGGAACGTCGCCACAAGTTGACCAGGCATGACGCTCTGTTCGGCGCTCGGCGATTAAGCAGTAAGCAGATCGACGGCGGGCGGGTAGAAACTACCCGCCCGCCCTGCAATTTCATCTTTGAAACCCCATAACAACCCACAGAAACCGCTCAGAAGTCTATGATCAAATCGGCAGAAGAAGTAGTTAAAGCCAGTTACAATCTCCTCGCGACGGTTATAGAAGAGGCATATGCCGGCGCGGAAGAGAACAATTTGAGTGAGGCGTTTGTTTAACGTCACGGGCTTACCATCCTCCGCCTTGCGGAGGACGCGATTCATCTTGAAGCGGAACGCAAATGCCATTCCTCACCGATTGTTGTTCGGTCCATGCTCGAATCTCTCTTCAATCTTGTGGCCGCTGTGAAACATACTCCTTTCGCAGCCGAAAAGGTCTGTTGGGAGATCGAAGATGAAATTAAGCGGATTGGCAAATGGTTGGATTCCGGAGCTGATTTAGACGGCACTATTGCAGAGCTACAAAACCTCGCTGGAAAACTGAGGCGTGCTCATGGAATTACCAAGACCCTTAACTGGACCACCCTGGACTGTGCGATGGCTGCAAAACTGGATCAGCATTATCGAACAGAGTATTTCCTGTTCAGCAAGAACGTACATGCGACCCAAAGCGGCATGATTAGTTCCGAGGCAGAGATCGGCCGTGGTCACGTCCTGCAAGCGATCTGTTTTGTGTTGGTTTGCGCCGCTGGCCACATCGCCCAGCTGATTCACACGAAAGACCCGCAAACACACGTAGATAACGGAACGCAACTGCTGCAAAGGCTTTGCGACCTGGTCAGAACTGGAGTGTTTCGAAGATTGGACGAGGAACTCCAAGGGTGATTAGTCCCGTTGGCCGAGCAGCACAGGCAGCGGTCTGCAAAACCGCGAAGAAAGGTGCAATTCCTTTACGGGACTCCAATTTCATTTCCGAGCATAGGTGTTGAGAGATACACGCCTGCCTTCCAAGCAGGAACACGGGGCGCGATACCCCGATGCTCGACCAGCTTTGGCCAAGGCTTCAGCCTGGCGAGCCATTTTCCTCAGTTGAACCCGATCTGTCGGCAGAGACCTCGCACGGTCGACATTCCAGCACGCAACCGCTAATCTGCGCTAATTCAACGCTAATCGAACTCAGGACTTCTATGAAACCGGAAATCTATAAGGACGAGGGCTACCAGTTCATGGCCGCCGCTTTCGAGGTCTACAACGATCTGGGCTATGGATTGGCCGAGGAAATCTACCAGGAGTGTCTCGAAATCGAACTGGGGCTCCGCCGGATCGCCTTCCACTCCAAGGCCGAGCTCAAATGCTTCTACAAGGGCCGAGAGCTTAAGAACCAGTATATTCCGGACCTGTTTGTGTTGGGGTGTTTGGTAGCGGAACTCAAAGCGGTCACTGAGCTTGCGCCGGAACATGAGGCTCAACTCCTGAACTACATGCGCATAGCGCGCCAACCCGTTGGCTACCTCGTCAATTTCGGCCACAAAGGAACGCTCGAATGGAGGCGATTCATTCTCTCAGAATTCATCGTCCCAGCGCAGCACCCACTTCGAACCGATCCGCCCCGAAACGATATTAGCGTCAATTAGCGCAGATTAGCGGTTCCATTTTCACGCGACGCGAAATCCCGGTGTCGGTCAGGACCTCACAGTCCTGGCTGCGGCGGTTCAACTCCGCCTTCGTGTCGCGATTTTTTTACTCCGTAAAAAAATATATCAAAATTTACGGAGTAAATTTTGCCGGCGTGGCTCAGCAGCGACAGCAGCAGTTTCGTAAACTGCCGGGCGAATCGCCCCACGAGAGTGCAAGTCTCTCCGCTGGCTCCAGATCCTTAATGCTCCCGTAGCTCAAAATATCAGAGTGCGACGCTTCGAACGTCGCGGTTGCAGGTGAGATTCCTGCCGGGAGTACCATTTCGCCGCGTTGGCCCAACTACAAGAGGCGCTCCGCTCAGGACGGAGAGGTTGGGGGTGGAAATCCCTCACGCGGCACCAACTTCGAATTGGAGTGGTGGAGTAATGGATTGCTGGATTATTGAAGAGTCCGCAACCCGGCTCGCTCCATTAATCCACTACTCCAAGAATCCAATACCCCATTTCTGCTTGCTCCCGTAGCCCAAGGCAGAGGCAACGGACTTAAACCCCGTTTAGTGTCAGTGCAATCCTGACCGGGAGCACCAGCCGCGTGTAGCCCAATGAAGAGGCGTCCCGCTCAAACCGGGAAGGTTGCAGGTGCAACTCCTGCCACGCGGACCATTTTGGGAATGGATTCTTGGAGTAAGGGATTGCTGGATTAATGTGCCGCAAGTCGGTTCGCGTAAGAGATCCCCATTAATCCGTTCATCCAATAATCCACCAATCCCTTCCTGCTGCGCGCGTAGTTCAAAGAGAACCGGCGAGCTTATACCTCGCATCGCACTAGATGAGTGCCTGGACCCGGAGCGTTACCGGGCGCGCGTACCACTTTTGAACCCCTGAACGCGAAGTAGATCGAGCGCCCCGCTGCCAGCAACGAACCGGGCATTGTTTACACGCCCCAATGTTCCGGAATTCTGACGTGGTGGAGTCATGTTTTAGTTCAATGGCGCGGGGGTGAGTTGGTGGAAGAGACCAACCAGGGGTTCGTTTCCTTGTCCCCATAGCTCAAAGCACAGAGCGGGAGTGTCCTAAACTCCAGGTTGCTGGTGAGAGTCCGGCTGGGGACACCAAATCCGACTGGAGTGATGGATTGTTGGATTAATGGATTGTTGAGTTGGACCAGATCCCGGCAGCGTCCGCACCATCAATCCAATACCCCACCAATCCATCACCCCATTTCTGCCCGGCGCGTGGTTCACGGGGAAAAGCAGACCCACCTGACTCAGAATCAGGCAGCCTTGGACGTGCAAGTCGTCTCGCGCCGACCATTTATTTTTTCACTCCGTGAAAAAATGTATTCAAAAATCCGCAGGATTTTTGACCGCAATCGAGCCAGCGCTCAAGCCGGTTTCATAAGCCAGCTGCGCCGAGGGCAGCACTCGGGATTGCGACCAAACCTGAATGCATTGATGGATTCCTGGATAATTGGATTGTTGGATTGCACCCAGCGTGAGGCGCGCTGTGTTTTCACCATTAATCCACTACTTCATTAATCCAGAAATCCAGTTTCGGATGGGCTGCAAGCATTAATGAGTGATGCAGCGGTCTTTTAAACCGCAGAACACGGGGCAGTACCGTGGCGGCCCACCATTTCCTATGCCTCTCCGCAGCAGCCTGCAGGTTCTCTTTGTAAGAAAACCGTGCCGGGGCAGCACCGGCGAGAGGCTCCATGTGTTGGCACCGCGCCACGATGGCTCGGCGCTAGCCGCTCCTGTAGCTCAATCATCAGAGCGCAGCTCTCCGAAGGCTGTGGTTGCCGGTGAGATTCCGGCCGTGAGCACCAACCTTCGCTCTGTCGAGCTACGGCTCGGCAGGCCATTTTCGGGCGAGTGGTTCAGAGGGAATAGCAGACCCCACAGATCGAGAATCTGTGAGCCTTGGAGGTGCAAGTCCTCTCTCGCCCACCAAATTCGGGATTGGAGGGATGGAGTATTGGATGATTGGATTATTGGCCAAACCTGCCACGGTCGTCCGTTAGCATTAATCCACTACTCCGCCAATCCATTAATCCATTTCTCCCTGCCGGGTCGTCTAATCAGTAGGACACCGCCCTTTGAAGGCGGCTATGCTGGTGCGAATCCAGCCCCGGCAGCCAACGTTTCCGCTCGGTGGTGAAACAGGATCACGGCTGGCCTACACCCAGCAATCGGAGGGGCAGCACCTTCCCGAGCGACCATTTCCATTTGCCTCGTAGCGTAATCAGGAGCGCGTCGGTCTCTGAAACCGGAGGACCTGGAGCAAAACCAGGCGAGGCAGCCAATTAAGACCCGAAACAACAATCTATATGACATCCATCTCTCAATTCGGTAATGCTTTCCACGTGAGCAGCGATCCGGCCGACGCGGACCCCATGGACTCCAGGTTGCCCTTGGAGACAGACCGATTGTTCATGGAATCCAGTTGGGCGTTTGACTCACCTATTTCGTGCGATCCTAAGGAGCGCTTTTATCGCATGCCGAAAGGGTACAAGAGGGCGGGAGATTTGCTGCTAGCCCAGGGCGATGGAGATGTGGTTGATAGACGAAATATCGTCTATGCGGCTCTTTTCTGCTATAGGCAGGCGATCGAACTCTTCCTCAAGCACTTAATCGACAAGTTCGCCACCGAGGACTCGAACAAATCGCTGAAAACCCACAGCCTGCAATTGCTTTGGGAGCAGTTCGCGCTCATTGCTAAGGCACATGATCTTGAGGCCGCTGAAGGTTATGCGGGAGCTGCGAAATTGGTCCAGGAGATGCACGCCGCTGATCAGCAGTCTGATGCGTTTCGCTATCCTGTCACCAAGGAAGGGAACGCTTTCGCGTTCGGAGATTGTGGTGTCGATTCGGTGAACTTACGTATAGTGATGCATGGGCTGGCCAATTTCTTCGAGTGCGTTGACCTTCACATCTCCGCAAGCCGCGACGTTTGGCCTTGACCTCCTTCCGGGCCGGAAAGTGCTTCTCCGCGCCCTCAAGAGCGACAATGTCGGACCTACCAGATAGGGTGCGTCTGAATCGGAATCTCGGTTGGCTTCGCCCATTTCAACAAAGAACGAACACCATGACTTTGGATGTGTGAATCACGTTTCACGCATCACGTATCACGTTCTATGAGCAACATATTGACCAAAGCAACCGTGCTGGTCCTGAACCGGAACTGGCAGGCCATTAACGTGCGCACGCCGCAAGAGGCGTTCTGCATGATGGCCACCAACGTGGCCACAGGCCTCGAGATTGAGGGCGAGGACCACATCCGCCCGGTTACCTGGGAGGAGTGGATCACTTTGCCCATCCGCGAGCAGGACGAGGCGGTCCACACCGTTCGTGGCCAGATTCGCGTGCCGACCGTCATCGTGGCCGTGAATTACGCCAACTTCGCGTGGAAAGAAAAGCACGTCATCAATGGCGTGGAGAAGGAAGTCATTGTTCACCGCAAAGGCGCCACCCCGGCCGGCGAGGGTGTGCTGGGCATCATCCCGGGCTCGATGGCTTCACCTGGCTTTGTCGTCAGCGGCAAAGGCAATGCGGAATCATTGAACTCGGCCTCCCACGGTGCGGGTCGCGTCATGAGTCGGACCCAGGCAAACAAGACCTTCGAGTGGAAAAAGGTGAATGCCTTCCTGCGTGACAAGGGCGTGACCCTGATCTCGGGGGGTTTGGATGAGGTGCCGATGGTTTATAAAAACATCCATGAGGTGATGGCGGCCCAGAAGGACCTTGTGACAATCCTGGGCCAGTTCGATCCCAAACTGGTGAAGATGGCCCCGCACGGCGAAAGGCCTGAAGATTAACCACAAAGAACGCAGAGAACACAAAGATACGAGCAATGAAAGACGTCAAAGCGCTGAGCGATCAAGTACGGCAGACCGCCTACGACACTCATGTTTATCACGCGCATGGGCATATCCACTATTGTTGCGACTACACGCTGGGCAAAACCCGTGTTTTGGCAAACCCTCGAGGTTATCCCACGGAGTCGAGAACGGGTTTCAACCCCGGGTTAGTCGCGGAGGTGTAATCTCATGGAAAAGAAGACTGAAGACAAAAACGCTCTGGACGTGAAGCAGTCTGCATCGGCTGCGCAGTTCAACCGGCAGAGCGATCGTTACGGCAAGTCGCATATTCTGGCCGACACGCAAGACGTGGAGCAGGGCTTGCGCGGCGTGTCAGCGTCACCCGGCGGCATGGCCCTGGACGTGGCGACCGGCGGTGGTCACACCGCGCTCTGGCTCGCCCGGCACGGATGGAGAGTGACCGCCGGTGACATCGCCCTTCGCATGCTCGAAAACGCGCAGAAGCTGTGCGCTGAAGCCGGCTTCAGGATTGAGACTCGGCTGTTCCCGGCGGAAGAAATGCCCTTTGCCGATGGCTCCTTTGATTTGGTGACGGTGCGCGTGGCCTCGCACCACTTCAGTTCGCCTGCTAAATTCATTCGCGAAACAGCCCGGGTGCTGAAGCCAGGCGGTCATTTTCTGCTCATCGACGGTAGCGTGCCGGATAATGATCCCGAGACTGAAGATTGGCTTCACCGTGTGGAGAAATGGCGTGACCCAAGTCACGGCCGATTTCTGTCACGAAAAACCTGCGAAGATTTGGCCCGCGAAGCCGGCCTGAAAGTGGTCCAGTCCGAACTGCACACCCGCAAGCAACCCAACTTGGAGTGGTATTTCGAAACGGCGGCAACACCCGGAGAGAACCGCGAGAAGGTGCTTGAAGAGGTAGCCAAGGCCTCCGAACACGTAAAAGCCGCCCTCCGGCTCGGACACGAGGAAGGCAAAATCGTTTGGTGGTGGCCGATGTTGACTCTACTGGCGCGCAGAATTAGCTCGGCGATCCCGCAATGCGCAAGCAATGATGACCAGAGATGATCATGAGAAGCCCAAGTACTGACCCCGAACTTGTCGTCCAAAGGCAATTGGATGCGTACAACGCGCGGGACCTCGATACGCTTCTAACGATCTACGCCGAGAACGCCGAGATGTTCGAGCATCCCTCCAAGCTCTTGGCGAGCGGCCCTGCGCAGTTGCGGGAGCGTTTCAGCATAAGATTTAAAGAGCCCGATTTGCACGCCCTGCTCCGCCGCCGCATTGTCATGGGCAATATCGTGGTTGACCATGAAGAAGTGACCCGCAACTTTCCCGAGGGCAAAGGCACCCTCGAGTTAATTATGATCTATGAGGTGCAACGGGGAAGGATCCTGAAGGCCTGGAGCATTGCTGGCGCCAAAACCCTTAGCCCCAACCTGTGATATGCTCATCATCTTCGATGTAGACGGCACGCTCGTCGGGGGAGAAAATCACGACTGGGCCTGCTTTGATGAGGCGATTGCAGAGGTGACCGGGTTCACCCCCACTCAGGAATTCTTCGATTCTTTGCCTGAAATCACTGCCCAGGCCATCGCTGAAGCCTCCGTTCGAGCGGCAAATCGTGAAACGGGCATGGGTTTGGAAGAACGCATCCGCGATGAATATCTCCGACGATTGCGCGACGTGCATGCCAGTGACCCGACGGCCTTTGCGGCGCGTAACGGCGTTGTGGCCCTGCTGGCCCGTCTGAACTCGCTTCCTGGAACCGGCGTGGCTATTGCCACGGGCGATTGGCTGGAAACAACCTCTTTCAAGCTTGCCGCTGCCGGAATCGATGTGTCGGGCTACCCGATGGCGACGTCGTCGGACTGTTCCCGCCGCTCTGAGATCATCAAACTCGCCGCAAGGCGCGCTGGCCGGTCCCTGACCGATGTCATCTATGTTGGGGACGGCGTGTGGGACTTCAAAGCGTGTTGCGAACTAGGTGTGCGCTTCGTTGGTACGGGAACCCGGCCGCATCTGCTAAAAGCCGCCGGCGCGCAACATATCCTCGAAATGCTGGAGGAAGCCCTCTTCCTGAGCACGGTTCGAGCGGCGGTCGTGCCAGAGCTGCAGAGCAGACTATGAAACCAAAGGCTACTTCTCGGCCGGATATCGAACACGACAAGGTCCGGTTCTCCGAATTTGCTACCGTAGCTTCGCAGTTCACCCCCGGTCATTGCGGCAAGCCCGGGAACTCGCTGACTTCCCTGACGGAGGTGACCCGGCCCTGCACCAGGAAATCCAGCATCCAACCTTTGGTCCCGGTGGGACAGTACTGAATGAACTGGAACGTCAGCGGCAAGGTGCAATCGCCTATGTTCGTGCTCATGTTAACGCGGTATTGGAAAAGCGGCTGGTGTTCGTTCGCGTAACAGAGGATGTTTTTCGCCAAGCTGAGGTCGTCCTTGTATAGCTCGCTCTTGACCTGGAACTCAGCGTTGCTAAGCAATTCCTTCCACAAGTCATCCGGAGGGTAGAGCTGTGAACGTCCTGCGCGCAGGCACGGTCCCGAACAAAGCGCCAGCCATGCACTTCGCGCCGGGCCGCCTACCAGGAGGTCGGCCACTCTCACTGGACGGCCAGGATTGCCGTCGGCGGAACCACGTCACGCTCATCAATGACAATATCGGGCGTTTTCCACCCGAAGCCATGCCCCAACTGGAGAAGTTGGCGCGTTTGGCGGGCGCTCGCTTGGTGTTGCGTGAAGTGGCGCACGAGAAAGAACTGACGCCGGCTAGCGGCAATGCCTTTTAGGAATTCAGGCATAGATCTCTCCGACGGAGTATTCGACGGGGCCATTATGATAGGTGTTTCTGCGCAAGCGTGGCCAACTACTCACAGGTTGCCGCAGCGCGCGTGGGCAGGAGCGCTTGCGTCGCTT
>DATDCV010000709.1:0-2393 GCA_036524155.1 Verrucomicrobiia bacterium
CGAAATGCCCGAAAGAATCAACAGAAACGGCCGCCTCGGCGAGGCGGCCGCCCGCCAGTAATGAGCGCTGCTCGGAGGGACAAAACGGACACGTTGTCGGAGTCTCGGAAGGCGTGCTGGAGCGGTTTAGGGCCTGCCGAATCTCAGTTGCGACGGCGAAAGTGTAACAGCGCGGCAGCACCCAGACCGGCCAAAGCGAACGTAGTGGGTTCCGGAATAATCATCACAACGAATGATTGCAGACCCGTCAGGTACGCGAGGTTCGGATCGGTCGGCCCAGATGGCAGTGTCAGTGTTAGCGGATTCGAGGCCCCAACACCCACACCTGGTGTCCCGGCCTCCCAAGCGCTGAACGCCTCAACCCACGTGTTAAAGGGACCGTACCAGGAGACCATTTGGACCCTTGCGGTCCCACCCCAGTCAACACCAAGCACTGTGCGTGGAACGTTAACGACGGCGACATACCCTTCATTAGGAGCCGCCCTGAACCCTGTCCATGTCAGCGTAGTAATCGTTGGGTTGTACATTAGCGCCAGGCTGCCGAGAGCCGCCAATGGTCCAGCACCCGACCAGGAGCCAGGAACATTTGCTGGTGTCCCCGTGGTGGGGCCACCGATGAGGGCAGCGCGAAGGCCGGCGTAGTCGCCTGGAGTGACGTCAAGGTTGTACAGGTATACGCGCGCGTCGACGGGCGGCGTCGATTGGCTGTAGAAATTTCTGAATTGCACTTCGCCTTGGGCGAACGCCCCCATGGCAGCGCAGCTTAAAAACAAAGTAAAAAGGCTTCTTTTCATTGTGATTTTCCTTCGTCCGAATTGAAAACTGAGGCACAACTCCCGCGTCCACTTTGTTGCCCACCTTCGTCGTTATTACTGATAGGATTTTGCTTTTCGCGCGCCCGCATGTACTGAGCGCTGCGCGGGCGAGGGAGAATTGATTTTGCTCTCACCAAGCATGCCGCGAGGCTACCAGGGGGCACGCCGGAGCGTCAATTGGCAGGTTACTGGTAGGAAATCGCTTTTCACACGCCGGCATTTATCCAGCCCCGCGCGGATGATCGCGTAACCCTCAACCGAAAGACAGCGTCAGGTTGCCTCAAGGAGTTGGATCCGCACCCTTTTGCCCAGAGCGCGGGCCACGCGTCCCACGGTGGACAGCCGCACATCCTGGGCGTGATTTTCGAGTCGTGAGTTAGCCGACTTCTTCGTCTTGGTAATGCGGGCCAATGTTTCTTGCGTGACGCCAGCCTCCTCGGCGCCTGCCCCAGTATTGAGCCGATCTTGAACTCCTCATACCCCGCGTCGAAGTCTCTCGCGAACGCACCATTGGCTGATTGCGTCGAACCGTTGCCCTATGGTATGGGTAACACGAACTCGCGGAGCGGATCAGTTGAAAAGACTTGGGCAAAACCAGGGTCGCCGGTGTGGCGAAATGGCAGACGCACAGGACTTAAAAATCTAAAAACGGCCCTTTAAGGCGCTTGCGTGCGTTTGCTTGAAAGAGAGGTGTTGACCCGGTAAAACCGGCATGGAATCGACTTTCGCCCACTCCTACCGCTGTGCCACTTTCCAGATCCAGAAGTGGCACAAAAAGTGGCACAAGGCTCCGTAATCATTCATAAATAAGTTTACGGCGCGGTTGTGCGGTTTCACCTGAACCTGTCAATAAAGTGTCCTTTAGAAACTGCGTATTCGTTCTCTCGGTTTTTCCGAGGCCGAGTTGATATTCGTATATACACCGTCTCACGCCATAACCGCTTCTTACCATTTCGTGTGCTAAGATGACGCCAGTAAGAAACGGCCCTGAATCGGCTGACACCGACCAGGGCCAAAGAGTTCAGAGTGCATAGGAATTTGCCACCGTGAACCGTTTTCACGATGCAGCACGAAACGCGAAAGTGCAAGCGGATTCGTGCCTCGCTTCCCCGCCATCTGGACTCAGCGAAAGGACAACGTTGTATGGGTTCAATATCTGCACCGCCTGTTGCTTTGAACAAGTGGCTCGCCGAAATGGGCGTTGGCCCGGTTACGGGCTGGCGCTGGCGCAAGCTGAAAATGCTGGAAACGATCAACATTTGCGGACGCGTCTATGTGACCCCGGAGGGCTCCGCAAAATTCAAGCGCCGGGCTGAAGCTGGTGAATTTGCCAAAGTGCATAAGGCCCCAGGCCGGACCGCGAAGGAATCGGCCCGGGCCAGGGGGGCAAGGTGAAAGACCTTCCGACCCTCTACGAGCGCGATAAGCAAAGAGCGGCGCATCACGAAGCCGGACACCTTGTTGCTGCTCACCACTTTCGGATCATGGCCTTCGCTGACATCTGGCCATATACCAAGAAGCCTATTGTTGGCGAATACTCCTGGGGCGGGCGGGTCAGGTCCTGCGGCAAAAAATCGA
>DATDCV010000710.1:0-13005 GCA_036524155.1 Verrucomicrobiia bacterium
CGTCAACTACATTCACAACGGAGCTGCAGACCAGCAACGACTCAATGTCGCCGGCCCCGACTACTCTTATCGCCGCAACCAGGGCGTCGGCTCTTGGGAAATCAACCTCGCCGCGTTTTTACGCGACCTGAACACGAACACCCCTTTCGGCTGGGGAGGCCCTGCCGGCTACATCTACCAACCTCTTCCTAATCCCACGGTTACTGTAAGAGGCAATGCCTTCACGGATGCTTGTGGCATCCTGGCCAATCGTTATGGCTCATCACCTTTAGTTAACCTCCCGCAAGCGCTGGGCAGCGTCGCCGCTTTGTTTCCCAATGGCGGCAATGCCCTGGGGTTGGACGCGTTCGACAGTTATACCGCCGCGCCGATTATGACGACCGCCGCTGGATATGTCCTGGATCCTGATCGGACCATCTTGAGTCGTCCCTGGCCCGGCGCGGATAACACCAACCATCTCTTCACACCGCAGGACTTCCTTGATCCCAGCAAGACATACCCGGATTTCGTGAACCGCCTCACGGCGGTATCGACGAATCTGGGCACCTACAACCAGTATACGTATTACCGGCTGCTGTCCCAGCTCGGCACCTCGTCCAGCCCTGAGCCGCCGAACAAGATGAACCTCAACTACGACAATCTTGTTCGAACGAATTTCAACGGCATTGCCAGCGAGACGAATCTATACCCCTGGGATCCGGCAGCCTTCTTTACCAATGCCGCCAACCGGCTCCTCGCGGATGCCGGATACAAATTCACCGTGACGAATATCCAGGTCTGGCCGACGAATTACTACACCCCGGGTGTGCATCGGTTGCTGCAGCTTGCGGCGAATATTTACGACTCGACTACCAATCGGCCGTTCGGCTGTCCGACGATCTTTCGCCCGATATTTCGGAAAACCACTCGGAACGAGGTCTTGATCGCTGGATACCGAGAGGTCAGGGACGTTAACCAGCAGCGCGCCTGGATGGCTGCTGGCGCCGCCCCGGTTTACGTCGACCTTCAGCAGATGCCCACCAACCAACTGCCATTCCAGCCTTACGGCGTCACGGCGCCCCCGAACGGTCCCGAGCGCCAGGAATTGATGGTCTGGGGCGTGCCTCTGGTCGTCGGTGCCAAGCAAGGGTTTCCGAGCTTCAATGAGTTTTCCATGCAGACGTACATTTATTTGTCGCGTCTGCTCGAATTCCGTCGCGACCCGACCAAGCCCGTCAACACCAGCCCCGTGATCCAAACCAACCAAATGTACGTGGTGGCGATCACCAATACTTTCGCGCTGGAGGCCTGGAACTCGTACTTCACCAACTATCCCCGGAGACTGACGTTAATCGCCACGGCTGAAATGTTCGACACCCTGACCAATCTTGACACCGGGCTGATGGTGCACAGCAACTACGCTCATGCGGCGACACCGGCGGTACCACCCCAGATACTCGCAAAAACCTGGCAAGGCTGGACCAACTTTGGGCAGGCACAAGCCTCCTTTAGAATGCCGTTCGGAATCACCAATTGCCTCTTCCTCACCAATTCGACTTACCTTCCGAACCCGCCGCGGTTTATTCCCCAAACCCACGTCTTCGAGCGCGGCATGGGCTTTTACGTGCCGCGCTGGACCTTCAGCCTGAGCTCGCGCGTGCGTTTCATCCTGTTCGACGAGGAGGCGCAGCGCATCGTCGATTACGTCAACCTGAAGAATTCGGAAGGCACGCTCGACCTCACCACCAAACTGACCGAGGGAGCCGACTGCAGCACCATCGGGCCGGGAACTTACAACGACCCTGCGGCGCAGTGGTGCATCACCAGACAATACGGCAATCCGCTCGGCCCCACCTATGGCATTCTGAACCAGATCGGGGTCGGGCTCAACGGTACCGAGAATTGGAACAGCTTTAGCGTGGATCCCTACGCCGGAAACGACGCGCACAAGGCGGTGGACGGGTTCCGGTACAACTTGAGGGGCTGGGCGCCGATCTATCCGGAAAACCAGGGAATGGCGTTTTTCAAATCCAACGTCTTTTACGCGCCGTTCGACCCTTACCGGCCCATCTTTATCCACACGACGTGGCAGGCCAACGACCCGCTGGTTCATTACACGATGGGTGATTTGATCGACCTGAACCTGCAGCCGACCAATCGTGTCGATTTCGCTTCTCACAATCCGCCGCTGGACAACATCGGGAAAATAAACAACCGCTTCGAGCCGTGGGGCGGCAATTCGGCCGGTCGCAGCAGCCCCGACATTGCGCCCTTTGACATCTCCGCCAAGGACCCGCTCCTGACGCGTTCCGATTTCTGGGATTTCCCGACCAACAAATACCCGAACGTCGGCTGGCTGGGCCGCGTGCACCGCGGCACCCCGTGGCAGACGATTTTCCTCAAATCCACCAACGTGCTGCAGAGCGCCGGCCTGGACAATTGGAAGAAGTGGACCGGGAACCTCGTGGCGATAACCAATTGGGGGGGAGGAGTGATTTCCACCTCCGTGCTCGCGTCCAACGCCTGGATGTTCGACGCGGTATTCTCGCTTCCCACTAACGACTGGCGTTTGATGGACGTGTTCACCACCGCGCTCAACGACAACAGCACCATGGGACGGTTGTCGGTCAATCAGACGAACCTGGCTGCGTGGTCGGCCGTCCTGGCGGGCGTCAACGTGCTGCGGAACGCCACCAACAGCACGTTCATCGAACCGGCGGGCTTTTACGACCCCGCGAATCCCACCCCGCTGGTCAGGATTGTTAATGGCATCAACCACGCGCGGACGAATTTCCCGCACGGCTCGTTTCAGCGCCTGGGCGACGTGCTCGCCACACCCGAACTTACTATCGCGTCGCCCTACATTAGTTCGACCGGCGGCGGCATCATCAACGACGCCGTCGTAGAGCGGATTCCGCAGCAGATCATGGGACTGCTTCGCGGGGGCGAAGACCCGCGGTTTGTGATCTATTGCTGGGCCCAGACGCTGAAGCCGGCCCTCCGCGGGGTTGTTCCCAATGGCCCGTTCGCGAACCTCTGCACCAACTACACGATTACCGCCGAGGTCGCCACGCGTGCGGTTGTGCGCGTTACCGGCGCGCCGAACAACCCGCGCACTGTGATCGAGAGCTTTAATGTCCTGCCGCCCGAGTAACCGGCGGCACCCGGCCCTAATTCGCGTGAACCTGAAGCCTCGCTATGGGATATTGCTGCGGACTAAAGTCCTAGCGGCGGGGGAGGAACTGATTCGGACGTTGGTGGAGGGCCTCCTTGCGCGGCGGCGCACGCATTGGGGGCATGAACCGTGCATAAAAGGACAACCACCTCTCCCCTGTCCCCTCTCCCCCAGAGGCGGAGAGGGGGACCAGACGCGTCGCTTTCTCCCTCTCCTCCTCTGGAGGAGAGGGCAGGGGGAGAGGAGGCCCTTGCGTTCTTCGCTCAGTCTTGGGTCGGAGCGCCGATTTTTAATCGGCTTAAGCGCGCCGACGGCCGCGTGTAAGCCGAGTGCAACTCGGCGCTCCGACCCAAGACTGAGCGGATACTTTTTGCACCCCCCATTTCATTGCCCGGAGCGAATGATTTTGCTTAACTAATTCTTTATGCGTTGGCGACCCTGGATCTGGTTCGGCGTGAGTGTGCTGTGTTTCGTGGCGGCAGCCTATTTCTGGCGTCTGGGCGACCGCTGGGCGGCGCAAAAGGCCGCCAGCCACCCTGCAACCAACGACTCCAAAGCCGCCGCGCCAACGGCGCGACCGATGACCAATTCGAAGATCTCGCCGATGCGACTGCTGAGCCAGCCTGGCAACCTGAATTTCCCCCCGGTGGCCGCCGCCCGCGAGACCAACGCGGTCACGTCCCCGCTTTCTTACCGGCTGAGTAACAACCATCAAAAGAACCTGGGCGAACTGGTCCGTAGCGACCATGCGATCCTGCTGGAAAACGCGCTGCTCGACACCACGTTGCCTGCTGCGCTGCCGATCCCGGACATGCTGCGCGCTCAAAGCGACCCCGGCAGCTATATCGTCCAGGCCCGCGGCCCGATTGATGTGGCCTTCCGCTCGACGCTCAAAAACGCCGGGGCAGAGATCGTTGCCTACATCCCGAACAATGCCTACCTCGTTCGCGGTTCGGCCGCGGTCGCTCAACAGTTGACGGCCGACCCGCTGACCCAGGCTGTTTTGCCCTATGAACCGTACTACAAACTGAAGTCGGGCCTGCTGGTCAGCGCCATGGAACAGGAACGGCTGCCCGAGGGCGCGCTGCTGAACCTGCTGCTGTTCGCCGATGCGAACCAGGCGGTCCGGGAGCAGCTCAATCAACTGGGCATTCCGGTGCTCGAGCAGCAACGCTCGCCCTTCGGCCCCGTGCTCAAGGTGCAGCCGGCGCCCGATTCCCTCGTCACCCTGGCTGGTTTGCCCGGCGTCCAGATCATTGAACCGGCCCGCGAGCGTGTCCAGGCCAACGACCTCAGCCGCGTCGCCCTGGCGGTGGCGGCTGATTCGGTTACCCAAACCAACTACCTGGGCTTGAACGGCACGAACATTGTGGTGAGCGTCAGCGACACGGGCGTTGACACCAACCATCCGGATCTCCAGGGCAAAGTCCTGCTGGACGCGCTCGCCAGCGGCGTGGACAACAACGGCCACGGCACGCACGTCGCCGGGATTATCGCGGGGACCGGGGCAAAATCGACGACGGTGACCAACGCGTCAGGGTCGATCATGCCGGCGACGGACGGCCAGTTCCGCGGCAAAGCCCCCGGGGCTAAACTCCTTTCGATGAATTTTGGCCGGACCGACTCTTACCTTCAGGAAACCGCCAGCCGCACGAACGCGGTGATCTCGAACAACTCCTGGACCTACGGCGCGGCCGGTTACGACCTCGCCGCGGCCAGCTACGACGCGGCGGTTCGCGATTCGCTGCCAAGCAAAACCGGCTCGCAACCGATCGTCTACGTCTTCCCCGCCGGCAACGGTGGCGGCGCAAACGTCTACATGTCCGGCGCCAACGAAGGAGGAAGCGGCGGCAATGCCGACTCCGTCCAGTCTCCGGGCACTGCAAAGAACGTCATCACCGTGGGCGCGATCGAACAATTCCGCGGCATCACCAACACGATCACCGTCTGCACACCGGATCCGACCTCCACCAATGGCCTGCGCTGCAACACGAACATAACCCCGTGGTTTGCCAGCACCGATTCGAGCAACCAGGTCGCCGCCTTTTCCGGCCGTGGCAACGTTGGATTCCACCTCGAAGGCGACTGGGGGCGTTTCAAGCCGGACGTGGTGGCGCCGGGGACGTTCGTCGTCTCGACGCGCTCAACGACCTGGGACACGAACGCCTATTACGACGACATCGATTACTGGTACCAAAGCCGGAGCCGGCTGGTAGTAGCACCGAGTAATACCTGGCTCGACGGGGTGTATGTGGGACCGAACGTGATTGGGCTGACGGTCTCGATCACGGCGAGCGATGCCGCTGGGCCGCTGCCGGTCTATGTAATTGCGCCGCCGCCCGCATCGACGGTTTACTCTGGGAGTAATTCGGTGACCGTGCCTCCGGCGGCCTTGACTCCGGAGGGCGATTGGGAATACGCCGTCAGCAACAACACGCCCCAGGAGGTCCATTTCGGTGTTCAAGCAGTGTTGACGCTGACCAACACCCACGGCGACTTCCTCCAGGTGCTCGCCAAAATGAACGATTCACTGGGCGGCTTTTACCGGTACGAATCCGGAACGAGCCTGGCGGCCGCGGACGTCTCGGGCACGCTGGCGCTGATGGCCCAGTTCTTCCAGGAGAAGATGCGCCTCACCAACAGTCCCGCTTTGATGAAAGCGCTGTTGATCAACGGCGCGCGGTCGCTGGGCAGCGCGTATGATTTCCAGGTCCAGAGCGGCATTAACTACCAGGGCTGGGGCGAGGTCCGTCTGCCCAACAGCATCCCGGCCGCCGTGACCAACCTGCTGGCTTCCCCCAACGCGGCGTCGCCGATGTATTTCTTCGACCAAAGCCCCACCAACGCGCTCGCCACGGGTCAGAGCCAGACACGCTTTTTCACCGTCTCGACGGCCGCGCAGGAGCAGGCGTTCCGCGTCACGATTGCCTGGACCGATCCGCCCGGCAACCCCGCCGCCAGCGTCAAGCTGGTCAATGACCTCGACCTCGTCGTCACGAACCTGGACACCGGAGACATCTATTTCGGAAATGATATCGACGGCGGCAACGATTTTACTCTGCCCTGGACCACCAATAACGCGCCCAAGACCGACCTGGTTAATAACGTCGAGAACGTGTATCTGCGCTACCCCGGCGGCACTAACTTCTCGGTCACCGTCATCGGCCATCGCGTGAACGTGCAGGCCGTGTCCACCGACCCGGACCAACTCGCCCAGGATTACGCGTTGGTGGTTTCCAGCGGGGATGGCGCGGTGCCGGACGCGCTGACGCTCGCGCAGAGGTCTCTCGATGTCTTCGTCAACGCTCCCAACGTGCTCTTTGTCACCAACAGTTTCCCGAGCGACCCCGAGAATCCTGTCTCCGGAGGGTTGCTGCTGCACCAGCACGTCGGCGCTAACACCCCGCTGCTCGGCACCAACACCGTCCCCGTGCCGACCAATGCCAACGCCGTCATCACCGTCGGCATGACCAACCAGTGGCACTTCTATGTGCTCTCCAACGACTTTAATTTCACCAACGCCTCTTTCATCACTTTCCTGCCGCCCAATCTCTCCGTCCCGCGCATGGGCGTTACCAACTACCAGAACAGTGAGAACGCCAGCCGGATCCAGGCTGATATCGATCTCTACGTCACCACCGATGCCAGCCTGACGAACCTGAACCCCGCGGCAATCGCAGGCGCCGACAAGTCGCTTACCCGCGGCGGCACCGAGTTCATCGTTTACAGCAACGCCGCGCCCCGGTCCGTTTATTACGTCGGGATTAAGTCCGAGGACCAGATGTCGGCGGATTATTCGTTCCTGGGCGTGTTCAGCCTTTTGCCGCCCACCACCTCGGACACCAACGGAAACAAGTTCATGCGGGGCATGCCGGTGCCGTCGATCATCCCGCCGGGCACCCCGCCCAATCCCCAGGCCGCACTCGTGCTGGCCCTTGATATCTTCCCCACCAGGGTTCGCCGTGTCGTGGTGAACCCGGAGCCGGGGCCCGACCCGCGCCGGCTCGACATGGTCCACACGCTGCCCGGTCAACTTTTGGGAAACCTTAGCCACAACCAGAAGTTCACGGTGCTGAATAATTACACCTGCGTGACGGATCCCTCGGGTAACTGTTACACCAACTGGTATTACCGATATGAGGACAATGGCGAGGGCGATGTGCCCGGATCGCGTCGTTCGGACGGGCCGGGCAGCCTGAAGGATTTTATCGGCGAGGAGGGCCTGGGCGTGTGGCTGCTGACGATGGTAAACAGCTTCCCGGCAGGCACAGGCGCGGTCAACCGCCTGGTGATCAAACTCGAACCGCAAAGCCTCGATACCAACGGCGTGCTGCGCGTCGTGAAACCGGACACGTTCACCTACGACTCGATCGACGTGCCGGGCGACGCGACTAACCTGACGGTCTGCGTTTCGGGCAATTCAGCGCCGATGCAACTTTACGTCCGCCGCGACGCCCTCCCCACGACGGCGGATTTTGATTACCACCTGACGATAAACCCGCCGGGCGATTGCCTGCCCATCACCATCTTCGACGACCCACCCTTGACCGCGGGCCGCTACTACATCGGCGTCTATAACAGCAGTTCGGTCGACCAGACCATCCGCATCACGGCGTTCATTTACAAAAACCCGTACGCGGTCGCTTCGAGCATCTCGGGCTTTGCCGGACCGGTGCCGATCGCGGACGACGCCGTGACTTATGCCTACATCACCAACCTGGTGCACATGACGATTTCGGCGCTGGATGTGGGCCTGCTAATTAACCACCCGCGGCTTTCGGACCTCGCCATCACGCTGATAAGCCCCAGCGGCACACGGGTGCTGCTGTTTGAAGACCGCGGCGCCGCGTCCACTAATGGGCTCGGGACCTTCAGCACCGTCACCAACAACCTGGGAGTGCCGGTCTACGCGTATACCAACCTGACGCCCTTCTACACCAACAACTTCGAGAACGTCGACGTTGGCGCCTATGCCCCCGGCGCGGTCTTTGCCGGCTGGAATGTGCTCAGTAACTATGCCGTGGTGTACCCGCAACTCGTGGCCCCGTGGCTAAGCAACAACGTGCTCATCCTGGGTGATAGCGCCGTATCCAACACCCTGCCGACCACCAATTCCACCGCCTATAGCCTGAGCTTCAGAGTGACACACGCGCCCTACCTCGTCGGAACCGTCGCCTGGTGGCCGTTGGACAGCGATGGCACCGATATTTTTGGCGGCTTCGACGGCTTGCTCAGCGGGGATGTCAGCTTCAACGCTTCCGGCGGGATGGTGAACCAGGCGTTTTTCGGCGACGGCGTCGCTACGCGCATGATGGTGCCGGGTTGTGCCGACCTCGACGTCGGAAAGCGTCCGGGCTTCACGGTTGAGGGTTGGATCAAGCCGACGACCACGGGCATCACCGTCATGAAGGACGGTTTCGAAAACGCCTCGACGTGGTTTGGTGTGCCGGCCGGGACGATTATTTCGGGGTGGTTGGTCGAAAGCGGCGATGTCGACATCCTGTCCGATGGCGCGGGCTTCCATGGCTTGCCGGATACCGGCATTCACGCGCTGGATTTAAGCGGCGCGGCGCCGGGCTCGATCTCGACCAATATCAACACCGTAGTCGGAGGGACCTACGAGCTGAGCTTCGCCTACAGCAAGAACCCGAATCCGTCGCTGCCGAACTATCCGGACTTTGTGGCCCTGGCCGATCTCTCGCTGACGGGTCAACCTGATATCCTCCTCAGCTACGCTGAGCGGAATCAGAGCTGGAGCCTTAATTGGGCCCACACGTCAATCGTATTTACGGCCTCCAGCCCCGTCACCAAGCTGCAATTGACCAGTTTGAACCCGGGCAATGGAGGCATGTACCTGGATTCATTCGAGGTGAAACAAGTCACCAACATTCTGTCCGCGGCGCCGCTGGCCGAGTGGACTGGCACGCCTTCGGGCGCGAGCAGTTTGACCTCCGTGGTGCTACAGCAGCCGACCGCCACGTTTTCCCAAACTTCGCTGGGCGACTTCTCGATCGCGAAGACAGTCGATGGGATTACCAACGATAACTTGGGCTGGGCGCTTCAAGGAGCGATCTCCTCCCAGACCGCCGCCTTTGAAACCGCGACCAACGTGGGCTTTGCGGGCGGCACCACGCTCACCTTCAAACTCTACCAGTATGGCTACTGGTTTTCCCAGCCTCATACGATTGGCCGGTTCCGGCTCTCCGTCACGACGGACGATCGCGCGACTTTTGCGGACGGACTTTCGCAGGGCGGCAACGTGACGGCCAATTGGGTGGTCCTCGAACCGTCCTCGTACACTTCGCTCGGCGGGGCTACGCTGACGAAGCTCGCTGATAATTCCATCCTCGCCAGCGGGCTCCTGCCTGACGCGGACGTCTACACCGTAACCGCGCAAACCGCGCTGGCCGGCATCACCGGTGTCCGCCTCGAGGTGCTGACGGATCCATCCCTGCCGTTTGGAGGTCCCGGCCGCGCCCCTGGCAACGGCAATTTCATTCTGTCGGAATTTCAGCTTCAGGCGGCGCCGGTCGTATCTCCGCCCGGAGTGCAATTCTGGCTCTCCGGCCTGCCCGGCACCAACGCTTCCGGCGCGCTTTTCGCCAACCTCTGGGACACCAACTCGCAGCCGCACACCATTGCGACAGTCACCAACGCGATTAGCATCGGCAATTGGCAGCACGTCGCGTTGACCTACGATGCGGCCTCGCGCATGGCGCGCTTATACACCAACGGCCAACCGGCTGCCGCCACCGTTGTTTCAGGCACAAACTTCATGCCGCGCACGGCGGGCGATCTGTACCTCGGCTACCACCCTGCGCCAGGGACGAACTTCACTGCCTACCAGGGTGGCCTCGATGAGTTTGGCCTCTATTCGCGGGCGTTGTCGGGCGCGGAAATCAAAGCGATTTACCTGGCCACCGGCCGCGGGAAATACGGCACCAACGTGCTCTGGGTGCCCGTCACCAATTCGGTCCAGCTCGTGACGTCGCTCGGCGCGCTGAATTATACATTCGTCAACGGTCTAAACTGGACCAACGGTCCCCAGTGGGAGACCAATACCATCTATTTCACTAATCTCCTCACCGCCGCATACCCCAACGGCCCCGCCACGAATCTCACCGCTCTCATCATCACCAACCTGGACCAGAACGCGGCGCTGGATGACTTCGTGCTCTCGGCGGTGCTCACCAACTACATCAACGGGCTGCTCCATTTCAGCGAAAACACCAACCTCGCGCTGGTGCCCATCAAATTCGCGCCGTGGCCCTACATGGTCTCCAATTTCCCGCCAACTTTGATCTACTCGAACGACTTCGAGATGGTGACCCAGGGCGTTTACATGGCAGGCAGCGTGCTGCCTGGCAACACGAACAACCCGGCCTTTGGACCGCGGGACTGGACTGTCGCCGCCGGGCCGGTCACTGTGCTCAGCAACACACTGGTGGATGCGGTCGGCAGCAATTCTGTCGCGCTGGCTGCAGGCGCCGTGCAATGCGTTTTGCCCACCAAACCCGGCGGCCGGTACGAGCTTTCCTATTCCGTGCGCGGTCCCGGGGCCGTGAGCTGGTGGAGCGGTGATATCGAGCCGCTGAGCCTGCGCGCCTGGGATGTTCTCGGTGGCAACCACGGCGCGTTCCTGCACGGCGCCACCAATTCGCCCAAGGGTCTGGTCAACGCTCTGGGAGATTTCAACAGCCTGAATCTTCCCGGCATCATCAATCCAACCAACGGATTGGCCTCGAAGATCGAGATCGGCGACCCGCCAAACTTGCGGCTCACCAATGCGTTCACCATCGAAGGCTGGGTTCTGCCGTTTACGCGCACGAACCGCGGCATCGAACAGATCCTGTTCCGGGGTGACAGCCGCGATTGCCTCGACCCCTACTACCTGGCGTTGCGGCGCGTGGCCGATGACCGGCTCGAGGTCTTGTTCCATATTGAGAACGAGGATGCGCGCGACTGCGGGATTACCCTCGAGACCACACGGCAGCCGGTCGCCGCCTTTCAATGGCAGCATATCGCGGTGGTGTTCGAGTCGGGGCTGTACCTGACTAATGTGGCCTGGCCAACCAACCAATTACGAATCTTCCTCAATGGCCGCCACCTGTTGCCAGTGGATCACGACGTGGCGCTCCAGGACGCGCTCTCCGAAAGTCAATGGAACGACCTGACTGGCCGGTTCCCCTTCGCCGAGCTCGATCCGGGCTTCAGCCCGGGCGTCTCCATCGGCAACCGGAGCCGGAACAATTATTCGCAACCGTTCCGTGGCCTCATCGATGAGCTATCAGTCTATGGCCGGGCGCTCACCGACGCCGAAATCGCCGCCATCGCGGCCGCCGGCGTCGCCGGCAAAGCGGATTTCCGTGTTCCGCCTCAGCTCGCCCTGGGAAAGGTGAACGTCTTCTTGAACGATATTCTCCTGGACACCGGCAACGGCGACAACTCCCAGTGGACAAAACGGTCGTTCACGTTCACCGCGGATCAAACGAACCTCGTGCTGAAGCTGCAGAGCCTCGTGCCGGGCACGATTGTTGATGGTATCGCGCTCACTGAGATGCCGGCCGAGCTAAACTACCTGCCCGAGGAATCTCTTTCAGCGCTCAATGGGGAAGATGCCTACGGAACCTGGGCGCTCGAAATCTGGGACACCCGGGCCGGCGAATATTTGACGAACGTGAGCCCGTCCCTGCTCCAGTGGCAGCTTAATTTCGTGCTCCAGCCCAGCAACCCGCCCCCCGTCATCCACCTCGAGCACGGCATCCCTTACACTAACCTGCTGGTTGCCCATGGCATTCAGAATTTCGTTGTGGAAGTGCCGCAGTGGGCGACGAATGCTACCAACGTCCTGGTGTTTGCCGGCGATCTCACCATGACCAGCCCGGAGACTGCGGGCGTCTTCTTCGACCTTACCAACCAGGTCCCGTCGTTGGCCAACACCGCCCTCTTCTGGCCTCCCGTCAACTCCGGCGTCAGCACTCTCTTTACCAACGCCGCGGTGCTGCCTTATGTCGTTCCCGGGCAGCCTTATTACCTCACCGTGACGAACCCGAACTCGTTCGCGATCTCTTTTGCCTACGGCGTATGGTTCGACATTACGTCGCTGACCAACTGCATGCCGATGAGCAATTTCGTCTGGCAAGCCGGGATCCCTCGGTACTTCCAGTTTGACATCCCCACGAACGCGTTGCCGCGCGGAGCTTCACCGGTTGAAGCCGTCCTCTACCTGACCGGTGCGGGCACAAATGATGTTGGCTTCCGCAGCAACGTAACCGTGGTCGTCAGCGAGCACCTGCCGCTGCCGGACTTGACGCATTACGATTACATAAGCCGCCAGCCCTCGACCAACGACGACATCGTTCTGCTGGTGACCAACAGCACACCGTTTGCGATTCAGACCAACCGCTGGTATGTCGGCGTGTTCAACAGCGGGTTTACCAACGTGCCCTTTACGATTCAGGCGTGCTACGCGCTCAGTAATTATCCGGTCATTATTCCGCTCACTAATGGCGTTGCCTTCAACGCGAACTTCACCAACCAATTCGTGGCGCCACCCGGGCCTCCCCGGTGGTTCTTCTTTGAATTCGAGCTGACCAACTATGTGGATGGGATCCTGTTCGAACTCTACAACCTGACCGGCGATGCCGACCTGGTGCTGCAGCGCGACGTGCCCCCGGGCATGGCGCCCTATTTCGATGGCAGTTTCCGCGCGGGGCGCGCCCCGGAACAGATCGTCCTGCGCACGGGCTACGAGCTGCCCGACCTCCGCGGCCGTTGGTTTTTGGGAATCTATAACAATGAAACCACGAACGTGGCCTATACTCTCCGCGCGGTGACCTCTCAGGGTGGCC